>NZ_JBGCCK010000004.1:0-368295 GCF_041262525.1 Streptacidiphilus sp. MAP12-20
CGCGAGGAACTGCGCGACAAGCCACCGACATGCGGATGGTCCTCAACGCGCAGGGCCATCCGCACGCGGGGGGTTGCTCGCGCAGTTCCTCGCGCCCCTGGTGGTGCAACGGACCCTCCGTCGAGACCTGTCGCGCCCACGCGGCGCAGCCGCATATCAGCAGAGCCTCGCGCCCCTGGTCAGCGCATCAGTGTGAGGAACGTTCGACCGTCGGCGTGCCAACTCTCAGTGGGGCGGAGGCCCGCCGCGGCAGCCGCGTGGCGGGTGGCCGCAAGGCCCAGGCGGGCCCAGGGGAAGGCGGGGCCGGGAAGCGCCGAGGGCGATTCGAGGCGGACGGTGAGGCGTTCGTCGACCTCGGCCGGTTCGACCTCGACGAGCAGCTGACCGCCCGGGGCCAGCAGTTCGGCGGCGCGCGTCAGCAGGGCGAGCGGGTCGCCGCCGATGCCGAGGTTGCCGTCGGCGAGCAGGGCGGTCCCCCAGCGGCCCTCGCCAGGCAGGCGGTCGAAGACCGAGCGGCACAGCGCGCTGCCGCCGAGCCCGACCGTGCGGACCACCGCCGCGTGCGTGACGTCGACGCCCAGGGCCGGGAGGCCGCACCGCTGCAGGGCGGTCACCAGGCGGCCGGGTCCGCAGCCGATGTCCAGCGTCGGGACACCGCGCCGCAGCGCGCGGGCCAGCAGGCTCGCGTCCGCCCCGTCCGGCTCGCCGCACCAGCGCTCGACATGAAGGGGGACGCGTTCGCCGGTGTCCTCGCGGCGCAGCCACAGCGGGCCGCGCCCGGTGCGCATCGCCTCCGCGAACGGATCGTCGACCCGGCCCCAGCCGAGGGGGACCGCGACCGCGACGCTCACCCGCGCACCGCCCCTACCCGCGCCTCACGCCAGGCCGCCGCGAAACGGGAGGTCGGGGCGAGGGCGGCGACCTCCGCCGCCGACGCCGCCGTGTCCACGTCCGTCAGCGCCGACAGCTCCCGCACCCGCAGGCCCGCCGCCGCCAGGCGGGAGCGCAGCACCGCCCCCGTCGTGTCCGTCGAGATCGGCAGCCCGTGCAGCAGCCGCGCCGCGAGCTCCGGCGTCGGACGGGCCAGGCCGAAGGCCCAGAAGCCGCCGTCCGTCGCCGGGCCGAACCAGGCGTCCACACCCGCCCGTGCCGCAGGCGACAGCGGCTCGGCCAGCGTGCGCGCGGCGAGCTGCGGCGTGTCCATCCCCACCAGCAGCGCTGGAGTGGAGCCCGCCACCGCCGCGAAGGCCGCGGCCAGCCTGCGGTCCAGGCCGCCCTCCGCCTGCGGGACGACCTCCCAGCCCGGCCGCAGCCACGGTCCCGGCGCGCCGTCCAGGACCAGGACCCGCCGCGAGGCCGGGACCTGATCCAAGGTCACGAGTGTGTCCGCGAGCGCCGCCTCCGCCACCTGCGCCGCCTGATCCGCCGTCAGTCCGTCGCCGATCAGCCGGGTCTTGACCCGGCCGGCGACCGGCGCCTTCGCCAGCACCAGCAGGACCGGCGCGGGCGCGGCCAGGATCGCGCTCATGTCCCGCACCGCCTGCCGCGTGCCGCGCAGTGTGCCGGTCACCTTCGAGCGGCCCGCGCGCGGCCGGTAGGTGACCGGAACCTCGCCCACCCGCATCCCGGCCGCCGAGGCGGCGAGCACCATCTCCAGCGGGTAGCCCGAACGCCGGTCCCCCAGCCCGAGGGCCAGCAGCCGCTCGCGGGAGGCCACCCGCATCGGTCCGAGGTCGTGCAGCGGCGCGCCCGTCCGCGAGCGCAGCCGCCGGGCCAGCTCCGCGTTGGCCAGCCGGGCGTGCGCGGGCCACGCGCCCCGTCCGGCCGGGATCCGGCGCCCGAGGACGAGGTCGGCCCGGTCCGCCGTGAGCTGTGCGAGCAGTCGGGGCAGCTCCGCCGGGTCCAGCGAGGCGTCGCAGTCGCAGAACGCGACCCACGGCGCCCGCGCCGCCAGCAGACCCGCGTGGCAGGCGGCGCCGAAGCCGCGCCTCGGCTCGTGGACGACGGTCGCGCCGAGCGAGGCGGCCAGTTCGGGCGAGCCGTCCGTCGATCCGTTGTCCACCACGATCGGACGAACCCCTGCGGGCATCCGGCCGAGCACCCAGGGCAGTGCCGCTGATTCGTCCAGACAGGGAAGTACCAGGTCGACGGCGTCCGCGGCGTTCTCCATACGCGTCATGGGCCTCACGCTACGAGCGCGACCCGGCCCGCAGACCGCAGCGGCACCTTACGGAACGCGAACGTCGGTGCCTCGAAAGGGATCACCGCAGGCCGAAGACTCCTACGGTGGAGGTGTGACCCAACCACTCGACGACGCGGCCGCCTCCGTACAGGCAGACGTACCGGTAGCCGTGCCCGCCCCGCTGCCTCGCCGGATCCTGGTCGTGGACGACGACCCGACCGTGGCCGAGGTCGTCACCGGCTACCTGCTGCGCGCCGGCTACACCGTGGACCGGGCCGGCGACGGCCGCGCCGCGCTGGAGCAGGCCGCCGCGCGACGGCCGGACCTCGTCGTGCTCGACCTGATGCTGCCGGAGATCGACGGCCTGGAGGTCTGCCGCCGCCTGCGCGCGGAGCCGGCGACGCGGAACGTGCCCGTCGTCATGCTGACCGCCAAGGGCGACGAGCACGACCGGATCCTCGGCCTCGAGCTGGGCGCGGACGACTACGTCACCAAGCCCTTCTCGCCGCGCGAGCTGGTGCTGCGGATCCAGTCCGTGCTGCGCCGCAGCGCGGGCGTCCCGACGCCGGCCGAGGAGGGCGGCCCGCTCGCCGCGGGCGACCTGCGGGTCGACCCCGCCGCCCGCCGGGCCTGGCGCGGCACCCGCGAACTGACATTGACCCTGCGTGAGTTCGACCTGCTGGCCTTCCTGCTCGCGCACCCGGGCACGGCCTTCGGCCGCGAGGAGCTGATGCACCGGGTCTGGGGCTGGGACTTCGGCGACCTGTCGACGGTGACGGTGCATGTGCGGCGACTGCGCGAGAAGGTCGAGGACGACGCCGCCGCGCCGCGCCTGATCACGACGGTCTGGGGCGTGGGCTACCGCTTCGACCCCTCGGACGGGCCGACCCGCGCCCAGGAGACGGTGGTACCCGATGCATGACCTGCTGGTGATGGCCGCCTACGCGGCCCTCGGCGCGGGCCTGGCCGGACTGGCCGGCTGGCCGGCGGTACGGCTGCTGCGGCGGCGCTCACTGTCCTGGTCGCTGTTCACGGTGGCGCTGGTGACGGTGCTGGCCGTGGCCGCCGGGACGATCGCGGTGGCGCAGGCGATGTTCCTGTCGAAGCACGACTACGGGGTCGTGGTCGTGGTGCTGTGCATGGGCTCGCTGGTCTCGCTGTTCGTGGCCTGGCTGCTGGGACGCCAAGTGGCGATCGGCAGCCAGGAGTTGACGCGCGCGGCGCGGACCGTCGGCAGCGACGCCGGCTTCTCGGCGCCTGCGGTGCCGCTGAGCTCCGAGATGTCCGCGCTCGGCGCGGAGCTGGCCGCGACCAGCGCGCGCCTGGCCGAGTCGCGGCAGCGCGAGCGCGCGCTGGAGTCCTCGCGGCGTGAGCTGATCGCCTGGATCTCGCACGACCTGCGCACCCCGCTGGCGGGCCTGCGGGCGATGGCGGAGGCCCTGGAGGACGGCGTCGCCGACGACCCGCGCCGCTACCACGCGCGGATCCGCACCGAGGTCGACCGGCTGACCGGCATGGTCGACGACCTCTTCGAGCTCTCCCGCATCCAGGCGGGCGCGCTCACCCTCACCCTCTCCCGCGTCTCCGTCTACGACCTGGTCGGCGACGCGATAGCGGGGGCGTACCCGCTGGCGCGCGAGCGCGGGGTGCGGCTGATCGGCGACGGCATCGTGCCCGTCCCGGTGGAGGTGGACCCGCGCGAGATGACCCGCGTGCTGGGCAACCTGCTCATGAACGCGATCCGCGCCACGCCGGTCGACGGCACCGTCGCCGTCGCGGCGCGCTCGCGGGACCGCGAGGTCGTCGTCTCGGTCACCGACGGCTGCGGCGGCATCCCGGAGGCCGACCTCCCCCGCGTCTTCGAAACCGGCTGGCGCGGCGCGGCCGCGCGTACCCCGCGAGCCCCGGTGGCCGGCGAGGCGGGCGCGGGCCTCGGCCTGGCCATCGTCCGCGGCATCGTCGAGGCCCACGAGGGCCGCGCGAGCGTCCACAACGTCAGCGGCGGCTGCTGCTTCGAGATCGCGTTGCCGACGGCGGGTCTCTGACGCCCGGCGCGCCGAGTCAGCGTGGCAAGCAGCCTGCCGAAGGCGATAGCTTCGGACCGTGGCTGCGCGGCGACGCAGTGCCGTTCGGCCCCTGCACGATCGACACCGCGTTGTTCAAGCAGTACAGCCGCTGACAGGCCGGTCGGCGGGCGAGCGAAAGACAGGGAATTGCGCGCGCAGGAGCTGATCGAGAGCCTCGGCCTGGAGCCGCACCCCGAAGGGGGCTACTTCCGCCGGATCTACACCAGCCCACACGGGCTCGCCACCGAGAGCGGCGAGCGGCCGACGGCGACGTCGATCTACTACCTGATGACGGACGCTCAGCCGTGCGGGCGACTGCACCGCAACCGCAGCGACATCCTGCACTTCTTCCTCGAAGGCGACCTGGTCGAGTACCAGCTCCTCGACCCGGACGGCGGGCGCAGCGTCCGGCCGCTGGGCGGTGCTGAGGAGCGCCACCTGCTGGTGCCCGGCGGCTGGTGGAAGGCATCCCTCCTGCCGGAAGGCTCCCGCTATGCGCTGGTGGCCGAGGTGGTCACGCCCGGGTTCGACTTCGCCGACCATGAGTTCGCGCGGGAGCAGGATCTTCCGTTGGACCATCGCCCGGCGCTCCGCCCGTTCCTGGGTTAGTCGGCTTCCCGCGAGAACTCCGCCATGCCGTCGGCGAAGGAGATCTGCGGCTTCCAGCCGAGTTCCTCCCGCAGCCGCTGCGAGTCGGCGGTGATGTGGCGGACGTCGCCGAGGCGGTACTCGCCGGTCACCTTGGGTTCCGGGCCGCCGCAGGCGGCCGCCAGCGCGGAGGCGAGGTCGCCGACGGTGTGGATCACGCCGCTGCCGACGTTGTAGCTGCGGAGGGAGCCGGGTTCGCGATCGTCCAGAGAAGCCAGCGCCGCCACGTTCGCCGAGGCGACGTCGGAGACGTGGACGAAGTCGCGGCGTTGGGCGCCGTCCTCGAAGACGCGTGGGGCCTCGCCGCGGGCCAGCGCCGAGCGGAAGAGGGCGGCGACGCCCGCGTAGGGGGTGTCACGGGGCAGGCCGGGGCCGTAGACGTTGTGGTAGCGCAGCGCGACGGCCGTGCCGCCGGAGGCGCGCGCCCAGGCGGAGGCGAGGTGTTCCTGGGCGAGCTTCGTCGCCGCGTAGACGTTGCGCGGATCGGTCGGAGCGTCCTCGTCGACCAGGCCCGGCGTCAACTCCGCGCCACAGCGCGGGCAGCGGGGCTCGAAGCGGCCCGCGTCCAGGTCCGCGACCCGGCGCGGCGGCGCGGCGACCCTGCCGTGCTCCGCGCAGTCGTAGCGACCCTCGCCATAGACCACCATCGACCCGGCCAGCACCAGCCGAGGCACTGATGCCCGCGCCATCGCGGCCAGCAGCACGGCCGTCCCCAGGTCGTTGCAGCCGACGTAGTCGGGGGCGTCGTCCAGGTTCACACCCAGGCCGACCTTCGCCGCCTGATGGCAGACCGCGTCGACGCCACGCAGGGCGTCCGCGACGACGGAAGGGTCGCGGACATCACCCTGGATGCCGCCCGGCACAGGCCGCAGATCGAGCACCCGCACGTCGTGCCCCGCCGCGAGCAGCGCCCGCGCCACGGCCGTTCCGATGAAACCGGCTCCGCCGGTGAGCAGTACCTGCATGCCTGCGACGCTAGGCCCGCCCACCCCCCGGCGCAGCACGCAGCGCCCGCGCGTCATGACTCCGTAAGACGCCTGCGAGGATAGGGCGCATGCGCATCACGGTACTGGCCGGAGGAATCGGCGGAGCGCGCTTTCTGCGCGGACTCAAGGCGGCGATCGGCGAAGCCGATGAGATCACCGTCATCGGGAACACGGGCGACGACATCCACCTGTTCGGGCTGAAGGTCTGCCCTGATCTGGACACCGTGATGTACACGCTCGGCAGCGGCATCAACGAGGACCAGGGCTGGGGCCGCGCCGAAGAGACCTGGTCCGTCAAGAACGAGCTGGCCGCCTACGGCGTCGGCCCCGCCTGGTTCGGGCTGGGCGACAAGGACTTCGCCACCCACATCGTCCGCACCCAGATGCTCGGCGCCGGCTACCCGCTCAGCGCGGTCACCGAGGCCCTGTGCGACCGCTGGCAGCCGGGCGTCCGGCTGCTGCCGATGTCCGACGACAGGATCGAGACCCACGTCGTCATCGAGGACCCCGAGCTGGACGGCAAGCGCCGTGCGGTCCACTTCCAGGAGTACTGGGTCAAGCTGCACGCCGCCGTCCCCGCACAGGCGATCCTGCCCGTCGGCGCGGAGACCGCGAAGCCCGCGCCCGGCGTGCTGGAAGCGATCGCCGAGGCGGACGTCATCCTCTTCCCGCCGTCCAACCCGGTGGTCAGCATCGGCACGATCCTCGCGGTGCCCGGCATCCGCGAGGCGATCGTCGCCGCGGACGCGCCCGTCGTCGGCCTCTCCCCCATCATCGGCGGCGCGCCGGTGCGCGGTATGGCGGACAAGGTGCTGGAGGCCGTCGGCGTGGAGACGACCGCCGCCGCGGTGGCCAGGCACTACGGCCCCGGCCTGGTCGACGGCTGGCTCGTGCACACCTCCGACGCCGGTTCGATCGCCGAGGTCGAGGCCGCCGGCATCACCTGCCGCGCGGTGCCGCTGCTGATGACGGACGTCGAGACGACGGCCGCGATGGCGCGTCAGGCGCTCGAGCTGGCCGAGCAGGTGCGCGGATGAGCGAGGTGCGGATCGTCGGGATCGACGGCCTGCCGGAGGTCGGCGCGGGGGACGATCTCGCCCAGCTGCTCTTCGCCACCGGGGCGGAGCTGGCGGACGGCGACATCCTGCTGGTCACCTCGAAGGTCGTCAGCAAGGCCGAGGGCCGCCTCGTCCGGGCGACGGACCGCGAGGCCGCGATCGACGCGGAGGCGGTCCGCGTCGTCGCCCGGCGCGGGCGGACCCGGATCGTCGAGAACCGGCAGGGCCTGGTCATGGCGGCCGCGGGCGTCGACGCCTCCAACACGCCGTCAGGCACGGTCCTGCTGCTGCCCGAGGACCCGGACGCCTCGGCGCGGACGCTGCGGAAGCGGCTGCACGAGCTGACGGGCAAGCGGGTCGGCATCGTGATCACCGACACCTTCGGCCGCCCCTGGCGTAACGGTCTGACCGACGTCGCCATCGGCGCGGCGGGCGTCTCGGTCCTGGAGGACCACCGCGGCCGGGTGGACAGCCACGGCAACGAGCTCGCGCTGACGGTCACCGCGATCGCGGACGAGCTGGCCGCGGCGGCGGACCTCGTGAAGGGCAAGACGTCGGGCCGTCCGGTGGCGATCGTGCGCGGCCTGGCGCACTTCGTGACGGAGGAGGACGGCGACGGCGTCCGTCCGCTGATCCGCCCGGCCGAGGAGGACCTGTTCCGGCTCGGCACGTCGGAGGCGATCCGCGAGGCGGTCCACGGCCGGCGCACCGTGCGCAGCTTCACCGCCGAGCCGGTGGACGCGGGCGCGGTCCGCCGCGCGGTCGCGGCGGCGATCACGGCCCCGGCCCCGCACCACACCACTCCGTGGCGGTTCGTGCTCGTCGAGTCGGCGGTCGCGCGAACCCGGCTGCTGGACGCGATGCTGAGCGCGTGGAACCGCGACCTGGTGGAGCTGGACGGCTGGGACCCGGACCGCGTCGCCCGCCGCGTCCGGCGCGGCGACGTGCTGCGCAACGCGCCGTACCTGGTCGTCCCGTGCCTGGTCATGGACGGATCCCACGCCTACCCGGACGCGCGGCGGGCGGCGGCGGAACGGGAGATGTTCGTGGTGGCGATGGGCGCGGCGGTGGAGAACATGCTCGTCACGCTCGCAGGTGAGGGCCTGGGCACGGCGTGGGTCTCCTCGACCATGTTCTGCCGTCCGACCGTGCGGTCAGCGCTCGATCTCCCTGCCAGTTGGGACCCGATGGGCGCGATCGCCGTTGGCCGTCCAGCCGCTCCGGCGCCTTCGCGCCCACCCCGCGACCCGGAAGCCTTTTACACAGTGCGGTAGTTGCACTCACCTCAGGGGCGCGAGGCTCTACCGATTTGCGGCTCCGCCGCGTGGGCGCGACAGCGCACGACGGAGGGCCAGTTGCACTGTCAGGGGCGCGAGGAACTGCGCGACAAGCCACCCACGCAGGTACTGATCCGAACGCACAGGGCCATCCGCACAGGGTGGTATCTCGCGCAGTTCCCCGCGCCCCCAGATAGTGAAGCTTCCCTGCGTGCCCCCGTGACCCGGACTACATCTGCCGAAAGTCCAGCGGAGCGTAGCGCGGCGCACGCCGGGGCGCGGCGACGTGCAAGGTGTGCAACAAGCGGCAGACGCGGTAGCGGTGGGGCCGATACGGCTCCAAGAGCTCCAGCATCACCGCGTCGTCGCTCCGCTCCCGCCCGGCAAGGGCCCAGCCGACCGTGTTCGGCAGGTGCAGGTCCCCCACTGACACGGCGTCCGCGTCGCCGTTACTGCGCTGCAGCGTCTCCGCCGCCGTCCAGGCGCCGACGCCCGGGACCGTCGTCAGCCGGGCAGCCGCATCGGCCGGGGACATCGCCGAGGCCTCCTCCAACCGCGGAGCGACCTTCGCAGCCCGCACGACAGTGCCCGCGCGCTTGCCGTCGACGCGGGCGCGGTGCCAGGCCCAGGAGGGGATCATCGCCCAGTCCCGCGCCGCCGGCGGCGCGTACATGTGCGGAGGCACCGCCGCGCCGCCAGGGGCCGGTTCGCCGTACTGACGCAGCAGCGTTTGCCACGCCTCGTACGCCTCGCCCGTGGTGACCTTCTGTTCCAGGATCGCCGGGACCAGCGACTCCATCACCAGCCCCGTCCGCCCGATCCGCAGCCCGGGGTTGCGGGCGTGCGCGTCCCGCAACAGCCGCTGGCCGCGTGGGTCGAAGCCGGCCGGGTCGTCCTCCGCGCCGAGCCAGCGCGGGACCGCGTCCAGCAGCCAGGACGCGCCCGCGCCCCACGCCGTGGCCTCGACCGCGCCCTCGGCCGGGCGCGTGCGAAGGCGCAGCGTGCCGACGCCACCGGGGGTGCGGGAGACCCGCCACAGCGCGCCGTCGCGGGCGCGGCGGTAGGACGGATCGAGGGGCCCGCGCCGCAGGAACCCGAAGGTCTGCGCGACGTCGAGCGGCCCGTCCGGCCTCCACACGCGCGTTGCCGCGCCCGTTGCCACGCCCGTCGCCGCAGCCGCACTCGTCCCGCTGTTCACGCGAGCCAGGCTACCCGGAAGGAAAGTTAGCGGTGGGGGTCTGGTCTCTTCACCCGTCCCACGCCGTAGGCTGGGCACCACCATGAGCCAGACACCCCTCAGCGGCGCAGAGACCCCCGCCGATCTGCTGCGCTCCCTCCTCGAAGTCGATCCCGCTCGTCCGCTGATCACGTACTACGACGACGCCACCGGCGAGCGGGTCGAACTGTCCGTGAAGACCTTCGACAACTGGGTGGCCAAGACGGCCAACCTGTTGCAGGACGAGCTCGCCGCCGCCCCGGACGACCGCGCGGCTCTGCTGCTGCCGGCGCACTGGCAGACCGCGATCTGGCTCTTCGCCTGCTGGTCGGTAGGCGTGCTGGCCTGTCCGGGCGGTGACCCGGCCAAGGCGCAGCTGGTGGTGAGCGGGCCGGACAGCCTCGAGGAGGCGCTCGCCTGCGACGGCGAACGGGTGGCCCTCGCCCTGCGTCCGCTCGGCGGGCGGTTCCCGCAGCTGCCGGCCGGCTTCGTGGACTACGCGGTCGAGGTGCCCGCCCAAGGGGACCGCTTCGTCCCTTACGCCCCGGTCGACCCGGAACGCCCGGCCCTGGAGATCGACGGCGAGCAGCTCAGCGGCTCGCACACGGTCGCGCTGGCCGTCGAGCACGCCCGTCAGCTGGGGATCGGCGCGGAGGACCGAGTGCTCTCGACGCTGACCTACGGGGACTGGGACGGCCTCGCGGGCGGCCTGCTCGCGCCGCTGGCCGCGGGCGCGAGCGTGGTGCTCTGCCGCAACAGCGAGTCGCTGGCCCCGGAGACGCTGGCCCGCCGCATCGCGGACGAGCGGGTCACGCGTCATCTGAGCTGAGCTGCTCGGCAGTCGAGGCCTTCCCTCGGACGGACCAGCCTGCCGTGTGCCCGAGCGACCCCCCGGTCATGATCAATGGACGGCAGCAGCGGGCTGCCCTCTCTCGACCGGGGGTTCCGTGGGCGGCAGCCGAAACGACCGCGACAAGGCTCCCGGCCGCCGCAGGCGCCGGGTGCTGCTGTGGATATCGCTGGGTCTCGGGGTCCTCCTCGTCGCCGCGATCGGCACGGCCTGGTTCGGCTACACCAAGCTGAACGGCAACATCCACACCGACACCACGACCGAACGCCTGCTCGGCCCCAACTCCTCCCGGCCGACCCAGGCGAACAGCGCCGAGAACATCCTGCTCATCGGCTCCGACTCGCGCGTCGGCGCGAACGCCGCCTACGGCAGCGCGGTCGGGGCCCGCTCGGACACGACGATCCTGCTGCACCTCTCCCGCGACCGCCGCCGCGCGGTCGGCGTCAGCATCCCGCGCGACGCGATGGTCGACGTGCCCGCCTGCACGCTGCCGGACGGGCGGGTGACCGACCCCTACCTGGGGATGTTCAACTCCGCCTTCGAGCAGGGCGGCACCGCCTGCACGATCCGCACGGTCGAGCAGATGACGGACATTCGGATCGACCACTTCGTCGTGGTCGACTTCACCGGCTTCAAGAAGATGGTCGACGCGATCGGTGGGGTCGACGTCTGCCTGTCCCAGCCGGTCGTGGACAAGGACTCCCAGCTGAACCTGCCGGCCGGGCGGCAGACGCTCGACGGCGAGCAGGCCCTCGGCTACGTCCGCGTCCGCTACGCGCTCGGCGACGGCAGCGACACCCAGCGGATGGGGCGTCAGCAGGACTTCCTCTCCTCGCTGGTGCAGAAGGTCGAGAGCTCGGGGGTCCTGTTCAACCCGACCCGGCTCTACCCCTTGCTGGACGCGGCGACCTCGTCACTGACCGTCGACCCCGGGCTGAACACGCTCAACAAGCTCTACGACCTCGCGTCGAGCCTCTCGCAGACGTCGGCCGGTCAGGTCGAGTTCCTCACCGCCCCCCGCGAGCCCTACGCGTACGACAACAACCGCGACCAGCTCAAGCAGCCGCAGGCGAACGAGCTGTTCCGGCAACTGCGCGACGACGAGCAGATCGCGGTCACCCCGCCGGTCCCGAGCGGGTCCGCGTCGGCGAACCCCGCCGCTGCGGGCACCACGGTGGGCGCCGCGTCCGCGCAGCTGGCCCGGCTGCTCAGCGCCGGGACGACCGTTCCTTCGCCCGCGCCCACCTTCACCGGGCGCACCGGCTCGCAGGACATCTGCGCCACGCCCTGAGCCGGTCCCGATACGCTGACGCCCGCAAGACCGATCGGTCCTAGGTCGGCAGGAACGGAGCGGGACGTGGGCACGCGCGGCAGGAACAGTCGACGGGCAGACTCCCAGGGTTCGAAGGGCAACCGACGCGCGGCCCGCGGTGGCGCGCGCAGCGGGCCGTGGCTGGCGGGCGCGGCCGGGTTCCTGGCGCTGAGCGGCCTCGGCGGCTTCCTGCTGCTTCAGGGCGGCAGTCCCAGCGCGGCCACACATGAGGCGCCGCCTGTGAGCGCCTCCGCATCGGCGTCCCCCACCGCCACGGCCACGCCCACGCCCAGCTGCACCGCGGAGCCCGCCGACGCGGCCTTCGCCGCGTCCGGGCCGAAGGCGAAGCCGATCGACGTCCGGGTGACCGTACTGAACGGCAGCGGGACCTTCGGTCAGGCCGAGTCGGTGCTCAGCTGGATGCAGAACACCGAGAAGTTCCTGCGCACCAGCAACGGCGGCCCGGCCGCGCACAAGCAGCCGACGACGACCCTCGGCTACGCCCCTAACCACGCCGACCAGGCGCGCACGCTCGTCGCCGCGCTGGGTCTGCCCGCCTCCGCGCTGCACGGCAACGGCACCGCGCGCGGCGCCCGCGACCCGATGGTGCTGACCCTGGGCGCGGACTTCCGCGGGATCGGGAAAACTCTCTCCGTCTGCTGAGGAACCGCGCCGCACAGCACTGCGTCCGTGCTGCGCAGGGAGAGAAAACGGCAGGTGAACCCAGCGGAATTCCCTAGGCACGGTGTGTGACGGAGCGCACCGGAACTAGAGATTTCTCTTGCCTGCTCCTTGACTTCGCCCTGTGAATCGTTGGACAGAAATCGCTAAAGTCTCCGGATGCAGCGCGCGGGGGCAGGGCTGCGCACGGACACCGCCTAGGGGGGATCTCGCCCTTGATGTACGAGGATGAACGCGCCGGTGGCACGACAGCGGACACCGAGGGGCAAATGCCCCGAACAGGCGGCCGCGCCGCAGCCAGAAAGGCGCAGCACTCACGGCGAAAGAAAGGAAGCCGGGCCAAACGAATACTGAAGTGGACGGCTATCGGCACGACTGCGGCCGTGCTGACCACGGCAGGAATCGGCTATCTCTACATCAAGAGCCTGGATGCGAATTTCAAGACCGGAGCCCTGGGCAACGGCAAGGTGGACGTCGCCGCGCCCAAGCCCGACAGGTTCGGCCACGTCCCGCTGAACATCCTCGTCATCGGCTCTGACGGCCGCGCCAGCTCCTCCGACTGCAGCCTCGGCGGATCCTGCGACGGAAGCCCGCCGCACGCGGACGTCGAGATGCTGCTGCACGTCTCTGCGGACCGCACCAACGCCTCCGTGATGAGTATTCCCCGGGACACCCGCGTGGACATACCCGCCTGCACGGACGCCAAGGGGGTGACGCACCCGTCTCGGCACTTCCAGATCATCACCGACAGCCTGAACTACAACGTGCCCGGCTGCGTGGTGGACACCTGGGAGTCGCTGACCCACATTCACATCGACCACTGGGTGATGGTCGACTTCTCCGGCGTGGTGAAGATGGCCGACGCCATCGGCGGTGTGCAGGTGTGCACCCGACAGAACGTGGTGGACTACCAGGTCCAAACCGACGCCAACGGGGTCGTCCACACGCCCGGGTCCCACCTCGTCCTGCCCGCCGGCACGCACTCCGTTTCAGGCGTACAGGCACTGGAGTGGCTACGCACCCGCCACGCCTTCGAGGACGGGTCCGACCTCGGCCGCGCCAAGGCACAGCACCTCTACCTCAACTCGATGATCCGTCAGATGAAGAGCCTGAACACGCTGGCGAACCCGTTCAAAATCAACTCCCTGGCCCAGGCCGCCACCAAATCGATCGCGGCCGACAAGGACCTCGGCAGCATCGAGGCGCTCAGCTCACTGGCGCTGGACCTGAACAAGGTCCCGTCAGACCGCATCACCACGGTCACCGTGCCGAACCACTACAGCACCGATCCCAACACCCCGAACAACGAGCCGGTCCTGCTGAGCGATTCGGCGAGCTCGCTCTTCGCCGCGATCGCCAACGACGTTCCGCTCGACAAGCAGGCGAGCAGCGCGCCCGCGCCCTCCGCGACCCCGGCGCCCGCGGCGCCGGTGGACAAGTCCACCGTCCAGCTCGACGTACAGAACGGCAGTGGCACCAACGGCCGCGGCGGGGCGATGACCGCGCTCCTGGTCGGCAAGGGCTTCACGCACGCCCTCCGCGACACCCGCACCGTCAGTTACAGCCTGACGACGCTGGTCTACCCGAGCAGCCAGCAGGCGGAGGCGCAGGCCGTGGCCTCGACGCTGGGGCTGCCGGGCTCGGCGCTCAAGAGCTCCTCCTCGGCGACGAAGCTGACCCTGCAGATCGGGACCGACTGGAAGACCGGCGACACGTTCGCGTCGGCCGCCCCGAAGGGCGGCGGGGTACCCACCGACGCCAAGGCGCAGAACGCGGCGGACACGAGCCAGTGCATGGACGTGAACCCGGCGCCGTACAGCTCGTTCTCGCCGAGCCACACGCACTACATCTACAGCTGGGTCGGCTCGACCCCGCCCAACGTGCCGCAGGCCACTGGCTGAGCCGAATGGCACCGCCCGCGCGTCACTCCGGACGCGCGTCGCCCGCCGTGCTCGCGATCACCTTGTTCGCAAGGGACCTGGGGCTGGTCAGGAAGCCCCAGCCCCAGGACATGTGCATGGTCGCGAGCGCCAGCGGCAGCTGCGCGCGGGCCGCGGGTGAGAGCCCGCGGCCCTCCTTGGCCGAGCCGAGGAGGATCGCCGCCGCGTAGCCGCCGGGCAGCAGGAAAGCGGCCGGCGTCAGCGCGACGCCGGCCACCAGGCCGACCGCGCAGCCGAGCAGCGCAGCCGGCGGGGCGAGGTAGCGCAGGTTGACCGAGCCGCGGTGGTAGCGGGTGACCACGCGCCGCCAGCGGCCGTAGTCCTTGTACTGCTTGGCCAGCGCGCGGACGCTCGGGCGCGGCCGGTAGGTGACCTTGAGGTCCGGGGTGAACCAGATCAGGCCGCCGTCCTGGCGGATGCGGTAGTTCAGCTCCCAGTCCTGGGCGCGGATGAACTCCTCGTTGTAGCCGCCCTGCCGCTCCAGCACCTCGCGCTTGAAGACACCCAGGTAGACGGTGTCCGCCGGGGCGGCCTCGCCGCCGGTGTGGAAGGCGGCGTTGCCGACGCCGATCTTCGAGGTCATCGCCGCCGCGACGGCTTTCTCCCACTCGGTCTCGCCCTCGGCGTTCATGATGCCGCCGACGTTGGCCGCGCCCTTCTCCTCGAGCAGGCGGACGGCGGTGGCGATGTAGCCGGGGGTGAGCAGACCGTGGCCGTCGACCCGGACGACGATCGGGAAGCGCGAGCCCTTGATCGCCGCGTTGAGCGCGGCGGGCGTGCGACCGGTCGGGTTGGGGACGGTGTGCACCTCACGCGAGGTGCCGGCGGTCTCCTCGACCAGGTGCGCGGCGATCTCGTCGGTGTTGTCCGTCGAGGGGCCGAGGGCGATCACCACCTCGACGTCGCCGGCGTACTCCTGTTCGAGGATGCGCTCGACGGCGGTTCGCAGGTGCCGGGACTCGTTGAGCACCGGCATGATCACGGAGACGGCGGGGTGGGGCGTGGCGTCCATAGTGGGGCCACGGTACAGCGGGCCCCCGGCCCGCTTCCAACGCGCGTATGGAGAAGGTCGGCAGTTCGCATCAGGATTGCTACAGCTTTCCCTTTTGCGGCTTTCGTCATACCGCAGGCCACCCGGATCCGGCATGCTCGGCTCCATGAGCGATCAGTCCGACCCCGGCGGCTTCCACAACTGGGAGACCCACACCTCCCCCGTGGGCGGCACCCCGAGCGGCGAGCCTCCCCTGCCCCCCGAGCTCAACCCGCGCGGCGGCGCGAGTGCGCGTCCGCGCCTGCGTCCCGGCCGCGCCGCGTCGAGCCCCGCGCCCGCGCCGGCCTCGGTCCCCGGCGGGCCCTCGGTCGGCACGCCCGCCGCGACGCCGTCGGGCGCACCCACGGTCGGCCGTCAGGGCAAGTGGTCGCGCAAGCGCAAGCTGCGGCTGACCGCGACCGTCCTGGTCGTCGGGCTGGTCGTCGTGGGCGGCGGCAGCTACGCCTGGGCCAGCTCCAAGCTGAACCACACCAACGTGCTCGCCGACTACGCGGGCCGCCCACCGGCCGGCAAGGGCACGAACTGGCTGATCCTCGGCTCCGACAGCCGCCAGGGCCTCTCCACGGCGGACCAGCAGCGCCTGCACACCGGCTGGGACACGGGCGCGCGCACCGACTCGATGATGGTGCTGCACATCGGCGCCAACGGCGACACGCTGATGAGCATCCCGCGTGACTCCTACGTCACCATCCCGGCCTGGACCGACAGCAAGGGCGTCCAGCACCGGGCCAACAAGCACAAGATCAACGCGGCCTTCGCCGAAGGCGACGGACCACTGCTGGTCAAGACGATCGAGTACAACACCGGCCTCCACATCGACCACTACGCGGAGATCGGCTTCTCCGGCTTCGTCAACGTGGTGGACGACCTCGGCGGCGTCGACATGTGCCTGGACAAGGCGATCGTCGACAAGGCCTCCGGCGCGAACCTGAAGGCCGGCTGCCAGACCCTGAACGGCACCCAGGCGCTCGCCTTCGTCCGCGAGCGGCACCAGGAGGCCTCCCAGGACCTCGCCCGGATGCAGCACCAGCAGCAGTTCCTCAACGCGCTTGCCCACAAGGCGACCTCGATGGGCACGCTGCTGAACCCCTTCACGCTCTACCCGACGCTCAACAGCGGCCTGTCGATGCTCTCCGTCGACGACAGCACCGGCCTGACCGACCTCAGCTCGATGTTCTTCGCCATGAAGGGCCTGAAGAGCGGTAGCGGCAAGACGATGACCGTCCCGATCTCGACGGCGAACTACCAGACGCCGGCCGACGGCGTCGCCGTGAAGTGGAACATGAGCGAGGCGCAGCAGGTCTTCGACGCCTTCAAGAACGACACCAAGGTGCCGACCTTCTCCAACTGACGCAGGCTTGCACCTTCGGGGGCGCGGGGGGCTACGCCCCCGCCGCAGTCACGACCGCGTCGGTCAGGAAGCCCGCCGTCACGCCGGCGAGGATGCCCCAGGTGACGAGTTCCTTCATGGCGACCTTGCGGGCGACAGCCAGGAGCTCGATCACGACGTAGAGGATCGACCCCGCCGCCAGCGTCAGGAAGCCGATCGAGAGCGTGTCGTTCGTGACCGACTGGCCCACCACCGTGCCCAGGAACGTCGGGCCGCCGCCGATCAGGCCCAGCACGGCGAGACGGCCCCACGAGGGCCGGCTGCCCTCGGCCGCCAGCGGAGCGACGATGCCGAAGCCCTCGGTCGCGTTGTGCAGGCCGAAGCCGATGATCAGCAGGACCGCCAACTGCAGCTGGCCCGTCGCCGCGCTGTTGCCGATCGCCAGGCCCTCGGCGAAATTGTGCAGGCCGATGCCGATGGCGATCATCATCGCCAGCGTGTCGAAGCGCGAGCGTCCCGCCCCCGCGAGCTCGCCCGCCGCCGCGGCCTTCCTGGCCATCAGCCGGTCGAAGTAGACCAGGCCCATCAGCCCGACCGCGAAACAGCCCACGAAGACCAGCCCGTTGCCCGTCGCAGACCCGTAGTGGTGCCCCGAGAGCGCGCTGTCGATCGGCTCCCAGGCGTGCGTGAGCACGTCCCACAGCAGGAAGACCAGGATCCCGATCGCCACCGCGTTCAACAGCGCGCGGGTGCGCGGCAGCGGTGCGCGCAGGCGGCCGATCGGGAGGCCCAGGAAGATGGTGAACCCGGCGATGGCGCCGAGCAGCGCGATCTCGGAGGAGGACATGGCGGTGAGGCCTCTCGACGGCAGGCGTAGTTGCGGCGAGTTAGGTTAGCCTAAGCACCCTTTTTGGGGAACCTGCCCGGCAGCGACCCGCGTCACACCTTCCCCCCTACGCCCAGCTGCGCCCCTGCGGGAGCTCCTCGAGGCCGGGCGACGAGACGTGCAGCACCTCGTACCGCTCGGTCGCCTGCTCCTCCTGCGCGGCCGCGTCCATGCCGCGCCACAGCACGAAGCGCACCAGTCGCCAGGCGTCCGGGTCGAGACCGAGCGCGGCGGTGTGCACGCCCGGGAGGGCGGCCAGCGCGCGCAGCTGCTCGATCTCCTTGTCGATCAGGGCGGCGAGCCCCATCCCCGTCCCGTCGGCGTCCGCGTCGACCGGGATCATGCCGAGACGGCGCGTCGCCGCGCGTGGGGCACTGTCGCGGGCGGAGCCCGCGACGCAGGCGAGGCCGGTCCAGCGGAGCACGGAGGGTCGGCCGAAGTCGCGCAGGATGTTCTGGAATCCGCCCCCGCCGAACAGGAATTGGGCCATCGCGCCGGAGTCGTTCCAGAGGTAGAACGGCGCGTACTCGTTGACCGGCGAGTCGGCGACGCCGCGCTCGCGGATGATCCAGGCCTTCAGGCCGAGCCCGGCCCGCTCGTCAAGGATCGGGCCGCCGAGGGCGACCCGCTTGCGGATGATCTCCATGTCGTAGTCGGCGGGCAGGGTGATCTGGTACTGGGCTGCTTCCATGCGGGCACGGCCTTCCGGTCAGCTCTGAACGGACGTGGAATGGGCGGCGAGCAGGCCGAGGACGCCGTCGACCGCCCGGTCGAACGGCTCCGGCGAACCGGCCGCCCGAGCCAGGACGTAGCCGCCCTGCAGCGTGGCGACGATCGTCGCCGCCGTGGCGCCCGGCTCCAGCGATTCGCTCAACTCCCCTGCCGCACGGCCCTCTTGCAGCACCTCGGCGAGGCGGCCACGGAGCCAGGCGAGGGTCTGCTCGACCGGTTCGCGCAGGGCGGGGTCGGCCATGATCTCCGGGTCCTGGGTGAGGCCGCCGATCGGGCAGCCCTTGAGCACGTCCCGCTCCCGCCGCAGGTACGCGGTGACGCGGTCCAGCGCGGGACCGGGCGCGGCGAACTGCGCCTCGGCCTTGGCGCGCATCTCGTCCGCCGTACGCCGGATCGCGGCCTGCGCGAGATCGGCCTTGCCGGAGAAGTGGTGGTACATGCTGCCCTGCCCGGCTCCGGCGCGCAGCTGGATGGCCTTGGGGCTGGTTCCCGTGTAGCCGCGTTCCCACAGCAGTTCGCGGGTGCTCTCGATCAGGCGGTCGGCGGTGCTCGCGTCCATGACCACGACTGTACATACCAGTAGGTACAGCCACAACCCACGGCCCGCCCTCTCCCCGACCACGCCCGGTCAGGCCTGGCCGGCCTGCCGCGCCAGCGGGTTGGAGCCGATGGAGTTGGCCACCGCGAAGCTGACCGTGCCGGAGACGTAGCGGTCGTCCGACCACTCAATGGGCCTCCCGGCCGGCGTCGTGGTCACCCGGCGGATCCGCAGCAGCGGGCTGCCGCGCCGGATGGCCAGCAGCCGGGCGTCCTCCGCGCCCGCCGCGACGGCGTCGATGACGTGCTCGCCGTAGGCGAAGATCATGCCGATGTCGTCGTAGAGCGCCTGGACCACCGACTCGCAGTCGGCCGGCAGCCGCTCCACCGCGTCGGCCATCCACTGCGCGTAGACGTTGCGCTCCAACAGTACTGACTCGCCGTCAAGTCCCCGCACCCGCAGGACCTGCAGCACCTCCTCGCCGGGTTGGACCAGCAGTCGCTCGGCGTCCTCGACGGTCGCCGCGCGGCGGAACTGCTGGATCACCTCCCCGGTAGCCGTGCGGCCCATCGCGCGCGCCCACTGCGCGAAGCTGCGCAGCTCCGCGAAGCTCTGGCTGCGGCGGCTGCCGAGCACGACCCGGCGGGCGCCCTGGCGGGAGCCGATCCGGCCCTCGGCGGTCAGCGCCGCGACCGCCTGGCGGACCGTGCCGCGGGAGACCGAGTAGCGGGCGGACAACTCGGTCTCCGTGGGCAGGGGGCCGCCCACCCGGTACTCGCCGCGGTCGATGGCCTCGCGCAACGCCTCGGCGATCTCCTCATGCCGTGCGGCCACAGTGCGCTCCTCATTCGGTCCGAACATGCCGTTCCGCGTGCGTCGCGGCGGCGGCGTGATCGTACCGTTACGTGCACGACCTGCGAAATGCCGTTCCAGCTGCGGAAAATCCGACAGCGAATCGCATACGGCTGTTGACGCGCCGTTAACCGTCCAGACACCATGCTCGGGCGTACTGTCATCGACTTGTTCGGACAAGTGATTCGCAACTGACGCCTCCTCAGGAGACCATCGTGACCTCCACCCCTGCCCGGGCCGCCGCTCTCACCGGCGTACTGGTCGCCTCCGCTCTCGCGCTCACCGCCTGTGGTTCCGCTGCCTCTGTCAAGGGCAACGCCCCCGGCTCCAATGACGCGGCCAAGGCCTCCTCCGCCACCTCCGTCGCCGACTTCGGTGGCATGGACGCGCTCGTCGCGGCGGCGAAGAAGGAGGGCACGCTCAACGTGATCACCCTCCCCAAGGACTGGGCCAACTACGGCAAGCTGATGGACGGCTTCACCGCCAAGTACGGGATCAAGATCAACGACGAGAACCC
This sequence comes from Streptacidiphilus sp. MAP12-20, assembly GCF_041262525.1. NCBI lineage: Bacteria > Bacillati > Actinomycetota > Actinomycetes > Kitasatosporales > Streptomycetaceae > Streptacidiphilus > Streptacidiphilus sp. MAP12-20. The sequence continues at coordinate 20,123 of NZ_JBGCCK010000004.1, forward strand.
CGAGGGCTCCAGCCAGGACGAGATCAACGCGATCACGACCCGGAAGAACCAGGACCGCGCGCCCGACGCCGTCGACGTCGGCGGCGCCTTCGCGATCCAGGGTCAGAAGCAGGGCCTCTTCGCGTCCTACAAGGTCGCCAACTTCGCCGAGATCCCGGCCGGCCGCGCGGCCACCGACGGCACCTGGTTCAACGACTACGGCGGCTACGTCTCCATCGGCTGCAACGCCACCAAGGTCAAGGTCTGTCCGAAGAGCTTCGCCGACCTGCTCAAGCCCGACTACAAGGGCATGGTCGCCCTCAACGGCGACCCGACGCAGGCCAACGCCGCCTTCTCCGCCGTCTATGCGGCCGCGCTCGCCAACGGTGGCTCGCTGGACAACGTCCAGCCCGGCATCGACTTCTTCGGCAAGCTCAAGAAGGCCGGCAACTTCAACCCGGTCAAGGCCAAGCAGAGCACGGTCGAGTCCGGCGAGACCCCGATCACGATCGACTGGGACTACCTGAACGCCGGCTACGCCACCGAGTTCCAGTCCAAGGGCATCAACTGGCAGGTCAACGTCCCGACGGACGGTCTGTACGCGGGTTACTACAACCAGGCCATCAACAAGTGGGCGCCGCACCCGGCCGCCGCCCGCCTGTGGGAGGAGTACCTGTACTCCACCGAGGGCCAGAACGGCTTCCTCGGCGGCTTCGCCCGCCCGGTCCTGATGGACTCGCTGAAGACGGCCGGCACCCTGGACACCGCCCTCGCCGCCAAGCTGCCGGCCGTGACCGGCACCGCGCCGATCCCGAGCCAGGACCAGATCACCAAGGCCAAGGCGACGGTTGCCGCCAACTGGACCAAGGCCATCGCCGGGTGAGCACCGCTCCCCTGAGCGCGACGCCCGCCCGCCGCCGCCTGCGCAAGGCGGCGGCGGGCCGGCTCGCCGTTGCTCCGCTACTGGTCTTCGTCGCCCTGGCGTTCGGCGTCCCCGCCCTCGCCATGGCCTTCGGCGCCTTCACCACGTACAACCCCGGACAGCCCAGTCAGTACACGATGGGCAACATCAGCGCCTCACTGCACGGCGGCTACCTCGACTCCCTGCTCGGCAGCGTCAAGCTCTCGGCGCTCTCCGCGCTGATCGGCGTGGTGGCCGGGCTGATGCTCGCACAGGCCGTGGTCACCTCCCGCTTCACGTTGCTGCGCACGGCGGTGCTCAGCGCCTCCGGCGTGCTGGCCAACTTCGGCGGCGTGCCGCTGGCCTTCGCGTTCATCACCACGCTCGGCAACGCCGGGATGCTGACCACCCGGCTGCACCTGGACCAGCACGGCTGGAGTCTCTACTCCTTCAACGGCCTGACCCTGGTCTACCTGTACTTCCTGATCCCGCTGATGGTGCTGAGCGTCATCCCGTCCCTGGACGGCCTGCGCCGCCAGTGGCGCGAGGCCGCGCAGAACAACGGCGCGACCACCTGGCAGTACTGGCGTCACGTGGCCCTGCCGGTGCTGGCCCCCTCGCTGCTGGGCGGCTTCGTGCTGCTCTTCGGCACCGCGTTCGCCGCCTACGCCACGGCCGCGGCCATGGTCGGCGCGAGCGTCCCGCTGATCACGCTGCAGATCGCCACGGCGCTCAGCGGCAACGTCGACCCGAACGCCACCAACGTGGCCCTGGCCATGAGCCTCGACATGGTGGTGATCGCCACGCTGGTCATGGTCGTCTACCTCCCCCTGCAACGCCGGAGCGCCCGATGGCTGGTCTGACCGCGTCCGCCCCGATCCCCGAGCTCGCCGCCACGGACCCGAACGCGGGCGGCCGTCCGTCGCGCGGCCGCGGGGTGCTCTCCAGGCTCGGCCGGATCCGCTTCGGCCGCAGCGCGGTGCTGCTGATCTCCGGGCTGTACTTCGTCACCCCGCTGATCAGCACGCTCTGGTTCACGGTCGACAACTCGCCCTCCGGCTTCAGCCTGGACGCGTACCGGCAGATCTTCACGGTGTCGGGCCTGTGGCCCGCGCTGCAGCTCTCGCTGCTGCTCGCCGCCGGGACCATCCTGCTGGTCTACCTGCTGCTGATCCCGACCGTGGTCGCGGTCCGCCTGGGCGGCCCGAAGCTGCGCACCGTCGTCGAGCTGACCTGCACGCTGCCGCTGGTCGTCCCCTCGATCGCGCTGACGGCGGGCATCTCGACGGTGCTCCGCTGGTGCAACGACAACCTGGCGCCGACCCCCTTCTACCGGACCTACCTGCTCACGCAGAACGGGAACTTCCCGGTGGTGCTGCTGCTGGCCTACGTGGTGATGGCGCTGCCGCTGGCGTTCCGCACCCTCGACGCCGGTATGCGCGCGCTGGACGTGCGCACCCTGCTGGAGGCCGCGCAGAACAACGGCGCGAGCCGGGGCCGGGCCATCGTCAGCGTCATCCTGCCCAACATGCGCACGGCGCTGCTGAACACGGCGTTCCTCACGCTGGCGCTGGTGCTGGGCGAGTTCACCGTGGCCTCGATCCTCGGGTACGTGCCCTTCGCCGTCTGGATCGTCAACGGGAACAGCGCCGGACAGGGACCCGTCACCGTGGCCGTCTCCATTGTCAGCCTGCTGCTCACCTGGCTGCTGCTGCTCGTGCTCTCCGCCGGAGGCGGACGCCGCGGCGGCGCACCGGCCGGCAGCTGACCGGGCAACCGAACCACCTTCACAGCATCACCTCCGAGGAGCTCCAGGAGTGTCCATGACCACCGACCCCGCGCCCGCGACGTCCGTCGCCGCCGTGCCCTCCCCTGCGGGGCCGACGAATGACACTGTCGCCATTGCAGCACCCGCCACTGACAGGTCCCCGGAGAAGGCCGCCGCGAACGCAGGCGCGACCGTGGAATTCGTCGGCCTGCGCCGCGCCTTCGGCGCGACCACGGCCCTGGACGGCCTCGACCTGACGGTCCGCCCCGGCGAACTGCTGGCCCTGCTCGGCCCCTCCGGCTGCGGCAAGACCACCGCGCTGCGGATGCTGGCCGGCTTCGAGACCCCCGACTCGGGCAAGGTCCTGGTCGACGGCGAGGACGTCACGCACATTCCCGCGCATCGCCGTGACGCGGGCATGGTGTTCCAGTCCTACAGCCTCTTCCCGCACCTGAACGCCCGCGACAACGTCGCCTTCGGCATGAAGATGCGGAAGACGCCGGCCGCGGAGCGCCGCCGCCGCGCGGACGAGCTGCTGGAGCTGGTGGGTCTGCCGACCCACGGCGACCGCTACCCCCACCAGCTCTCCGGCGGCCAGCAGCAGCGGATCGCGCTGGCGCGCGCGCTGGCCCTGCAGCCGCGGGTGCTGCTGCTGGACGAGCCGCTGTCCGCGCTGGACGCGAAGGTCCGACTCAACCTGCGCGAGGAGATCCGCAGGCTCCAGCAGGAGCTGGGCATCACCACGCTCTTCGTCACGCACGACCAGGAGGAGGCGCTGTCGATGGCGGACCGCGTCGCGGTCATGCACGCGGGCCGCCTTGAGCAGTGCGACACCCCGGCGGAGCTCTACGCGCGCCCGACGACGGCGTTCGTGGCGGAGTTCGTCGGCACGATGAACCGGATCCCCGGCGCGGTCGCCGCGGCGGGCGACGTGGTCGAGGTCCTCGGCCAGCGCCTGCCGATCGACGGGACGACGACGGTCCGGGGCGACGCGGACGTGCTGGTCCGCCCGGAGAACGTGAACGTCACGGCGGGCGGCGGCCAGGGCGCGTTGGTCGCCGGCACGACCTTCCTCGGCGCGGTCACCCGCCTCGCGGTCCAACTCCCTGACGGCTCCATCCTCAAGGCCGACCTCTCCACCCACGACGCGGCGGTGCTCCCCGCGGGCACGGGCGTCACCGTGTCCCTCCCCGAACGCGCGGTCCTCGTGGACTCCCGCACCAAGAGCTAGTTGCACTATCTCTTCAGGGGCGCGAGGCTCTGCCGATTTGCCCCTCCGGCGCGTGGGCGCGACAAGGCTGCACTATTCGGGGGCGCGAGGAACTGCGCGACAAGCCACCCGGGGTGGGGAGCCGCCGAACGAGCAGGGCCATCCGCACAGGGTGGTTGCTCGCGCAGCTCCTCGCGCCCCCGAGGTGCAACTGCACGCGGCAGCGCACAGCAGAACCTCGCGCCCCCGAAGATTGCAACCGACCCATTCACTTCAACGAAAGGCGAGCTTCGTGCCCAGCCGCACCACCCTGCAGGCAGTCCTCTTCGACATGGACGGCACCCTGGTCGACACCGAAGGGCTGTGGTGGCAAGCGGCTGAAGAGGAGGCACGGCAGCTGGGTCTCACGCTCAGCGACGCCGACGTCCCCGACGTCCTCGGCCGCGCCGTCGAGCACACCGCAGCCCACCTCCACGGCATCTCGGACGGCGCGAAGTCGGAGGCGTCCATCGCCGCCGCTCTCGACCACCGATTCGTCGAGTTGGTGTCACAGCAGGTCGTCCCGCTGCCCGGCGCGCTCGAGCTGCTCGACGGCCTCGCCGACGCGGGGATCCGCACCGCGCTCGTCTCCGCGTCGCCGCGCCACGTCGTCGACCTCGTGCTCGACGCGCTCGGCCGGCGTCGCTTCGCGACGTCCTTCGCCGCAGGGGAGACGCCGCAGACCAAGCCCGCGCCCGACCCGTACCTCGCCGCCGTCCACGCTCTCGGCGCCTCCCCGGAGGGCTGCGTCGCCGTCGAGGACACCCCGACCGGCGTCGCCTCCGCCGAGGCCGCCGGGGTCGCGGTCGTCGCCGTGCCCTCCCTGACGCCGATCGCACCCGGCCCCGGCCGCGCCGTCGTGCGCAGCCTCCTGGACGTGGACCTCTCGCTGCTCCAGCGCCTGCTCGACTCCGCCGCCGCGTAGCCTCGTCGATCATGCCTGTTCTCTTTCTCGCCCTCGCCATCAGCTCGGAGATCTGCGCGACGGTCTCGCTCAAGTACACCCACGGCTTCACCCGGCTGCTGCCGAGCGTCGTCGTCGTGGTCGGCTACGTCGCCTCCTTCGCGCTGCTCAGCCAGGCGCTGAAGCAGATCCCGGTGAGCACCGCCTACGCGATCTGGTCGGGGGCCGGCACGGCTGTCGTCGCCGCGATCGGCTTCGCCTTCCTCGGTGAGGGTGTGAACCTGTGGAAGGCCGTCGGCATCGCCCTGATCATCGCCGGCGTCGTCGCCCTCAACCTAGGTGGCGCGGCGCACTCGTAGCATGGCGACATGACGGACGGGGTGGGGTTGGCAGAGGAGGACGCCGAGGGTCGGGAGGAGCCGGCGGAGAAGCGGGTCAGCTACGCGGAGGCCTTCTTCGACCTCGTCTTCGTCCTGTGCATCACCCAGATCTCCGGCCTGCTGCACGGTGACCACGACTGGGCCGGGGTCGGCCGCGCGCTGATCGTCTTCATCCCCGTCTACTGGTGCTGGGTCGGCACCAGCGTGCTGGCCAACACCCGCGACATGGACAACCCGCGCGGTCGGATCGGCATCTTCTCCGTCGGACTGTGCGGGCTCTTCCTCGCGCTCGCACTGCCGCAGGCGTACGGGTCGCGCGGGCTGCTGCTCGGCGCCTCCTACCTCGCCGCCCGCTGGCTGCTGGGTGGTCAGATAGCGGCCGGCCGAGGCGTACTGGTCGGCCCGATGGGCGTGGGCGCCCTGGTCACCGGCCCGCTGATGCTGGTCGGCGGCCTGGTCCACGACGGCCACCTCAGGGTCCTGCTCTGGGCCGTCGCCGCCGTGCTGGACCTGCTCACCCCGATGCTGGCCCGCCGTCAGCTGCGGGCGATCCGCTTCCACCCCACCCACCTGCCCGAGCGCTTCGCGCTCTTCCTGCTCATCGCGCTCGGCGAGGCGATCGTCTCGATCGGCGGACCGGTCGCGGCCGGGCCGACGCTGCGGGCGGACGAGGTACTGGCGGTGGCCGTCGCGTTCGTCGCCGCCTGCGGCCTGTGGTGGGTCTACTACGGCTACGCGGCGGACGCGATGCGGCACGCGATGACCACCACCCAGGCGCCCACGGACATCGTGCGCCAGGTGCTCTCGTACGGGCATCTGGCGTTCACGGGCGGCGTGATCGCCTTCGCCGCCGGGGTCTCGGCCGCTGCGACGCACCCCGGCGAGCGACTGCCGACCGGCGCGCTCGCCCTGCTCTTCGGCGGCTGCGCGCTGTTCCTGGCGACCTTCGGCTACACCCGCTGGCGCATGTTCCGCGCCATGGCCTGGACCAGGATCATCGCGGCGGCGGTCGTGCTGCTGATCGCGCCGCTCTGCTCCCGCCTCCCGGCCCTCGGCGCTCTCGGCGCGCTGGCCGCGGCGCTGGTCCTGCTGAACGTCGTGGAGTATGTGCGGGTCGAGCGCTCACCGAACCACACGATCTGAGCCCCCGAACGGCCTAGAGATTCCTCCAAAGCCTTACACATTCTGTTGACGCGGATCTTGGCCAGACCTACGTTTTCCTTCAGTCGAAATGCGGATACCACATCGCGGAATTCTGCCTCGCCCTGGCCACCCCCGGAGGTCCCGAGTGCCTGCTTCGCCCGCGTCCCACAACCAGTCCAGCCCCCACCCCGTCGACGAACTGCTGCCGCCGCCGAAACTCGTCGCCTACGGCCTCCAGCACATCGCCGCGATGTACGCCGGCGTCGTCGCGCCGCCACTGATCGTCGGCACCGCCGTCGGCCTGACCGGCAGTGAACTCACCCTGCTCATCGGCGCGGCGTTGCTCACCTCCGGCATCGCGACGCTGCTGCAGACTCTCGGCTTCTGGCGGATCGGTTCGCGGCTGCCCTTCGTCAACGGCATCAGCTTCGCCGGCGTCGCGCCGATGCTCGCGATCGTCAAGCAGTCCCATCCGGGCCAGGCGCTGCCCGCCATCTACGGCGCCCTGCTGATCGCCGGCGCGGCCGCGTTCCTGGCCGCTCCGTGGTTCGGCCGGCTGAACCGCTTCTTCCCACCCGTGGTCAGCGGCACCGTCATCACGCTGATCGGTCTCTCCCTCTTTCCGGTGGCGGCCGGCTGGGCGCAGGGCGGCAACCCGACCGCGGCCGACTTCGGCTCGGCCTCCAACATCGCCCTGGCCGGCGTGACGCTCGCGGTCATCCTGATCCTCAACCGCTTCCTGCGCGGCTTCCTCGGCAGCATCTCGATCCTGCTGGGCCTGGCCGCGGGAACGCTGCTGGCGATCCCGTTGGGCAAGAGCGACTTCGGCGCGCTGAGCAAGGTGCCGGTCTTCTCGATGCCCTCGCCGTTCCACTTCGGGGCGCCCACCTTCCAGCTCGGTGCGGTCATCTCGATGCTGATCGTCATGCTGGTCTCGATGACCGAGAGCACCGCCGACCTGCTCGCCCTCGGCGAGATCGTCGAACGCCCCGCCGACGAGCGCGTCATCGAGGGCGGCCTGCGAGCCGACGGCGCGGCCACCGTCCTGGCCGCCCTCTTCAACGGCTTCGCCGCCACCGCCTTCGCCCAGAACATCGGCCTGATCGCGCTGACCAAGGTGCGCAGCCGCTTCGTCGTGGCGACCAGCGGGGTGATCCTGATCCTGCTCGGCCTCTTCCCCGTGGCGGGCGCGCTGGTCAGCGTGGTGCCGCAGCCCGTGCTCGGCGGGGCCGGTCTTGCGCTCTTCGGCACGGTCACCGCGAGCGGCATCCGGACGCTGACCGCGGCGCGGCTGGACGAGAACGGCAACCTGCTGACGGTCGCGGTGGCGCTCGGCTTCGGCGTACTGCCGATCGCGGCGCCCAACTTCTACGCGCACTTCCCGCAGCTGGTGCAGACGGTGATGAACTCCGGGATCAGCGCGGGCTGCCTGGTGGCCATCACCCTGAACATCTTCTTCAACCAGCTCGGCCGCCGCCCGGCCCTGCCGCTCCCGACCGAAATCGTCGCCTCCGCTCCCGACCGGGCGGGAGCACCGACCGGGTAGGCTCCGGAGCCATGAGGATCACCGTCATCGGAACCGGATACCTGGGCGCGACCCACGCAGCCTGCATGGCCGAGCTCGGCTACGAGGTGCTGGGCCTGGACATCGACCCGGAGAAGATCGCCACCCTCTCCCAGGGCCGGTCCCCGATGTACGAACCCGGCCTCGACGAGCTGCTGGAGCGCCACGTCTCCTCCGGCCGGCTCCGTTTCACCACCGACTGGGCCGAGGTCGGCGGCTTCGGTGACGTGCACTTCGTCTGCACCAACACCCCGCAGCGCAAGGGCGAGTTCGCCTGCGACATGTCGTACGTGGAGTCGGCCTTCGACTCCCTCGCCCCGCACCTGCGCGAGAACGCGGTCGTCGTCGGCAAGTCGACCGTCCCGGTCGGCAGCGCGGCCCGGCTGGCCGAACGGCTGGCCGGGGTCGCGCCCGCCTCGGTCGAGCTGGCCTGGAACCCGGAGTTCCTGCGCGAGGGCTACGCGGTGCAGGACACCCTGCACCCGGACCGTCTGGTCGTCGGCGTCCGCAGCGAGCTCGCGGAGGCGGTGCTGCGCGAGGTCTACGCACCGCTGACCGAGGCCGGGGTGCCCTTCGTGGTGACCGACTTCGCCACCGCCGAGCTGGTGAAGACGGCGGCGAACTCCTTCCTGGCGACCAAGATCTCCTTCATCAACGCGATGGCCGAGGTCTGCGAGGCCTCTGGCGCGGACGTGGTCCAGCTCTCGGCGGCGCTCGCGTTCGACGAGCGCATCGGCGGCAAGTTCCTGAACGCCGGGCTGGGCTTCGGCGGCGGCTGCCTGCCCAAGGACATCCGGGCCTTCATGGCCCGCGCGGGCGAGCTGGGCGCGGACCAGGCGCTGACCTTCCTCCGCGAGGTCGACTCGATCAACATGCGCCGCCGCTCGCGCATGGTCGAGCTGGCCCGCGAGCAGTGCGGCGGCGGCTTCCTCGGCCGCCGCATCGCCGTCCTCGGCGCCGCCTTCAAGCCCAACTCGGACGACGTCCGCGACTCCCCCGCGCTCAACGTCGCCGCGCAGATCCAGCTGCAGGGCGGCCAGGTCACCGTCTACGACCCGAAGGCGATGGACAACGCCCGCAAGCTCTTCCCCGGCCTCTCCTTCGCCCCGACCGCGCTCGAAGCGGCGGCGGGCGCCCACGTCGTCCTCCACCTGACGGAGTGGCAGGAGTTCCGCGACCTCGACCCGGCCGCCCTCTCCTCGATCGTCGCCGAACGCCGCATCCTCGACGGCCGCAACGTCCTCGACCCCCAGCGCTGGCGCGCCGCGGGCTGGACGTACCGCGCGCTGGGACGCCCGGGGGAATGACCGGCGGCGGACCCTGGTTGTCCGTGGCGGAAGCGGTTACAGCGGTTGACCAGGAGGCGGAGGCGACGCGTGTACGGCGACGGCGAGACGGTACGGAAGATCCTCACGGAGTCCGGTGACACCTGGGCGATCGTCGGGCTCTCCTCCAACGAGCACCGCGCCGCCTACGGCGTGGCCCGGGTCCTCCAGCGCTACGGCAAGCGCATCGTCCCCGTCCACCCGAAGGCCGAGACCGTCCACGGCGAGCAGGGCTATGCGAGCCTCGCCGAGGTGCCGTTCCCGGTGGACGTGGTGGACGTGTTCGTCAACAGCGACCTGGCCGGAGCCGTCGCGGACGACGCCGTCGCGATCGGCGCGAAGGCCGTCTGGTTCCAGCTCGACGTCATCGACGTCGAGGCCTACGCGCGCACCCGCGAGGCGGGCCTCGCGATGGTGATGGACCGGTGCCCGGCTATCGAGATCCCGCGTCTCGGCGACTGAACGCCTCCTCCAGGGCGGCATCGGCCTCCGCCTCGGTGGTCGCGGCGAAGAGCGGGTCCTCGCCGCGCTCGTAGCCGTGGCCGTCGGGCGTGGCGACGGCCGGATCGAGGCCCATGATGGCGCCGAGACCCATCGGGGGCATGTCCCCGTAGAGGCACTGGTAGGCCCCCGCGCGGATCGAGAGCATCTCGTGCCAGATGCCGATGGCGCCGTTGCTCTTGAAGTAGCGCTTCCAGAAGGCGTCCTGGGCGGGGCGGTGGCCACGGTCGGGGGCGTGGGCGAAGGCGCGGATGTCGCCGGCGCGACGCCAGTACTGGATGACGGTCGCCTGCCCGGGGGCAGGGCCCAGGAGCATGCGGTAGCCCAGCAGCCCGCTGTCCGCGTCGGCGGCGAGTTCGCGCAGCATGCGCGGCATCGCCATCGCGACCGGGAGCCAGGAGCGGACCGCGCGCCAGCGGTTGACCCGCAGTCCGATCAGCAGGATCGCCACCGGCTCGCCGTTCTCGGCAGTGAACCGGCCGCGCATCGGTCCGGGCCCGTACTCGGCGGTGCGGGGGCCCGGACGGGTCCATTCAAGACGGGCGAGCAGACGTATACCGTTGGTCCTGTCGATTCCATCCATAGATGGATAGTGGCACTATCCATAGCATCTGTCGAGCCGTCAGAACGGAGATTCTCCCTTGCAGCTCTCGGAGTTGAGCGAACGCAGCGGAGTCTCCGTCGCCAGCGTCAAGTACTACCTGCGCGAGGGCCTGCTGTCGCCCGGCACCCCGGTGAGCGCCCGCAAGGCCGAGTACGACGAGGAGCATCTGCGCAGGCTGCGCCTGGTCCGGGCGATGCTGACCGTCGGCGGCATGTCCGTCGCCCAGGCGCGCGACGTGCTCGCCGTCGCCGAGGACCCGGCCTTCGGGCGGCACGAACGCCTCGGCGTCGCCCAGTACATGCTCCCCCCGCACGTCACGCCCCCGGCGGAGGACGCCCCTGAACGAGACGCCTGGAACGCGCTGCGCGGGGAGGTCCTCCAGCTGCTGCAGCGCGAGCTGGGCTGGCGGATCCACGACGCCGCCCCCGCTGTGGACACGCTGACCCAGGCCATCAGCACGCTGCGCGCGCTGGGCTATCGCAGCAGCACGGACGTGCTGCGGCACTACGCCGAGGCGCTGCAGCCGATCGCCGAGGCGGAGTACCAGGTGATCGAGGAGTTCCCGGTCATGGAGGAGGCCATCGAGGCGATGATCGCCTACACCCTCCTCTACGAACCGGTGCTGCTGTCGCTGCGGCGGCTGGCCCATGAGGACGTCTCCGCCGCCAGACTGCTGCACGCCGAGCCGACGGACGCACCCGCGTAGCGGCGACTGCTACCCGCCGAGCGCGAAGACCCGCTCGCCGCCGACGAAGGTCTGCTCGACGCGGGTCGCGCCGATCTCCTCCTGCGGCCCCGCGAAGGGGTCGCGGTCCAGGACCGTCAGGTCGGCGAGGGCGCCGGGGCGGATGACGCCGGCGTCGTCGAGGTGGTTCACGTGGGCGCTGCCCGCCGTGTAGGCGGCGATCGCCGTCGTCAGGTCCAGGCGCTGCTCAGGGAGGAAGACCTCGCGGTCGTCGCCGTGGTTGACGCGGTTGACCGCGACGTGGATGCCCTCCCACGGGTTCGGCGTGGACACCGGCCAGTCGCTGCCCGCGGCCAGCGTCGCGCCTGCCCGCAGCAGGTCGCCGAAGGGGTACTGCCAGGAGGCCAACTCGCCACCGAGGAAGGGGATGCAGAGCGCGTCGAGCTGCGGCTCGTGCGCCGCCCACAGCGGCTGCAGGTTCGCGACCGCCCCCAGCCGCGCGAAGCGCGGGACGTCCTCGGGGTGGACGACCTGCAGGTGGGCGAGATGGTGCCGGTTGTCGCGGCGGCCATTGGCCACGACGGCGGCCTCGACCGCGTCCAGCGCCTCGCGCACCGCGCGGTCGCCGAGGGCGTGGAAGTGCACCTGGAAGCCCAGCGCGTCCAGCTCGGTGACGTGCGAACGCAGCGCGACCGGGTCCACGAAGCTCAGGCCGGCGTTGCCGGTCGCGCAGCCGCAGGCGTCCTTGTAGGGGACGGTCATCGCCCCGGTGAAGTTCTCGACGATGCCGTCCTGCATGATCTTGACCGAACCGGCCCGGAACCGACCCACCGTCAGCTTGTCGCGTCTGGCGACCAGTTCGGGGATCTGCTCGGCCCCGCGCTCGCGGTCCCACCACAGCGCGCCGTTGACGCGCGCGGTCAGCCGACCGTCGGCCGCGGCGGCGAGGTAGGCGTCGGAGACGTCGGGCTGGCCGTTGAAGACGCCGAGGATGGCGTCCTGCCAGGCGGTGATCCCGAGCGAGTGCAGGTGCGCCTGCGCGCGGAGCAGCCCCTTGACGCGGTCCTCGACCGTCGCCTTCGGCACCAGACGGGCGACCAGAACCGTCGCGCCCTCCTGCAGCATGCCGCCGGGCGTGCCGTCGGGCTCCCGCTCGATCCGGCCGTCGGCCGGGTCCGGCGTGTCTGCGGTGAGGCCGGCCATCTCCAGGGCGCGGGTGTTGGCCCAGGCGCCGTGGTGGTCGCGGTTGAGCAGGAAGACCGGGCGGTCCGGCACGATCTCGTCGAGCTGGGCCCGGCTGGGCAACCCGCCCTCGAAAGCCTCCATGGCCCAGCCCGCGCCGGTGATCCACGGCCGGGTCGGCTGCGCGGCGGCGTACTCGGCGATGCGACGCCGGTACTCGCCGAGGTCGGTGGCCCCGGAGAGGTCGCACTCGCCCATCTCGACGCCTGCGTACACGGCGTGGACGTGAGCGTCCTGAAAGCCGGGCAGCAGGGCGCGTCCGCGCAGGTCGACGATCTCGGTCCCAGGCCCCGCGAGCTCCCGCAGGTCGTCGTGCCCGACGGCGAGAATCCGCTGCCCACTGACCGCGACGGCGGTCGCCCTGGTCCGGGCGGCGTCCATGGTGAGGACGGGACCGCCCACGAAGAGGACGTCGATGTCGTTTACCACGCGGTATCCCCCTGTCAACGGCGTTGTCACCAGGAATGCTAACCGCAAGATTCAGCCGCGGACGCGAAGGGCACGTTGCACCACCTCAGGGGCGCGAGGAACTGCGCGACAAGCCACCGGCATGCGGATGGTCCTCAAGGAGCAGGGCCATCCGCACAGGGTGGTTGCTCGCGCAGTTCCCCGCGCCCCTGAGGGAAAAGCTAGCCGTCCAGGCCGTCGATCGTCGCGATCGACGGCGCCTGCCCGCGCAGGTCGCGGGCGACCAGCTCGGCGTCGCGGAGGACGCGGACCGCGTTGCCCCAGGTCAGCTTCGCGAGGTCCGCGCGGGACCACCCGCGCCTCAGCAGTTCGGCGATCAGGTTCGGGTAGCCCGCCACGTCGTCCAGTCCCTGCGGGGTGAACGCCGTGCCGTCGTAGTCGCCGCCCACACCGATGTGGTTGACGCCGGCCACCTCACGCAAGTGGTCGAGGTGGTCGGCCACCGTCGCCTCCGTCGCCACCGGGCGGGGATTCGCCGCCTCGAACGCGGCCTGGACCGCCAGCCCCGCCGGAGAGAGGTCCAGCGGATGGAAGCCGTGCTCGACCATGTTCGCGTCCGCGTCCTCCGTCCACGACACCGCCGCAGGCAGCACGAACTTCGGCACGAACGTCGCCATCGCCACACCGCCGTTGGCCTGCAGCTGCGCCAGCACGTCGTCCGGGATGTTACGCGGGTGGTCGCAGACCGCACGCGCGGAGGAGTGCGAGAAGATCACCGGCGCCCGCGTCACCCGCAGCGCCGCCCGCATCGTGTCGGCGGACACGTGCGAGAGGTCGACCAGCATGCCGAGGCGGTTCATCTCGCGGACGACCTCCTCGCCGAAGCGGGTCAGGCCGCCGGCCTTCGGCTCGTCCGTCGCGGAGTCCGCCCAGGCGGTGTTGTCGTTGTGCGTGAGCGTCAGATAGCGCACGCCCAGCGTGTACAGCACCCGCAGCGTCGCCAGCGAGTCGTTGATCGAGTGGCCGCCCTCCGCGCCCAGCAGCGAGGCGATCCGGCCCCGGGCCCGCGCCTGCTCCATGTCGTCCGCGCTCAGCGCGAGCCGCAGCCGGTCGGGGTAGCGGGCGACCAGCGCGTACACGCAGTCGATCTGCTCCAGCGTCGCGCTGACCGCGTTGTCCCCGCCGAGGCTCGACGGCACGTAGACCGACCAGAACTGCGCGCCGACGCCGCCCGCGCGCAGCCGGGCGAGGTCGGTGTGCAGGTGGGCGCGCTGGTCCGTGGCGATGTCACGTCGCGTCAGGTCGTAGCCGACCTGCTCGCGCAGCTTCCACGGCAGGTCGTTGTGCCCGTCCACGATCGGGTACTCGGCCAGCAGATCACGCGCTTCCGCCAGCAGTTCGGCGTCCGCCACCACGCTCAGCCCCCGAAGCCGAAGCTGGCGCCGCCGCCCGCGACCTTGGACCGCAGCTTGCGGCCCTTCTCCGCGGCCTGCTCGTTCAGCTCCTGCTGGAAGTCCGCCATCTTCTGCGCCAGGTCTGCGTCGAACGCCGCCAGCAGCCGGACCGCCAGCAGGCCCGCGTTGCGGGCGCCGCCGATGGAGACCGTGGCCACCGGCACCCCGGCCGGCATCTGCACGATGGACAGCAGCGAGTCCATCCCGTCCAGGTACTTCAGCGGCACCGGCACGCCGATGACCGGCAGCGTGGTGACCGAGGCCAGCATGCCCGGCAGGTGCGCCGCGCCGCCCGCGCCCGCGATGACCGCCTTGAGGCCGCGGCCCGCGGCCTGCTCGCCGTAGGAGATCATCTCGCGCGGCATCCGGTGCGCGGAGACCACGTCAACCTCGAAGGGGACCTCGAACTCCTCCAGCGCCTGCGAGGCGGCCTCCATGACCGGCCAGTCGGAGTCCGAACCCATGACGATGCCGACGAGCGGACGCCCGTTCTCGGTCATTCTGTGATGTCCCCTCGGATGTAGGCGGCGGCGTGACGGGCGCGCTCGCGCACGTCGTCCAGGTCGTCGCCGAACACTGTGACGTGGCCCACCTTACGGCCGGGCTTCACGTCCTTGCCGTACATGTGGATGCGCAGCCCGGGATCGCGCGCCATGCAGTGCAGGTACGCGCTGTACATGTCCGGGTAGTCCCCGCCGAGCACGTTCACCATGACCGTCCACGGCTGACGCGGACGCGGGTCGCCGAGCGGCAGGTCGAGCACGGCGCGGACGTGGTTCTCGAACTGCGAGGTGACCGCGCCGTCGATGCTCCAGTGCCCGGAGTTGTGCGGACGCATGGCCAGCTCGTTGACCAGCACCCGGCCGTCGCGCGTCTCGAAGAGCTCGACCGCGAGGTGGCCGGTGATGTCCAGCTCCCCGGCGATCCGCAGCGCGAGCGCCTGAGCCTGGGCGGCGAGGGAGTCCGGCAGCTCGGGGGCGGGGGCGACGACCTCGTGGCAGATGCCGTTCACCTGGACCGACTCGACGACCGGGTACGCCACGGCCTGCCCGTGCGGGGAGCGCACGACGTCGGCGGCGAGCTCGCGGACGAAGTCGACCTTCTCCTCGGCGAGCACGGGCACGCCGGCGCGGAACGGCTCTGCGGCCTCCGCCTCGTCGGCGACAACCCAGACACCCTTGCCGTCGTAACCCCCACGGGTGGTCTTCAGCACGACGGGATACCCGTCACCCTCTTGGGCGAATTTCGTCACGTCGGCCGGGTCGGCGACGAGCCGGTGGCGCGGGCAGGGGGCCCCGATGGCGTCCAGCTTGGCCCGCATCAGGCCCTTGTCCTGCGCGAACACCAACGCGTCGGGCCCCGGCCTGATGACGACGCCCTCGGCCTGGAGGGTGCGCAGGTGCTCGGTCGGCACGTGCTCGTGGTCGAACGTGATCACGTCGCACCCGGCCGCGAAGCGGCGCAGCGTGTCGAGGTCGCGGTAGTCGCCGAGGACGACGTCGCCCACCACCAGGGACGCCGAGTCCTGCGGCGTGTCCGCCAGCAGCTTGAACCGCACGCCCAGCGGGATCGCCGAGTCGTGCGCCATCCGGGCCAGCTGCCCGCCACCGATCATGCCAACCACGGGAAAAGTCACACCGCAAGGATATCGGTACCCGGAATGCCCGGATCCGCCCACGTCGCAGCAGGTGCAGGTGGGGCAAAGTTCCATGAGGATTTAACAGGAGAAGTATTTGTCACACCGGCGCGCCGTCTATCGTCGTGTAGGGCACCCAGGCATCGTGCGCGGTTCTCCGCGCCGAGTAGAGACGGAAACCAGCAGCCATGACCGTAACCCCCCTCAGCGGTGGACGTACGCCGAGTGCTCTGCGCCGCCTTGCCAACGAGGTGGCGAAGTTCGGCATCGTCGGGATATCGGGCCTCGTGATCCAGCTGGTCGCGCTCGCGGTGCTGCTGGACTTCATGCAGCCGGTGCGCGCGAACATCGTCGCGACCCTGATCGCTATCGCGACGAACTACGTGGGCTACCGCTACTGGGTGTACCGGGACGCTGACAAGAAGACCAGGTCGCGGGAGATCACCCTGTTCCTGATCTTCAGCGGGGTCGGTCTGGTGATCCAGAACGGTGTGCTGTTCGCGCTGACCTACGGTCTGGGCTTCCACACCAAGCTGGAGAACATGATCTGCACGGTGGTGGGCATCGGCGTGGCCACGCTCTTCCGCTTCTGGGCTTACCGCACGTGGGTCTTCAAGGCCGTGCCCCAGGTCGAGGAGGCGGTGGAGGCGGCTGAGCAGATCCTCGCCGCCGAGCACGTCAAGCGCGCGGCTGCTTCCCGCAGCGCCCGCTGAGCCTTCCGCAAGCGAGGTAGTTGCACTGCCTCAGGGGCGCGAGGCTCTGCCGATATGCGGCTCCGCCGCGTGGGCGCGACACGTCACGACGGAGGGCCAGTTGCAACCTCCCAGGGGCGCGGGGAACTGCGCGACAAGCCACCGGCATGCGGATGGTCCTCAACGCGCAGGGCCATCCGCACAGGGTGGTTTCTCGCGCAGTTCCTCGCGCCCCTGACGTGCTGCAAGTCACTCTTCGTGGTAACCGGTGAGGAACAGCGCGAAGACCGGGGGTCGCTGCGAGAGCAGCTCCAGACGCCCGCCGTCCGCCTCCGCGAGGTCGCGGGCGACGGCGAGGCCGATGCCAGTCGAGTTGTGGCCGCTGACCGCCCGCTCGAAGACCCGCGCGCCCAGCTCGTCGGGTACGCCGGCGCCCTCGTCCTGGACCTCGATGACGACCTTCGTGTCCCGCACCCGGGTCCGCAGCGTGACGGACCCGTCACCGTGCATGAGCGAGTTCTCGATCAGCGCCGCGATCACCTGGGCCACCGCGCCGGGCGTGCCCACCGCCCACAGTCCGGGCGGGCCCTCCAGGTAGAGCTTGCGCCCGTAGCGCCGCAGCGCCGGGCGCCACTCCTCCGCCTGCTGCTTGATGACCTCGTCGATGTCGAAGGCGACAGCCGACGTGTTCCGCGACTCCCTGCTGTTGGTGAGCAGCCGCTGGACCACGTCCGTCAGGCGTTCCACCTGGCCCAGGGCGATCGCGGCCTCCTCCTTCACCGTGCCGAAGTCGTCCGTCTCTACGATCTCCTCCAACCGCATCGACAGCGCGGTCAGCGGCGTCCGCAGCTGGTGCGAGGCGTCGGCGGCGAGCCTGCGCTCCGCGGTCAGCATCCGGCCGATCCGCTCCGCGCTCTGGTCGAGCACCTCGGCGACGCGGTCCAGCTCGGCCATGCCGTAGCGGCGCTGTCGCGGTCGCGGGTCGCCGGAGCCGAGGCGCTCCGCGGTCTCCGCGAGTTCGAGCAACGGGCGAGTGATCCGCTTGGCCTGCCAGATCGCGAGCGCCATCGCCGCCGCGACGGTCAGCGCGGCCACACCGGCGAGCAGCAGCAGCATCCGCAGCACGGACGAGTCGACCGGCTCACGGGACTCCTGGACGACGACCGTCTCGCCGTGCGCGCCGGTCTCGGTCGCGGTCACCGGGTTGTCGCCCGTGGGCGGACTCCCGAGCTTGATCGTCTCCCGGCCGGGGATCTGGACGGTGGCGTAGCGCTGGGAACCCTTGTCGTTCAGACCGGTCAGCGCCGAGGGGTCGATCGGCTCCTTGGCCGCGTAGCGGTTCTCGACCACACCGAGCAGGTGCACTGCTTCGGTCTTCACCGAGTCCTGCGCCGCGCCCTCGATGCTGCGCTTCTCGACCAGCGCCAGCGGCACGCTGAACAGGGCGACGGTCACCAGCACCACAGCCAGCGTGGAGTTCAGCAGCCTCCGCCTCACCGAACCAGCCCTGCCCGCATCAACGCCCTCACCCTCTCCGACCCTCGCTGCAGGCCAGCGTACCGGGGGCCCCCACCCCTGCCGCCGCGCCCGCATCCCGCCCTACGCTGTCCGCCAAGCCCCCTCGCCACCCACGGATCACGGTGTCGCCGTCATCCGACGCAGGGGATCCTTCCGCTCCCGCCCTGCACGGCGGGGCCCAGTTGAGGGGGCACGTGCCCGCAGGACTGCCCGCAGACCGACACCCACGCCCGGTATCGCCGCCGCAAAGCAGGCCAACCGAACACGCACGCAGGCCACCGGAATGCGTTACCGGTATGGCTTGTTCATGTTGCCCGTTTTGACTGGCCAGCGCCCGCGCTTCCGCCCGGTCGCGCCGAGGGCGCTATGCTCCTCGATCCGCAGTCGCGGTCTGGTGACGCGGAGTTGGCAAGCGCGCAAGCTACCGAGGGGCCTGGTGCCCGCTCCGTGCCCCTGGCGTCAGCCCTTTTCGAAGCGGAAGCCGACGCCGCGCACCGTGGTGATGTAGCGGGGGCTGGCCGCGTCGTCGCCGAGCTTCTTGCGGAGCCAGGAGATGTGCATGTCCAGCGTCTTGGTCGAGGTCCACCACGTGGTGTCCCAGACCTCGCGCATGATCTGCTCGCGGGTCACGACGCGTCCGGCGTCGCGGACGAGGACGCGGAGCAGCTCGAACTCCTTGGCGGAGAGCTGCATCTCCTCGTCGCCGAGCCAGGCGCGGTGGGAGTCGACGTCGATCTTGACGCCGTGCGCGCCCGTCGTCAGGTCGCCGGTGCCGCGGCGCAGCAGTGCGCGGACGCGGGCCAGGAGCTCGGCCAGGCGGAAGGGCTTGGTGACGTAGTCGTCCGCGCCCGCGTCGAGGCCGACGACGGTGTCGACCTCGTCGGCACGCGCGGTCAGCACCAGCACCGGGAAGCCGTGGCCCTCGGCGCGGAGCCGGCGGGCGACCTCCAGGCCGTCCATGCCAGGGAGGCCGAGGTCGAGCACGAGCAGGTCGACGCTGCCGCCCGCGCTCGCGGTCTCCAGCGCGGAGGGGCCGTCCTCGCGGACGATCACCTCGTAGCCCTCGCGGCGCAGCGCGCGAGCGAGCGGCTCGGAGATGGCGATGTCGTCCTCGGCGAGCAGTACACGCGTCATGGCTCGATCGTAGTCCGCCCAGCGGCCGCCGTTCCGCTTCCATCGAACGGAGCATGACGGCCTGTTCCTCCGGGCCGATCGTGATCGACTGCCCTAACGTCAGCAAAAGGCATAAATGGAACATAAAGGGGAGAGGCGGCTCGGGCGATGACTCAGGACGTGGTTCGGGACCTCTCGGCGAAACCGGACCGCACCTTCTTCGGCCAGCCCTGGGGGCTGGCGACGCTCTTCACCACGGAGATGTGGGAGCGGTTCAGCTACTACGGCATGCGCGCGCTGCTCGTCCTCTACCTCACGGCCACGCCCGCCGAAGGCGGTCTCGGCTTCTCCACGAGCACGGCCACGGCGATCTACAGCGTCTACGTGTCCATGGTCTACCTGCTGACCCTGCCCGGCGGCTGGGTCGCGGACCGGATCTGGGGCCCGAAGAAGACGGTGGCCGTCGCCGGCTGCGTCATCATGATCGGCCACTTCACCCTGGCGGCGCCCGCGCCGTCCGCCTTCTTCATCGGCCTGGTCCTCATCGCGCTCGGCTCGGGCCTGCTCAAGGCCAACATCTCGACGATGGTCGGCCATCTCTACAGCGGCCCCAAGGACCCGCGCAGGGACGGCGGCTTCACCATCTTCTACATGGGCATCAACCTCGGCGCCTTCGCCGCCCCGCTGGTGATCGGCACCGTGGGACAGCGGGTCAACTGGCACCTCGGCTTCGCCCTCGCCGGAGTCGGCATGGGCATCGGCCTGATCATCTACCTGTTCGGGATGGGGACGCTGAGCCACCACAGCGACGCCGTGCCTACCCCCCTGAGTCGCGAGCAGCGGCGCAGCGTGCTGCGCAAGGGGCTGGCGTGGCTGGCCGTCGCCGTCGTCTTCTACGCCGTCGTCGGCGGGACCGGCCACTACACGGTGAACTGGGTGACGATCCCGCTGACCGTCATCGGCCTGCTCTTCCCTGCCTGGACGCTGCTCCGGATCAAGCGGGACCGCGACCTCTCCGCCGAGGAGAGCGCGAAAATGACCGGCTACATCTGGTTCTTCGTCGCTGCCGCCGTGTTCTGGATGATCTACGACCAGGGTGGCTCGACGCTCAACATCTTCGCCCAGAACAACACGGCCAACAGCCTCCTCGGCATCCACTTCCCCTCGAGCTGGTTCCAGTCGCTTAACCCCCTCTACATCATGGCGCTGGCTCCCGTCTTCGCCGTGATGTGGCAGCGCCTCGCCGCCCGGAACAAGGAGCCGGAGACCGCGACCAAGTTCTCGATCGGCCTGATGCTGGTCGGCGCCTCCTTCGCGGTCTTCCTGCTCGCCCTGGCCGCGGCCTCCGGCGGCACGAAGGTCACCCCGCTCTGGCTCTGCGTCGTCTACCTGATCCAGACCGTCGGCGAGCTCTGCCTCTCCCCCGTCGGCCTCTCGGTCACGACGAAGCTGGCGCCGGAGAAGTACGGCAGCCAGATGATGGGCGTCTGGTTCCTCGCGGTCACGGCGGGCGACTGCACGACCTCGCTCGCGACGACGGCCGGCGCGGACCTCAACAGCCGACCGTACGTCACGGCGGAGATCGCACTCGCGGTGCTGGCCGGCGTGGCGATCCTGCTGAACCGGCGGAAGATCCGGCGGTACCTCGGCGAGGTGCGCTGAGAACCATCTCACAGCGGGGAACCGGAGGCAGGACCTCCGGAAGCCATCGAATCAGCGGGCAAGTGGGTAAATCGCCGGAAGATTCATAGGCATCTCCGAGAATCGACGGAGGAATCTATGGCAGCTTTCGGGAAATACGTGAACCGGGCATAAAGATCAATAGCTCCGATCATGGTCAGACCCGCTCAAACGCTGACCTACAGTGGTCCGAATCCCGTAGCACCCGTTGCAAGGAACACAGCCATGCCGCCGATACCTGTCGACGTCGTCGCCGAGGCCACCGCCGTCGCCGCGAACGTCCCGAGCAAGAAGTCGTTCTTCGGTCACCCCCGAGGACTCTCGACGCTCTTCATGACCGAGATGTGGGAGCGGTTCAGCTTCTACGGCATGCGCGCGCTGCTGGTGCTCTACCTGGTCGCCCCGGCGAGCCAGGGCGGCCTGCACTTGAACGCCGCCACCGGCGCCGCGATCTACAGCGTCTACAACGCGATGGTCTACCTGCTCGCCCTCCCCGGCGGCTGGATCTCCGACCGCTTCTGGGGCGCGCGCAAGACCGTCATGGTCGGCGGCGTGGTCATCATGATCGGCCACTTCCTGCTGGCGGTTCCGGCCTCGGTCTCCTTCTTCGTCGGCCTCGGCTTCATCGCCCTCGGCTCCGGCCTGCTCAAGGCCAACATCTCGACGATGGTCGGCCACCTCTACCCGGACAAGAACGACCCGCGCCGGGACGGCGGCTTCACGATCTTCTACATGGGCATCAACCTCGGCGCCTTCGCCGCCCCGCTGGTGATCGGCACCGTGGGCCAGAAGGTCGACTGGCACCTGGGCTTCGCCCTCGCCGGAGTCGGCATGGCGGTGGGCCTGATCGTCTACATCTTCGGCGGTCGCCACCTGAGCCCGGTCAGCTCCGTCGTCACCTCGCCGCTGCCGGCCGCCGAGCGCGCGCCGCTGCTGCGCAAGGGACTGTTCTGGCTGGCCCTGGCCGTCGCCTTCTACGGCGTCGTCGCGCTGACCGGCAACTTCTCGATGCAGTGGATCATCTGGTCGCTGACCCTGGTCGGCCTGATCATCCCGATCATCGTCTTCGCCCGAATCAAGCGGGACCCCGACCTGTCCGGCGACGAGCGCAGCAAGCTCTCCGGCTACATCTGGTTCTTCGTCGCCGCCGCGATCTTCTGGATGATCTACGACCAGTCCGGCTCGACGCTGAACCTGTTCGCCCAGAACAACACGTCCAGCAAGCTCTTCGGCTTCGACTTCCCGAGCAGTTGGTTCCAGTCGCTCAACCCGCTCTACATCATGGCGCTGGCGCCGCTCGTCGCCTGGCTCTGGGTCTGGCTGCACCGTCGCGGGCAGAACCCGAGCACGGCCGTGAAGTTCGCCATCGGACTGGTGCTGATCGGCGTCTCCTTCGGCGTGATGATGCTGGCCATGGCCGCGGCCTCGGGCGGCGTGCTGGTCACCCCGCTCTGGCTGGCGCTTGTCTACCTGATCCAGACGGTCGGCGAGCTGACGCTCTCCCCCGTCGGGCTCTCGGTCACCACCAAGCTCGCGCCGAAGAAGTACGCCAGCCAGATGATGGGCATCTGGTTCCTCGCCGTCACGGCGGGCGACTGCGTCGCGGCGGTCCTGCAGCAGCTGATGGGCAACGCGTTCCTCAGCACGGCGTCCTTCGCGATCCAGGGCGCGGCGGCCGCGCTGGCCGGTGTCGCGATCTGGATGTACCGCAGGAAGGTGCGGGCCCTGATGGGCGACGTGCACTGACCTGACCCGTCTCGCGAAGAAGAGGGTGCCCCCGTCGGGGCACCCTCTTCTTCGCGTCGCGTCGCCGGGGTCAGCGCTGCTTGCGCAGTCGCCGCCACGGGGTCAGCACGAACACCGCCGCACCGAGCAGCAGCACCGTGCCGCCGACCAGGCCGAGCGCCTGGTACGGGGCGCTGCTGCCACCGGTGTTGGCGAGCCCGCCGTCCGCACCGCTGCTGCCGCCGATGCCGCTGGAGGCGGCTGCGGTCACCTGGAGGGTGAGCGAGGCGCCGGGCTTGCTGGCGGCGGTGCAGGTGGTGGTCGTGCCGAGCGCCTTGATCGTCAGCACGCCGGGGGCGAACTTCACCTCACCGGTGTGGCCGGGGGTGTAGGTCCCGGTCATGTCGCTGGGCTTGATGGGCGTATTGGCCGGGATGGCGGCCGGGTTGGCCTGACCGGTCAGGTTCAACTGCCCGTTGTCGGCGCCGGCGACGATGACGGTGGTGCTGGGCGTCATCGCCCCGGCCGGGATCGGCACCGGCGCGGTCGAGACGCCGGTCGCGAAGGACTCGGTGAGGGTGTACGAGGCACCGGACTTCACCGCGCTGATGGTGATGTCGGACGTGGCCGACTTGTTGCCGATCGGCGTGACGCAGTTGTAGTCGACGCTGACGGGCGTCCCGGGGAAGCTGGTGCCGCCACCGCCGCCGGTCGTGCCGCCCGTCGTCGTCCCGCCCGTCGTGGTTCCACCCGTCGTGGTCCCGCCGGTCGTGGTGGTGCCGCCGGAGGCGCCTGCGGTCACCTGGAGCGTGAGCGAGGGGCCGGGCTGGTTGGTGGCGGTGCAGGTGGTGGTCGTGCCGAGCGCCTTGATCGTCAGCACGCCGGGGGTGAAGGTCACCGAGCCACTGCCGTGCGGGGTGTAGGTGCCGGTCATGTCGGTGGGCTTGATCGGCGTGTTCGCCGGGATGTCGGCCGGATTGCCGGGGCCGGTCAGCGTCAGGCTGCCTTGGTCCGCGCCGCCGAGGACGACAGTGGTGCTGGGCACCATCGAACCGGCCGAGAGCGCGACCGGCGAAGAGGAGACACCGGAAGCGAAGGACTCGGTCAGGGCGTAGGAGTCACCGGACTTGACCGCGCTGATGGTGATGTCGGAGGTGGCGGACTTGACCCCGATCGGCGTCTGGCACGTGTAGGCGACGCTGACAGCGGTCCCGGGGAAGCTACTGCCGCCCCCGCCACCGGTCGTGCCGCCGGTCGTGGTTCCGCCCGTTGTCGTCCCACCAGTGGTCGTTCCCCCGGTCGTGGTCCCGCCCGTCGTGGTCGTGCCTCCCGTCGTGCCGCCTCCGCCCGACGCGACGTGAAGGGTCAGGCCGGGGGCGGGCGTGGAGTCCGGCTTGCACGAGGTGTCCGTGGACATCACGTTGACGTTGTAGTCCGCAGGCGTGAAGGTCACGTCGCCCGCCGTGGTCAGCTTCACCGTGGCCTTCATGTCCGAGAGGACCATCGGCGAGTTCTTCGGTATCGGCGGGTTGGTGCGGGTTCCGGCGACCGCGAGGGTCCCGGTCTGCGCGCCGCCCAGGGTCAGGTGGCCGGTCGGCAGGACCGAGTTGGCGCTCAGGTCGATGTAACCGGGATTGTCCGACGCCGCCTTCACCGTCTTCCAGGTGATGTTGACGGTGTCACCCGCCTTCGGACTGCTGTTGTCGCTGGTGATGTCCACGGTCGTGGTCCCGTGCACCGTGCTGCCGATCGGTGGGTTGCACGTGGTCGCGAAACTGAGGTCGGCCGCCGACGCGCTCGGCGCGCCCACAATGAGTGAGGTGCCGGCCAGGGCCATCACGATGCCCCCGGCCAGCCGGATCCTGTTCACGTGTCAGTGAGCCTTTCCGCTTGAGGTGGTCGGACCAGGGGTGCGGGCCTGGGTGGTGCGGTCGTGGTCACCGTGCCGGGGGCGAACCACGGCAGGGTGAGCTCGGAAGGTCGCGGGGGCCGGGCGGAGCGGTGGGCCGCCGTCGGCGCGTAGTCGGGCATCGGCGGCAGGAGCTGCGTCGGCGGTTCCGGGACCTCCGGACGATCCTCGGCCGGGGGCGGGTCGCCCGCGCGGCGGCGGCCGAGGCGGGCGCGTCGGCGTTCCCTGCGGCGTTCGGTGACGTCGGGGCGGACCTTGTCCAGCACCGCCAGTCCGGCCCGGAAGAGGCCGACCGCGACGACGATCCCGAGCAGCGCCCAGAAGACGTCCACGCCCCAGGCCACCGGCAGGTCCTCGCTCTCGGTGGCGAGCGTCCGGCCCTGGTAGCGGAGGGCCACGTAGTAGCGGCCGTTGGCCCCCGAGGCGAACTGCACCGGCAGGTCGATCTCCGCCTTCTGGCCGGGCTGCAGCACGCCCTGCCAGGGCGCGGCGCTCCAGTCGGGCGCGAAGACCGAGTGCCAGGTGCCGAGTTCGAACTCCGGGTTGGCGAGCGGGCTGCCGCCCATATTGGCGACGATCGCCTTGAACGTCCGGTTCGGTGGCGCGCCGAAGATGTTGAGCATGCCGTTGTCGCCGCTCAACGATGCGCTCAGCAGCACGAGTTGGCCGTTGCCTGCGGCGTCCTGCGGGATCGGCTTCGTCGGTGCGCCGATGACGTCGAAAGCGGTGTCGAGGCTCAGCTGTGCGCCGGTGACGGTGCTGACGTGGATCACGCAGGGGCACGGCTGCGGCGGCGTCTGCACGGCCAGCTGCTGCACGAAGCGGCCGGCGGCGTCGGTGGTGACCGCGCGGCCGGAGGCGTTGGCGCAGTCGTCGGTCCCGGCCACCGCGTTCTGGCCGCAGAGCAGCACGGTGAGCAGCGCGTGGGCGGGCCAGCCGGAGCCGGCCACGGTCGTGGTCGCGCCCGGCTTGGCCGCGTCCGGCAGCGGTGCGGCGACCGGGCCGCCCGCCGCGTGCGCGGTGGCGGCCGGAAGCGCGAGCACCGAGAGGGTGAGCAGAAGCGCCGTGAGCAGCGCGCGGAGGGTCTTCACGCCGCGGCCTCCACGGGCTCGCGGGTCCATCGGCGTCCGCCGCGGTGGATCCTGCGACGCTTGGCGCGCCGCCAGAACCACCAGCCCGCACCGGCCAGCAGCAGCACGACCACCCCGACCACCAGCCAGGGCATCGCCAGGTAGCCGCCGCTGCCGACCGCGCTCGTCGCGCCGTCGCTGGCCTTGACCGTCACCGACACGTCGTCGAACTGCGGCGGGCTCGGCAGCGCGAGAGTGAGCTGCACGGACTGGCCCGGCAGGAGCTCGATCCCGGTGTCTGTCGGTGCCCGGTGATAGACAGAACCGAACCAGCCGCTCTCGCTGATCTCGACGCGCGGGTGGAGCGTCGCGTTGCCGTGGTTGGTGAGCGTGAAGTGCAGTGTGCCCTTGCTCGCGCCCAGTCCGGGGAGGAGCGGGGCGGTGCGCTGCACGCTGACGGAGTCGACGCTGAGAGCCGGTACGGAGGTGCCGGACACGTGCAGGTAGATGCGCGCGCCCACGGCGCGCTTGATGCCTACGGCCATGCCGCCCTGCTGGGTGGTGGCCTCGGTCCCGGTCTCGACCGCGACGATCGCACCGGGGTGGTCGCCCGGCTCGGCGGTGGCGGGGATGGCCAGGGTGAAGGGGATGTCGGCGCGGGTCCTGGCGGGCACGGTGAGCTGCTGGGTGTTGAGTGTGAGCCACCTGCCCACGCCGGTCATCGGCTGGCCCGCCGTACGCAGCGCGAAGCCGCCGTCGCGCGGGGTGTTGTAGGCGTCGGCGCCGTAGAACTGGAAGGCCATCGGCTTGTCGGTCAGGTTGACCACGGAGACGCGGTCGCTGATCGTCCGGCCGGGGGCGGATTCGAGGTAGAAGTACTGCCGGTCACTCGGCCCCGGCGTCGCCGTACCGGCGGGCGGGGTCGGGAAGACGGCCCAGGTGCCGTTGTTCGCGGCCTGCGCGGCGCCTGCGCCGCCGAGCAGCAGCGCACCGAACGCCAGCAGCGCGGCCAGCACGGCCGCGAGAGGTCTGAGCAGCCATGCCGCTGGGGACGGTCGGGACGGTGGTACCGGCATGGGTCAGCCTCCCCTTGCGGGGCCCGGGGGTGTGCGCCCCCGGGCCCCTTGGACAAGTACGGTGGTGCGTCGTGCGCGGTGCTCCTTACGCCAGGGTCAGCGTCAGGGTCGAGGTGTAGGCCCCGGGCGCGGTGAACGCCGGGACGGTGAGGGTCAGGCCCGCGTTGGCCGCGAACTGACCACCGGTCAGCGTCGCTGCCGGGGTGCTGGCCAGGGTCGCGCCGGTCGCGCCGACGACACCGGCGGAGCCGGCGACGCAGGTGCTCGGGCTGCCCGTGGTGGTGGTGCAGGACGGCGTCCAGCTGAGGGCGGCGGCCGGGAGGCTCGCCGTGCCGGGGCCGGTGAAGTTGGTGTTGCTGGCCGTCAGGGTCCAGCCCGTGGATCCACCGCGGTAGTCCAGGACGGTGACGGTGTTGAGGGTGCCGGTCGACGCGCCGCCGGTACCGAAGGGCACGGGCGTCATGGTGACCGAGGTGCCCGACTGCGTCATGCTCAGGGTCCCCGCCAGTACGGTCGAGTTGAGCGACTGCTGCAGGTCACCGGGCTTGACGGTGGCGGTGACGGTGAACGGGATCGGCGGAGCGGCCTTGGTCGGGTCGTAGGTCGATCCCTCGAAGGCGATGATTCCGGTCGTGGTCGGCGCGTTGACGGTCAGCGTGCCGCTGATGTTGCCGCTGGCGTCCGAGGTCACCTGGGCCACGTCGCCGGTCCCGGCGGTGCCCGCGAAGCCCGCGATGATGACCGGGGAGCTCGCGGTGAAGCCGGATCCGGACACGCTCACCTTGGTGCCGACCGGGCCCTGGTTCGGCGTGGCCGTCGCGGTGCGGTTGTTCGGGATGGTGACGGTCAGCGAGTTGGACGTCGGCGCGGGCGGGGTGTCCACGGTGCAGACGGTGTTGGTTCCGGCCACGCTGATGGTGTCGCCGTCCGGCGCGAAGTTGATCGTTCCGGTGGCCGGAGCCACGAAGGTGCCGGTCATCTTGATCTCGGGGAAGGCCCCGCCCGGCGGGATGGCCGGGTTGTTGATCTGGGCCGCCGTGGCCGCGACCTGGACCTGCGCGGTCGACGCCCCGCTGAGCTGCACGTCACCGGTGGCGCTGACGCTGCCGGCCGGCACGGTGAAGCTGGAGACGTTGCCGGAGGCCGCCTTGACGACGTCGAAGGTGACCGTCACCGTCTCCCCCGCCGTCGGCGTGGTGTCGGAGAGGCTGACCGTCGCCTGCGTGGTGCCGTGCTGAGCAGGGAGACCGGCGATCGCCGGCGGCACGCAGGTGGTGGCGTAGGAGACGGTCGTCCCCGCCGACGAGGCGGCGCTCGCGGACCCGGCGAGGGCCAGCGGCAGGCCGACGACGAGCGCGGCAGCCCCGCCCCATGCTGCGGCTCGTCTGCGACGAGAAGAGTGCTGGAACACGTTGGTGGTGCTCCTTTCGGTGGTCGGACGGCGTACACGCCCAGTGCGTGACCGCCGTCACGGTCACCGCGGCTCCGCCGTCAGGAACACCAGCTACCGAGGGGTGCGGCCCCGGACTATCCTGCGATCGGCGCTACGGTGCCGTGCGGGCCGGCCGCCCTGATTCCCTTGCTGTGGACGGGGCGGTCGGCCTCGTGCACAGGGAAGTCCCATCCCCCCTGCAGGCCAATATTGACGACCCGTCAGATTTAGAAGTCAAGGCAAAACGTTCACATGCGCACATTGGGACGACCGGGGCGGTTGCGGCGGGTGAGCCAGAGGGCGCCGGAGACGCCGACGAGCAGCACGGTGCCGCCGAACAGGCCGAAGGCGACGGCGTCGTCCGCCGGTCCGGTCTGAGGCAAGCTGCCGCTACCGCTCGTGGTGCTGCCGGTGCTGCCCGTGCTGCCGGTACTGCCGCCGGTGCTCGTGGTGCTGCCCGACGAGGCGCCGGTGACGTTGAGCGTGAGTGCGACGGGGACGTTCGCGGCCGTGCAGTCGGTCTCGGTGCCGAGCGCCTTGATCACCAGCTTGCCGGGAGTCAGGGTGACCGAACCGTTCTTCTTCGGCGTGTAGGTGCCGGTCATGCTGCCGAGCCTGATCGGGCTGTTGGCCGGGATGGTCGCCGCATTGCCGGTGCCCTGCGCGAGAAAACTGCCCGAGTCGGCGCCGCCGACGGTCACATACACGCTCGGCACCATGGAACCCGCCCCGAGGGCGACCGGACTCGAGGAGACCCCATTGGTGAAGGTGACCGTCACCGCGTAACTCGACCCGCTGGGCGTCGCCTCGATATCGACCTGCGAGGTCGCCGACTTGTCGCCGATCGGCGACTTGCACGAATAGTTGACCGCTACGGTCGACGCCTGCGCGGGCGTGCCCGCCACCCCCGCGATGCCGAGGGCGAGCAGCCCCGCCGCAACCCCCTTCGTGACCCTTCCACTCCTGCCGCTCACGCTCGCCCTCCTCCGGACCGTGCACCTTACTGACGCGTCGTCAGATTCTCGCTGACGGTACGACAGGCACACGGCGGGGGGAACCCTCGTGCAGCGACCTTCTCATTGAGCAGTGGGAGCTTCCTGGTGCGCGAGCGCGGCCGGGGGCGCGTCAGAGAACCCGCACGCCTCCCTGCCAGACGCCGCTGACCAGCGGAACCCCCGGCCGGTACGCGAGGTGCACGTGCGAGGGCGCGTCCAACAGCGCGAGATCGGCGCGCGCCCCGGACGCGAGGTGCCCGACGTCGGAGCGGCGCAGCGCCCGCGCCCCGCCGAGCGTCGCGGCGACGACGGCCTCGTCCGGCGTCATCCCCATCTCCCGCACGGCGACGGCGATGCAGAACGGCATCGAGCTGGTGAAGCTCGACCCCGGGTTGCAGTCGGTGGAGAGCGCGACGCTCACCCCCGCGTCGATCAGCCGGCGCGCGTCGGGATAGACGGCGCGCGTGGAGAACTCCGCGCCGGGGAGCAGCGTCGCGACGGTCGTCTCGTGCGCGTCCGCGAGCGCCTTCACGTCCTCGTCGGTCAGGTGCGTGCAGTGGTCGGCGGAGGCCGCGCCGAGCTCGACGGCGAGCTGGACGCCGGGTCCGGCCGTCAGCTGGTTGGCGTGGACGCGCGGGGTCAGTCCACGGGCGGCTCCGGCGGTGAGGATCGCCCGCGCCTGGTCACCGTCGAAGGCCCCGCGCTCGCAGAACACGTCCACCCAGCGCGCGTGCGGCGCGCAGGCGTCGAGCATGGGTCCGGTGACCAGCTCCACGTAGCCGGCCGGGTCGTCCGCGTACTCGGGTGCGACGACGTGCGCGCCGAGATAGGTGGTCTCGGCGGTGTGCGCGGCGGCGATCCGCAGGGACCGGGCCTCGTCCTCGACGGTCAGCCCGTAGCCGGACTTCACCTCGACGGTGGTGGTGCCCTGTCGCAGGGCCTCTGCGAGGTAGCGGCGGACGTTGGCGTCGAGCGCCTCGTCGGTGGCGGCGCGGGTGGCCGCGACGGTGGTGCGGATGCCTCCGGCGGTGTAGCTCTGCCCGGACATCCGCGCGTTGAACTCGGCGGTGCGGTCGCCTGCGAAGACGAGATGCGAGTGCGAGTCGACGAACCCGGGGATGGCCGCGCGACCCTCGGCGTCCACCCGCTCGTCGGCGCCGGGCGCGGAGGCGGCTGCGCCGACCCAGGCGATGCGGGATCCCTCGATGACGAGCGCGGCGTCGGTGAGGGTGCCGTGCTCGGGGTCGTTGGTGAGCAGGGAACCAATATTGGTGATCAACGTCGACATTTCGCTCCTTGGGTTCGTTGCACCATCAGGGGCGCGGGGAACTGCGCGACAAGCCACCCACGAGCGGGCCACTGAACGAGCTGGGCCATCCGCACAGGGTGGTTTCTCGCGCAGTTCCTCGCGCCCCTGGGGGTCCTCTCAGCTTCTGAGTGCGGCAATTGCCTGGTGAAGCGCCTTGCCCGTCTCGGGGACAGCCAGATGCACACCGTCCCGCACCACGACCCGGCCGCCGACGACCACGTCCCGCACATCCGCCGACGTCGCCGCGAACACCGCCGTCTCCACGCCGAGTCGGGCCACCGGCCCGGCCGTGCGCGGCGTGTCCAGGGCCACCGTGCAGAAATCGGCGAGCGCCCCGCGCTCCAAGCGGCCGGCCTCGTCCCAGCCCAGGGACGCGTGGCCGTCCTCCGTCGCGGCGCGCAGCAGCGCCGCCGCCGTCCAGTGGCCGCGCTGCTGCGTCGCCAGACGCTCGTTCAGCTCCAGGGCCCGCGCCTCCTCGAAGAGGTCGATCACCGCGTGGCTGTCCGAGCCCAGCGAGATCGGGCAGCCGCCGCTCGCCAGCTGACGGGCGGGGCCGATGCCGTCGGCCAGGTCCCGCTCGGTCGTGGGGCACATGCAGATCACCGTGGAGGTGTCCGTCAGCAGCCGCTGGTCCTCGCTGGTCAGATGGGTCGCGTGCACGGCCGACGTACGCGGGCCGAGGACGCCGTGGCGGGCGAGCAGCTGCGTGGGCGTCAGCCCGTAGACGCTCTGGCAGGCCTCGTTCTCGGCGACCTGCTCCGAGAGGTGCACATGCAGCGGCGCGCGTCGCTCCTTCGCCCAGGCGGCGACCGTGCCGAGCTCCTCGGCGGGCACCGCCCGCACCGAGTGGATCGCCGCACCGATCTTCGCGTGATCGCGATCCTTGAGCAGCGACACGCGCGTCGCCCATGCCTCCGCCGTGACGTCGCTGAACCGCACCTGGTGCCGGTTCGGCGGCTCGCCGAAGCCGGAGGAGAGGTAGCAGGCGTCCAGCAGCGTGATCCGGATGCCGGCCCGCGACGCCGCCTCGATCAGCGCCTCGCCCATCGCGTTCGGGTCCGCATAGGGCGCGCCGCCCATCTGGTGGTGGACGTAGTGGAACTCGCCCACCGAGGTGACGCCCGCGAGGGCCATCTCCGCGTAGACCGCCGTCGCGAGCGCGAGGTAGTTGTCGGGGTCGAGCGCGTCGGCGGCCCGGTACATGGTGTCGCGCCAGGTCCAGAAGGTGCCGCTGCCCACCTGCACGGTGCCGCGCAGCGCGCGGTGGAAGGCGTGCGAGTGGGCGT
Organism: Streptacidiphilus sp. MAP12-20; assembly: GCF_041262525.1. Classification (NCBI taxonomy): domain Bacteria; kingdom Bacillati; phylum Actinomycetota; class Actinomycetes; order Kitasatosporales; family Streptomycetaceae; genus Streptacidiphilus; species Streptacidiphilus sp. MAP12-20. Next base: position 51,671 of record NZ_JBGCCK010000004.1, read on the forward strand.
TGGCGGTGCCGGGCAGGGCCAGCCCGGTGAGCACGGTCGCGCCCGCCGGCGCGGGGCCGCTGTCCGGGGTGAGCGAGCTGATCCGGCCCGTCGCGTCCACCTCGATCCTGACCGCGTCCTCGACGGCGGGCATCGACCCGCCCTCGCGACGCAGCCAGGCGTGCGGGGCCCAGAAGACACTCGACCCGGGCTCGCGCACCACTGGCTCACTCGCCACTGGGTCACTCAACGACATGCCAACGCCTCCAGTACCTTGGCCAGCGCGGCGACCCCGGCCAGGCAGTCGGGCTCCTCCGCCGACTCGGCGGGCGAGTGGGAGACGCCCGTGGGGTTCCGCACGAACAGCATCGCAGTCGGGATCGCCGAGGAGAGGATCCCGGCGTCGTGGCCTGCCCCGGTCGGCAGCACCGGGGTGTCCGGGCCGAGCACCGCGACGAGCTCGTCGCGCAGCGGCGCGTCGAAGTCGACGACCGGCGTGTACGACTCGCGCACGATCTCCGCCCGCACGCCGTCGCGCTCCGCCCGCTCACGGGCGGCCGAGCTGATCTCCTCGACGAGCGCCGTCAGCGTGGCCTCGTCCGCCGCACGCGAGTCGAGCCAGCCGCGTACCAGCGAGGCGATCGCGTTGGTGCCGTTGGGCTCCACGTTCACCTTGCCGAAGGTGGCGAGCGCGCCCGCGAGCCGTGCCTTCTTCCGCGCCGCGAGAACGGTGTTCGCGTAGGTGAGCATCGGATCGCGCCGGTCCTCCAGGCGCGTCGTCCCGGCGTGGTTGGCCTCGCCGTGGAAGTCGAAGCGCCACCGCCCGTGCGGCCAGATCGAGGAGGCGACGCCCACCGCGTTCGGGGTGTCGGCCAGGAACCGGCCCTGCTCCACGTGCAGCTCGACGTAGGCGCCGACGCGAGCGAGCCGCGCCGCGTCCTTCCCGATCGCGGCCGGGTCCTGCCCGGCCGCCTCCATCGCGTCCGGCAGCCAGACGCCGTCGGCGTCGCGCAGCTTGTACGCCTGGTCCTGCGTCAGCACGCCCGCCGTCAACCGGGAACCGACGCAGGCGACGCCGAAGCGCGCGCCCTCCTCGTCCACGAAGTTGGTCAGCGCGATCGGCCGCGTCGGACGCACCCCCCGCGCGCGCAGCGCGTCGAGCGCCGAGAAGGAGGAGATGACGCCCAGCGGCCCGTCGTAGGCGCCGCCGTCCGGGACGGAGTCCAGGTGGGAGCCGGTGACGATGGCCCCTTCACCTTCCGGATCTCCGTACCAGGCCCACTGGTTGCCGTTGCGGTCCACCTCGTAGGTCAAGCCGCGCTTGCCGGCCTGCTCCTCGAACCACGCGCGGCACTCGGCGTCGGCGCTGGTCCAGGCGTGCCGACGGTAGCCGCCGGACGCCTGGTAGCGGCCGACGGGGAGGAGCTCGTCCCACATCAGGCGGTAGCCGTCCGCGGCGTCGCCGAGCTCCTCCTCGTAAGCCTTCGTCATCGCGAGGTCACTCACCCTCGCGCATCGGCACGCGCACACCGCGCTCGTCCGCGACGTCCGCGGCGAGGTCGTAGCCCGCGTCGACGTGGCGGATGACGCCCATGCCCGGGTCGTTGGTGAGCACCCGGCGGATCTTCTCGCCCGCCAGCTTCGTGCCGTCCGCGACCGTGACCTGACCCGCGTGGATCGAGCGGCCGATGCCGACGCCGCCGCCGTGGTGGATGGAGACCCAGGACGCGCCGGAGGCCACGTTGACCATGGCGTTCAGCAGCGGCCAGTCCGCGATCGCGTCCGAGCCGTCCAGCATGGCCTCGGTCTCCCGGTACGGGGACGCGACCGAACCGCAGTCGAGATGGTCACGACCGATCACGATCGGCGCGGCCAGCTCGCCGGAGGCGACCATGTCGTTGAAGCGCTCACCGGCCTTGTCCCGCTCGCCGTAACCGAGCCAGCAGATCCGCGCGGGCAGACCCTGGAAGTGGACCCGCTCGCCGGCCATCTTCATCCAGCGAGCCAGCGACTCGTTCTCCGGGAAGAGCTCCAGGATCGCCTTGTCGGTCTTGGCGATGTCCTGCGGGTCGCCGGAGAGCGCGGCCCAGCGGAACGGGCCCTTGCCTTCGCAGAACAGGGGGCGGATGTAGGCGGGCACGAAGCCGGGGAAGTCGAACGCCCGGGAGTAGCCCGCGAGCTGGGCCTCGCCGCGGATCGAGTTGCCGTAGTCGAAGACCTCGGCACCCTTGTCCATGAAACCGACCATCGCCTCGACGTGCTTGGCCATCGCTTCGCGCGAACGCTCGGTGAACTCGGCCGGCTTCTCGGCCGCGTAGGCGGCCATGTCGTCGAAGTCGACACCGAGGGGCAGGTAGGCCAGCGGGTCGTGCGCGCTGGTCTGGTCGGTGACGATGTCGATCGGCGCGTCCATCGCCAGCATCGCCGGGACCAGCTCGGCGGCGTTGCCGAGCAGACCGATGGAGAGCGGCTTGCGCGCGTCGCGGGCCTCGACCGCCAACTCCAGCGCGTGCTTGAGGTCCTTCGCCTCCACGTCCAGGTAGCGGTGCTCGATCCGGCGGGAGATACGGGACGGGTCGCAGTCGATGCAGATCGCGACGCCGTCGTTCATCGTGACCGCGAGCGGCTGCGCGCCACCCATGCCACCGAGACCGGCGGTGAGCGTGATCGTCCCGGCGAGGGTCCCGTTGAAGCGCTTGGCCGCGACGGCGGCGAAGGTCTCGTAGGTGCCCTGGAGAATGCCCTGCGTGCCGATGTAGATCCACGAGCCGGCCGTCATCTGGCCGTACATCGTGAGACCGAGGTTCTCCAGCCGCCGGAACTCCTCCCAGTTGGCCCAGTCGCCGACCAGGTTGGAGTTCGCGATCAGCACCCGCGGCGCCCACTCGTGCGTCTGCATGACGCCGACCGGACGGCCGGACTGGACCAGCATGGTCTCGTCCTGCTTCAGGGTCTGCAGGGTTCGGACCATTGCGTCGTAGGAACGCCAGTCACGGGCGGCCTTGCCGGTCCCGCCGTAGACCACGAGCTTCTCGGGGTGCTCGGCGACCTCCGGGTCGAGATTGTTGTTCAGCATGCGCAGGGCGGCCTCCTGCTGCCAGCCCAAAGTGCTGAGGGTAGTGCCGCGTGCGGCACGGACCGTGCGAGGGCCGCTCTGCTGCTGCGCCATGGCTTCCGTCCTCCTTGGATGGATCCATTCAGTAGTGACGAGATTGAAGATAGCCGTTCATTCAGCTCGCCACCAGGGGGTGCCTGTCTCCTATGTCCTTTTCATTCCGATTTCGCACCTATGCTGACACGGACAACCGAGAGGAGACCGACGTGGGACCGGTGGAATTCCTGGTTCTCGCCTTCCCGGGCGAGCAGGTCGGCACGGACGTCGTTGCTCCACTGAATGCGCTGCGGCGGGCAGGCGGCGTGCGGCTCATCGACTCGCTGCTGGTGACCAAGGCGGCGGACGGCACGGTCAGCGCGTCCGAGCTGACGGACCAGGAGGAGCTCAAGGCCGCGCTGGACCCGGACCCGGACGCGACTCCGGAGACCAGCCTGATGGGCGAGGAGGACGCGGCGGAGGCCGGGGAACTGCTCGAACCCGGTTCGTGCGCGCTGCTGCTGCTCGTGGAGCACGTCTGGGCGGCGGAGGCGGTGGCCGCCTTCCGCGAGGCGAACGGCCGCGTGGCGGCCTCGGTCAGGATCCCGCCCGAGCACGTGGCCGAGGCTCGGCAGGCACTTGTGAATACGGAGAGGTAAAGGCCATGTTCGTGCGACCGATGCGACCGGTTCTGATGCGACGCCCGGTGGGCGCACCGCTGCTGCGCGGAGCGCTGATCGCTACGCCGCTGACGAATGACGTGGCGTCAAAGCTGGCTCAGCTGGGCGAGATGGTCCAGCAGGGCGTCCTCACCCGGGAGGAGTTCACCGCGGCCAAGGCCAGACTCTTGAGCTGACCTCTGGTTGCACCTCCAGGGGCGCGGGGAAGTTGCAACTGGCCCTAAGACTAAAAGGTCGCGGCGCGGATGAGGAGGCCGCAGCCCGCCAGGGTGCCGATCCCCCAGAGGGCGACCATCGGGGCCAGCGAAGCGTCCGTGCCGAGGATGGGGCGCCAGACGCCGGCGGCGTCATTGGGCATGTAGACCATGCTGACCGGGGTGCCGTACGGATCGGGGCAGGCGCGGCCGCCCCAGAGGTCGGCGTAGTTGCCGTCCGGCTCCCGCACCGTGCAGACCCAGTACGGCGTGTTGTGGCTGCCGGTCTCCCGCCGCTCGGTGTCGATCGCGCCGACGCCCTGCGCGCCGGCCAGCACCATCACCGCGTCCGCCGCGCCGACCGAGGCCACCAGGAAGCCCAGCGCGGCCAGCGCGTACGTCCGACTCACCCGCTTCGGGACCGGCGCGCCGCCGTAGACCGTACGGCGGACGATCACCGCGAAGCCGAAGATCAGCCAGATCCCGCCGAAGACCGCGCCGAAGCCGAGGTCCAGCGCCGCGACGCCGCTCGTCAGCGCGATCGCGAGAAAGCCGATCAGCAGCCAGCCCAGCCACCACCGCGTTCGCGTGGTGTAGCCGCCGGTCACCCGCGCGGGACGCTTGTCCGGGCTCGGGACCGGCGTTCCGTGCGAGTGCAGGCCGTGGGCGGCCAGGGCCTTTTCGAACTCCGCCGCGCTCCGCGTCGTGATCATGCGGCCGGCCTCGCCCGCGCGGGCGATGTCCGCGGTCGTCGCCGCCTGCGGGTAGGCGTCGGTGAAGCAGATCAGCACGCTCACGACGAGCGAACGCCCGTACTTCGTCGCCGCGAGGTGGCGCAGCTTGTCGGCCTGGAATCCGGCCCGCTTGAGCGACTTCACCCGCTCCGGCGTCAGCTCCGGCAGATGCACCTCACTCCACTGCCGCGCGTCCTCGTCCTGCGCGTCCCCATGCCGCACCATGTCTGGCCATCCCTCCCCGTGACGAGGAGGGACTCTAACGCAGAGCTGGTTCAGCCGTGGACGATCGCCTTGACGTTGCCGGCGGCCGGTCCGGTGGTGACGAAGTCGCCGACCTTGCCGCGCCGGCCCAGCAGGCGGCCGTCGTCCGTGCGGGACCAGAGCAGTTTCTCCTCGCGCCGCTCCCAACGGGCCAGGGCCAGCGCCCCCACCTGCACGCCGAGGCCGTAGCCGAGAACGGCCAGCCCCGCCGCCGGGCCTGCGACGACGCCGAGCGCAGCGGTCGCGCTGATGCCGATCAGCAGCCAGAGCGCGTGTCCGCGCGCCAGCCGCTGCCGCGTCTCCTGCGGCGGCTCCAGCGTGATAGCGAACGCGGCCTTCCCCGCGTCCCGCGCCCGCCCGGCGTACCAGCGCCGCCGCTGGAGCGCCCCGGCCAGGACACCCACGACGAACAGCCCGGCGCCGATCAGCGCGCCCCGGCCGAGCCCGGTCAGACTCGGGATGAGCAGCCCACAGAGAGCGCCCACCGCCCCGATCCACATCAGCGTGCGCGCAACAGTGCCCATGATCACGACGACCCGGGCGCGCGCATAGGTCCCACGCAGCATGGCGGGACGATAGCGCCAACAGATGAGAATTGTCTTGGGTGCGGTCAGTCGAAAGCCGCCGCCGAGACCGGGCGGTGGTGGAGGCCGAGGCGTTCGTAGACGCGGCGGGCGGGGGTGTTCCAGTCCTCGACCATCAGGCCCACGGCCGCGTGGTCGGCGAGGGCGGCCGAGACGAGGGGGCGGCGATCGCGGCGTCCTCCCCCACCCAGGCGCGACCCCGCCCGCGCAGGCCCTGAGCTGTCCAGAGCACGAGTGAGTCGTTGTCACAGTGGTCAGCCAGCTCACCCACGTCTATGACTTCACGCATCCCGCGAGGCTACCCGCTGCGCGGGCCCCGCAAGGGGCGCGAGGAACTGCGCGAGAAACCACCCGGGGCGGATGGCCCTGCCCGTTCGGATCAGTCCCTGCGAGGGTGGCTTGTCGCGCAGTTCCTCGCGCCCCTGGTGGTTCTCAGGTGCCTCAGCCCAAGAAGAGCCCGCGCGTCGTCGCGGCCTGCTCGAAGTCCTCCAGGCGCTGGACCGAGCCCGGGAGTTCGTCGCACATCGCCTGGAGCAGCACGCGCCCCAGCATCATCGGCGCGCAGGCCGTGTCGAAGACCAGGCTGGAGCCGACCGCCGCCGGGAGCATCACGTCCGAGACCGCCGCCACCGGCGCGAACGCGCTGTCGGCGACCGTCACCACGGTCATGCCGGCAGCCTTCGCCGCGGTCAGGGCCTCCATCACCTCGCGCGGGTAGCGCGGGAGGGCGAAGCAGATCAGGGCCGTCGCGCCCGCCTGGCGGGCCTGTTCTATGCGGTCGAGCAGCATGCTGCCGCCCTCGTCGAGCAGCCGGACGTCCGGGTGGACCTTCGCCGCGAAGTACGCGAAACCGTGCGCCTGCGCGGAGGCCGCCCGCAGGCCGAGGACCGGCAGCGGGCGGGACGCGGCCAGCACGCGGGCCGCGTGCAGCACCGGCTCGGGGTCGGCCAGCACAGCGGCCAGATGCTGCAGGTTGGCGATCTCGGAGAGCACCGCCTGCTGCTGCTCGTTGCGGACCACCTCGCCGGGCGTCTCCCGGACGCCGCCGGACGCGCCCCCGCCCTCCCCCGGCTCGGCGAGCCCGAGTTCGCGCAGCTGGCGGCGGAGCGCCGGGTAGCCGTCGAAGCCGAGCGCGACGGCGAAGCGGGTGACCGAGGGCTGGCTGACGCCGGCCAGCTCGGCGACCTCGACGCTGGACAGGAACGGCGCCTCGGCGGCGTTCCTGACCAGGCAGTGGGCGATCCGGCGCTGAGTCGGCGTCAGCCGGTAGCCCTCGAAGAGGCGCAGCAGCCTGCTGGACGGCCCGCTGGCCTGCGGTGCCTCCAGCAGTGTGGGGGCCTCGGCCGTCTGGGGCGGTGTCACGCTCATCTGCGCCTCCAACGGGCGGGCGATTCAGTAGGTGCCGACTGTGCATGAACGCATGCAGAGTCGGCAAGTACCTTCTCGCCCACCGGACGAATGACCAGCTCAGCCCCCACAGGCCAGGGTCAGGCCAGCGGGCCGGTGACCGACTCGACGGCTGTCACGAGGCCGCCGCTGCGGACGAACTGGTACGCGGCCTCCAGGTCGGGGGCCAGGAAGCGGTCCGGGCCCGGACCCGCCACGCCCGCCGCACGCGCGGCGGCGACCGCCGCGGCCGTGGCCGGGGCGAGCGGGCTGGCGCCCTCGCCGGTGTGGCTGTAGGTGCGGATCTCCAGCGCCCGCGCCGAGGCGACGAGCTCGACGGCCAGCACCCGGGCCAGGTTGTCCACGGCCTGACGCAGCTTGCGCGCGGCGGACCAGCCCATGGAGACGTGGTCCTCCTGCATCGCCGAGGAGGGGATGGAGTCGACCGAGGCCGGGACGGCGAGCCGCTTGTTCTCGCTGACCAGCGCGGCCTGCGTGTACTGGGCGATCATCAGGCCGGAGTCCAGGCCCGGGTCGTCGGCCAGGAACGGCGGCAGGCCGTGCGAGCGGTTCTTGTCCAGCAGCCGGTCCGTGCGGCGCTCGGCGATCGAGCCGAGGTCGGCGGCGGCGATGGCCAGGAAGTCGAGCACGTAGGCGACGGGCGCGCCGTGGAAGTTGCCGTTCGACTCGACGCGGCCGTCGGGCAGCACGACCGGGTTGTCGACGGCGGCCGCGAGCTCGCGGTCGGCGACCAACTGGGCGTGGGTCAGCGTGTCGCGGCCCGCGCCGGCGACCTGCGGGGCGCAGCGGATCGAGTAGGCGTCCTGGACGCGCGGCGCGTCGTCCTGGTGGTGGCCGGTGAGGCCGGAGCCCTCCAGCACCTTGAACATGTTGGCGGCGGACGCGGCCTGGCCGGGGTGCGGGCGGATCGCGTGCAGCTCGGGCTGGAGCACCTTCTCGGTGCCGAGCAGCGCCTCCAGCGACATGGCGGCGGTGATGTCGGCGACGGTGAAGAGGCGGCCGAGGTCGGCGCAGGCCATCACCAGCATGCCGAGCATGCCGTCGGTGCCGTTGATGAGGGCCAGGCCCTCCTTCTCGGCGAGCTCGATCGGGGTGATGCCGGCGGCGGCGAGCAGCTCGCCGGTCTCGCGGACCTCGCCGTCGGGGCCGTAGGCCAGGCCCTCGCCCATCAGCGCGAGCGCGCAGTGGGAGAGCGGGGCCAGGTCGCCGGAGCAGCCGAGCGAGCCGAACTCGTGCACGACCGGCGTGATCTGGGCGTTGAGCAGCGCGGCCATCGTCTCGGCGACGACCGGGCGGACGCCGGTGCGGCCGGAGGCGAGGGTCTTCAGGCGCAGCAGCATCAGCGCGCGGGTGACCTCGCGCTCGACCTGCGGGCCCATGCCGGCCGCGTGCGAGCGGACCAGCGAGCGCTGGAGCTGGGCGCGGAGCTCCGGGCTGATGTGCCGGACGGCGAGCGCGCCGAAGCCGGTGGACACCCCGTAGACCGGGCGCGGCTCGGCGGCCAGCGCGTCGATCCGCGCGCGCGAGGCGGTCATCTCGGCGACCGAGTCGGCGGAGAGCTCGATGCGCGCGTTGCCGCGCGCGACCGCGATGACGTCGGCCGGGCCCACGTTGGCCTTGCCGATCACGACGACGTTCTCGACGTTCTGCATATCCATATACGGAATCTCATCACGTGAATGGCTCTATGACAACAGCAGAGCCGGGACCGATCCGTCGGCCTCTCCTTCAGCCCCTTCCCGACCGGCGCCTCCGCAGCGCCTGGACCAGCGGGTCAAACGCGGCGACTGGATCCGATCATGGCGGGATATGACTGTCGTTCAGCCGTGCTCGGCCCCGACAGTCACCCCGCCGGCGGCAGGTACCGTGGTCAGGACAGAGCCGAACGAGGGACCGGAGGACCGGCATGGGCCGGGTGACCGAACGCCGCCGTGTGGTCCGCCTGCGGGACGGGCGCCGCGACGCGCGCCCCGACGCGCTGGCGGCGGAGGAGCCGCTGGAGATGCGCGTCGGCGGCCGCGCACTGACGGTCACCATGCGCACGCCCGGCCACGACTTCGACCTGGTCGCGGGCTACCTGGTCGCCGAGGGCATCGTCGCCACCGGCGAGGACCTTCCGGCCCTGCGCTACTGCGCGGGGACGAACGCGGAGGGCATCAACACCTACAACGTCGTGGACGCCCGGGTGGCCCGCCCGGAAACCGTCCCGGTCTCCGCCTACCGCTCGCTGCTGACCAGCAGCGCGTGCGGCCTCTGCGGCGCGGAGACGGTGGACGCGGTCCGCAAGCGCCTCCCCTACGACCTCGCCCTCGACCCGCTCACGGTCACCCCGGACCTCCTCTACTCCCTCCCCGACACGCTCCGCGCGGCGCAGCGCGGCTTCGACGCGACGGGCGGCCTGCACGCGGCGGGCCTCTTCACGGCGGACGGCCGCTTGCTCTGCGTCCGCGAGGACGTGGGCCGCCACAACGCGGTGGACAAGGTCATCGGCTGGGCCCTGCGGGAGGGACTGCTGCCGCTGCACGAGCATCTGCTGATGGTGAGCGGGCGCGCGTCCTTCGAGCTGGCGCAGAAGGCGGCGATGGCGGGCATCCCGCTGATGGCCGCGGTCTCCGCGCCGAGCGCACTCGCGGTGGACCTCGCCGAGGAATCCGGCCTCACGCTGATCGGCTTCCTCCGCGGGCGCTCTGCAAACGTCTACGCGGGCGCTCACCGCATCGCTTAGTTGCACTATCCAGGGGCGCGAGGAACTGCGCGACAAGCCACCCACGCAGGTACTGATCCGAGCGAGCAGGGCCATCCGCACAGGGTGGTTTCTCGCGCAGTTCCCCGCGCCCCTGGGGAGTTGCAACTGAACGTCAGCTCGTACCGAGGCGGGCGACCGGGACGGTCGCGTGGCGGGCGCGCTCCGCGCCGAGGCCGCTGGATTCGCGGAGGTGGCGGACCGAGGCCTCGATCTCCGTGGTGTCGTAGCCCTCCTGCTTCAGCAGGGCCACCACCGCCGCCAGCGTCCGCTCCCGCACCGCCGCCCAGACCCGCTGCGCGTCAAGATGCTGGAAGAGCACCTCGTAGCGGTCGTCCGCACCCAGCTCCCGCACGCTCACCCGCGGAGCGTGCTGCACCTTGCGGCCGTGGCTCAGCATCCGCTCGCGCCAGCGGCGGCGCAGCCAGCCGCGGACCAGGGAGCGCACCGTCGAGCCCACCTGCAGGGTGTAATCGGCGAAGTCACGGCCCAGGTTGGTCGTCGCCGCCCAGAACGCGCGCAGCAGGTCGAAGCCGTCCGGAGGCAGCAGCATGTCCACCGTGCGGTAACGCTCGTCCACCGGCGGGAGCAGGTACTCCAGGCCCTCGACATACAGCTGGTGCCCCTGCAGCGTGACGCGGACGAAGGTCGAGGCGACGACCTGCCCGTGCCACAGCTCGGCCCGCGCCTCGACGTAGTGCCGCAGCCGCGGGTGCGCCGTCTCGTCCATCTCGCGCACCCAGTCCGCCTGCAGCACCCGGCGGCCGTCCTGGTCCTCGGGCGAGAGCCCGCCGAACCAGTGCTCGTGCGGCTCCACCCGCAGGCCGGAGCGGAAGACCCGGTCCTGGACCGTCACGCTGTGGAGTGCGTCGCCCTGGTACGCCGTGCCCGACGCCAGTCCGCGCAGCCAGGCGGTGACAAACTCGTGCGCCTGCGGCACGGCGAGCGTACCGGGGGGCGTCTCGACGGAGGCCGGGCGCAGCTCGGCGCTGACGGCCCACTCCTCCCGGGCCACACCCGAGCCGACGAAGGGCTCGAAGTCCCCGTAGACCGTCTCGGCCTCGGGGGCGCCGCTGCGCAGCCGCTGAAAGACCTGCCGCAGCGAGGCGGGCGGTTGGCCGCCGGGCTCCGCGGACTTCTGGTCGCCGATGACCGCGAGCCGCTGGTGGCGCAGGAAGCGGGCCAGGGTGCCGATCAGGATCCAGAGCGCGAGCATCGCGAGCGGCACCTGCCAGCTGAGGCCGCTGGTGTCGGAGCCGCTCGCGTAGCGGTCGTAGCCCGGGTAGGGGCCGTAGCCGTTCGAGCTGCCCAGAAAGCCTCCCCCGCCGAAGGGGCCGGAGTCGCTCGACGACGCCGTCGCCAGCGCGGCGACGATCGCCGCCCACATCGCGGAGAAGCCCAGCACCAGCACGGCCAGCGCGGCGCGGCGCAACGTCGCCCGCCGCGCCGGGGTGTCCAGGGCCGGGAAGACCCGCACAGCCAGGGCCACCACCAGCCGTGCCAGTCCGCCGTAGAACAGCACGCTCAGCACGGCCGTCAGGCTGACCGCCGCGCCGGTCCGGCTGAACGCCGAGCCGACCAGCAGCACCACGAAGCAGGCCAGTGCCGCCCAGAGCGTGTGGCGGCGGGCGCGCAGGCACTCCATCAGCACGGCGCCGGTGTCCGTCCCCGGCGCGGGGGCCGGGACGCGGTGGCGTTCCTCGACGAGCTCGGTGATGACGCGGTCGCGGAACTCGCGATTGAGGTACGCGGCGGCCTGCAGGTGGCGGGTCGCGTTCCCGCCGGGCGGCCCGGCGTGGAAATCGATCCAGCCTGGAGCGGTCGCGTCCGTGGTGGCCACCATGCGGTGTCAACTCCCCCGAGTCGTCGTGTGAGAGGCACAGCATGATCGAGCCCGCGGCGCCGCGTCAACGCGGGTCGGGCGGCATCAGAGTTGAGCGACCTTCAGCTGTGCCGTCGCCTCACGGCGGGCTGGGCGGTCCGGCGAGCGCCACGGCGACGAGCGCGCGCAGCGTCGGGCCGACGCCCGCCAGGGAGAGCGTCGACTCGTCCGCGAAGAGCTCGACCAGCCAGCTGCCCGCCGGATTCGACCCGCCCGCCGCGACCATCGCCCGGTAGCCGCCGACGACCAGCACCGCCTCCTCCGCCGGGTCGTTGCCCGGCACGCCCGTGCGCAGCCCGAAGCAGCCGCCGCGGATGGCCGTCATGGTGAGCGGGTACGCGGCCAGGTCGAAGACCGCGTCCGGGGCCTCGTTGACCGCGCGCTGGACCTGGGCGCGGGTGCTGCCGGGGCCGCGCGTCATCCGGCGGATGCCGTAGCGCGCGGTCTGCATCCGACCGGAGCCGGGAGGGACGTAGGAGACCCACCAGGCGACCGCGTCCAGCAGCTGCGCGACGGTCTCGGCCACCGCCTCCAGGCGGCCGAGGGTGTCGGCGGGGTGCGGGCGTTCGTCGAGCACGGCGAGGGTGGCGGCCAGCAGTTGCCCGGGGTCGGCGGTGTGCCGGGCGCCGCGGAAGCGACGGCGCTCGGTGCGGCGGCCGGCGGGGCCGGGCTTCGGTCCGGCGTCGACCAGACTGACCGTCGGGTCGGGCAGGCTGCCGCGTCCGGCGACGACCGGGTGGGCGGCCGGGCCCGACTTGGCCCGGTACTGCGCCGCGTCGGCCAGGCGGAAGAGCCGGTCGGCCGTGGTGACCGGGCCGATCGGGTCACCGGTGGAGGCCACCCCGCAGGCCACGCCCTCGCCCTGATCGAGCGTCAGTGCCTGCGCGCACAGCTCCTCGGCGACCCTGACCACCTCGTCGGCGCTGGGTCCGGCCGAGACGAGGCAGAACTCGTCGCCGCCGAGCCGCCCGACCACCGCGCCGGGCAGCATCGCGCCGCAGAGCGAGAGCTGGTTGGCGAACTGTTCGAGCAGTCGGTCCCCGAACTCGTGACCCTTCTCGTCGTTGACCCGCTTGAGGCCGTTGACGTCGCAGACGACGAGGGAGACGACGGTGTCCTCGGCGCGGTGCTCCTCCAGCGCGGCGTCCAGCCGGGCGTCGATGGCGCGGCGGTTGGCGAGCCCGGTCAGCGGGTCGGTGAAGGCGAGCCGGCTCACCTCCTCCAGCCGCTCGCTCTGGGCCAGGCCGGCGGAGATCTGGGCGGCCAGCACGGTGCCGAACTCCGCCTCCTCGTCGTCGAAGTCGGACTTTCCGGCAACCCTGGCCAGGTAGAGCTCACCCCAGGCCCGTCCGCCGAGGAGGATCGGCGCGACCAGGCAGCAGGCGCGTCCGCGCCGCCGCAGCGAGGCAGCGCGGGCGCGGCAGGCGGGCCCGTTGCTGGCGCCGCCCTCGGCGCTCTGCACCCAGGCCCGCGGCAGCCCGTCCGGGGCGAACAGCTCGCCGAGGCCGCGTTGGGCCAGGAACTGGGCGATCTCCGGGTACTCGCCGAGCGGGTAGGACTCGTCCTCCGGCAGCGCCTCCTCGCCGGGCGCGAGCAGTCCGTCGTTGACCAGCACCCGTAGCCGGCCGCGCTCGCGCTCCCAGACCGAGATCGCGGCGAAGTCCGCGTCCAGCGCGCCCCGCGCCCGCCCGGCCCCGACCTGCGCGGCGCCCCGCGCGTCGGGCGCGGCCGCCATCGCCTGCGCCAACCCGACCACCGCACGCAGCCGCGCGTCCGCGACGCCGGTCGCGGCGGTCCCGGTGGTCTCCTCACTGGCCTGCACGGTGCTCCTCCGTCGCTGGTGCCTGCTCCGTGTCCAGCCTACGGACAAACGGGACAAATAACCTGCAGGCTGCTGAGCCGTCGGGGCTCGCTGCTACCGTGATCCGGACGCGACACTGCTCCATCCGAGTCAAAGAGTCACCGGGGTCACGGGGGAAACGATGGCCATCGAGCTACCTGGCGAAGTCGTCTCGTTCCTGCAGTTCATCGGGGTGAACTGGCCACAGATCAACGAGGACAAGGTCCGCGAATTCGCCTCGCACGTCCGCGAGTTCGCACACAACATCGAGGACACGCACCAGCAGGCCACATCCACGGTCCAGGCCATGAACCAGCACTACCAGGGCAACTCCTACGAGTTGCTGGTCTCCAAGTGGGCGCACCTCTCCCAGGGTCACATGGGCGAACTGCTCAACGCCTGCCACGTCCTCGCCGACGCACTCGATGTCGGCGCGGACTACATCGTCGCCATGAAGCTGGACTGCATCGCCGAACTCACCGCCCTGGCCGTGTCGTTCGTCGCCGACCAGGCTGCGGCCGTGGCCACCTTCGGCCTCGCCGAGGCCGCGATGGCGCTGATCGTCAAGGCGGCCGAGACGGCCGTGGACTTCATGGAGCAGCAGCTGATCCAGTACATCATCGCCCAGATCGTCGAGGCGGCGCTGACACCGCTGCTCGGCGTGGTCGAGAAGGCGGTGGCCGGGATGAGCTACTCCGCGCTGGAGGACATGCTCGGCGTCACCGGCAACGGCCCCGGCGACGGCTTCATGATCCACCCGGACAACCTCCGCACCCACGCCCAGCTCTTCGCCGTCCACGCGGAGACCGTCCAGGGCCACGCCCAGGCGCTGACCGGCAAGCTCGCCGGCATGAGCTTCGAATAAGGGGGGCTCGCGCCGTGAGCAAGCAGATCGCCCACGCGGTCGAGGACGCCGCAAGGAAGGCCGAGCAGGGCCTGGCCCAGGACTTCACCAAGGCCTACCACTCCATCCTCAAGGACACCGAGCACGGCGCGACCAAGGCAGCCGACCACGCGGCCGAGAACGAGGCCAAGACGGTCGAGGACCTCGCCAAGTCCACCGAACACCCGGGCGCGACCGGCGCCCACGACCCCCACGCGGGCGGCGCCGGAGGCGGTGGCCACCCCGGCGGCGAGGGCGGCGCCCCGCACGGCGCCGGACGCGAGCAGGTCAAGGACCCGCACGACGCGGGCCGCGGCGAGGACGCCGTCTGCGGCGGCGGCGAGCCGGTCGACATGGCGACCGGGCGGATGTACATCGACCAGACGGACGCCTCGCTGCCGGGCTCGCTGCCCCTGCTCTTCACCCGCAGCTTCGAGTCCGGCTACCGGGCCGGCCGCTGGATGGGTCGGCGCTGGGTCTGCACCTTCGACGAACGGCTGGAGATCGACGCCGAGGGCATCGTCCACATCCGCGCCGACCGCGTCACCCAGGCCTACCCGCACCCGGAGCCCGGCGAGCCGGTCCAGGCCTCGGCGGGCGACCGCCGCTTCCTGGACGTCGACGCCCGCGCCCGCTGCTACACCCTCACCGAGCCGGGCACCGGCCTGGTCCGCGAGTTCACGACGCAGCCAGGGGGCACCTCCCGGCCGGAGGCTGGGGGAGGGGCGACCGCCCTGCTCACCCGCGTCCGCGACCGCTCAGGCCGCCACTACGACTTCGAGTACGACGGCGCGGGCGCCCCGCTCGCCATTCAGCACTCCGGCGGCTACCGCCTCCTGGTGACGACGGAGTCCGGCCGGATCACCTCGCTGCTGCTGGCCCGCGCGGCCGCCGACGGCGGCGACCAGGAACTGCTGCGCTACGGCTACGACGAAGGCGGCAACCTCACGGAGGTCTACAACTCCTCCGGCCTGCCGATGCGCTTCGCCTACGACGCCTGGGACCGGATCACGTCCTGGACCGACCGCAACAACAGCCGCTACTGGTACGTCTACGACACTCTCGGTCGAGTAGTGGACGAGGGCGGCGAGGACGGTTCGCTGCGCTTCACGTTCCACTACGGCGAGCCCGACCCGGCCACCGGCCTCCGCGTCCACACCGAGACCAACGCGCTGGGCCACAGCACCCGCTATCACATCAACCCCCAGCACCAGGTCATCGCCGTCGTCGACCCGCTCGGCAACACCACCCACTACGAGCGCGACCCCTTCGACCGCCTCCTCGCCGAAACCGATCCCCTCGGCCGCACCACCCGCTACGAGTACGACGGCGCGGGCGATCTCGTCGCGGTCGTCCGCCCCGACGGCGAACGGACGACGGCGGAGTACGCGGGCGAGCTCAGCCTCCCAACCCGGATCGTCGAGCCGGGCGGGGCCGCGTGGCTGCAGACCTACGACGCGGCGGGCCGCCGCACCTCGGTGACCGACCCGCTCGGCGCAGTCACCCGGTACTCGTACGACGAGCACGGCCACCTCGCCGCCGTCACGGACGCGCTGGGACACACCGCGCGTGTGGTCTGCGACAGCGCCGGATTGCTCGAGGACTTGGCCGATCCGACGGGCGCCGTCACCCGACTGAGCCGCGATGCCTTCGGCCGCGTCGTCCGCGTGACGGACCCGCTGGGGCACGCGACCGAATCCACGTGGACCGTCGAAGGCCTCGTCGCGTCGCGCACCACTCCGGACGGGGAGGTGGAGACCTGGACGTATGACGGCGAGGGCAACCGGCTGAGCCACACCGACCAAGTCGGGCGGATCACCCGCTTCGAGTACACCCACTTCGAGACTCTCGCGGCCCGGATCACTCCCGACGGCGCCCGGATCGCTTTCACGCATGATCCGCACCTGCAACTCGTCGCCGTCACCGACCCGATGGGCCGCACCTGGGACTACACCTACGACCAGGCCGGTCGACTGGTCGCCGAGTCCGACTTCGACAATCGAACGTCTCGTTACCTCCTCGACGCCGCCGGCCAGCCGCAGACCGTCGTCAACGCGGCGGGCCAGACTCTCTCGTACAGCCACGACGTGCTCGGCCGGGTCACCGCCGAGGACTGCGACAGCATCCGAACCGCCTTCGGTTACGACCTGGCCGGAAAGCTGGTCACCGCCTCGTCCCCCAGCTCAAGACTGACCCGCGGCTACGATCTGATGGGCAACCTGCTGACAGAGACGGTCGACGGCCGCACCCTCAGCTACACCAGGGACTCGCTCGGACGCCCTGTCAGCCGAACCACCCCCTCGGGGCACCGCACCGAGAGGACCTACGACGACGCCGGTCGCCCCATCCACCTCCGGTCCAGTGGCGGGTCTCTCGACTTCCACCACGACGAGGCCGGACGTGAGCTCGAACGTGTCCTCGGGCCGGAGTTGACGCTCAGTACCGCTTGGGACCCCGTGGGCCGAACCACCGGCCAGACGGTCAGATCCACCTCCCCGGGCCGCGATCAGTTGCTCCAGCAGCGCCGATACAGCTGGCAGGCCGACGGCAGTCTTCTCGGCGTCCGTGACCAGCTCGGCGGCGACCGCGCCTTCGACCTCGACACTGTCGGTCGGGTCGTCCGCGTCCGTGCCGACAGGTGGAACGAGTCCTACGCCTACGACCCGGCCGGTGACGTCACCGACGCCCGCTGGCCCTCGACTGCCGCGACCCGCGCCGCCGAGGGCCCACGTGAGTACATCGGCACGCGCCTCACCACGGCCGGTCGGATCCGGTACGAACACGACGCAGCCGGACGCGTGATCCTGCGCCAGGTCACCCGCCTCTCCCGTCGGCCTGACACCTGGCGCTTCACCTGGAGCGCGGAGGGCCGGCTCTCGGCTGTCACCACCCCGGACGGCACGGTCTGGCACTACACCTACGATCCCCTCGGCCGCCGCACCGCCAAGCTCCGCCTGGGCGCGGATGGCGCCACCGTGGTGGAACGCACCGACTTCACCTGGGACGGTCCGGTCCTCGCCGAGCAGACCACCCACGCTCCCTACCTCCCCGGCCCCCACACCATCAGTTGGGACCACCAGGGGTTCGTGCCACTCAGCCAGACCGAGACCGTCACCGTCTCCGAACAGGAGCGCGTCGACCGGCGATTCTTCGCCATCGTCACCGACCTGGTCGGCACTCCCACAGAACTCCTGGACCCCGCCACCTCGAGCGTGGCCTGGCGCGCGACCACGACCCTCTGGGGCAACACCAGCTGGCCTGCCGACAGCACTGGCTACACCCCGCTGCGCTTCCCCGGCCAGTACTTCGACCCGGAAACCCGACTCCACTACAACGTCAACCGCTACTACGACCCGGAGACTGCCCGCTACACCACCCCTGATCCGTTCGGCCTGCTTCCCGCCCCCAACCCGCACACCTACGTACGGAATCCCCACACGTGGACCGACCCGCTGGGACTGTCACCGCACCCGCGTGGCAGGGGCGCGGGCAAGGGGGCGGACAAGCCCCATGTCTCCCCGGTGGCCTCGGACTGGGCCACCAAGGGCGCGCACATCCATGTGGGGTCGGACGAGGTGCGCGTCCACATGGTTGACGGGGAAGTCGTGGGAGAGCCGATCCGGCTGAGGACCGGCACGGCCTCGCCCAGGAGCGTGCGCACAGCCGTGGATCTCGTGAACTCGGATCCGAGCATCCGGGCTGATCTACTGGCCAAGGCGAAGTCGGCCCAGGAACATATGAAGGACCACAATTGGGGCAACACGAAGAACCGGGCCGACGAGATGCAAGCACTGATCGACTTCCTGAAGGGCACCCCGTGAAGGGATCGGACCTCATTGCGGAGATGGTCGCATCGGGCCGGATCAGAGGGATCGGCTTCGGATCGCCGGTTGCCGACGTCGAGTCGGCGTTCCCACTCGACTGCGTCGACGACGAGGACGACGAGGGGCTCTCGTTGCGCAGGGACTACGGCCTCGTTGAGTTCTTCTTCAACGGCGGACCGGAATGGGTGGTGGTCGGAGCGTCCGTGGAGGTCCACCGACTTGCCACTGACCCCGCGTTGCAGGAGGAGTGGCGCCGGATCCAGGGAGTCGATTTTCCGGAGTACCTGACCTGGGAGGACGTGGAGAGGTCGCTCTCACGCCTCCCGGTCGCCCCGGGGCTACGGGTCAGCCGCGATCAGACGGGATACGTCGAGTACCGGTCGATCGACACGAGGGTGTCCGTCCTGGTGGTGGACGGCCCGGAGGAACGCCATCACCGGCCCGGCGGTGGCGACGTCTTCTCCGTGGCGCTCGGGTGAAGCACGAGAAGCCGACACTGACGACCGCCCCGACACCACTCCGCCAGATCCGTGCTGACCACGACGCACAGGGCCTGACCGTCTACCAGGCGTACCCGCTCGAGATCGCGGACCCCGCGCTCGCGGCCGGCCGCTTCGTCGCGCCGTTCAAGCGGGAGCGGATGACGTGGATCAAGCCGTCGTTCCGCTGGATGATGTACCGCTCCGGCTGGGGCACCAAGCCCGGCCAGGAGCGGGTGCTGGCGGTGCGGATCAGCCGGGAAGGCTTCGAGTGGGCGCTCGCGCACTCCTGCCTGAGCCACTACGACCGGGAGCAGCACGCCTCCGCCGCCGAGTGGAAGGCGCTGCTCAAGCAGAGCCCGGTCCGTCTTCAGTGGGACCCGGAGCGCTCCACCAATCAGCAGGAGCT
The DNA here is from genome assembly GCF_041262525.1 of Streptacidiphilus sp. MAP12-20. Lineage (NCBI taxonomy): Bacteria > Bacillati > Actinomycetota > Actinomycetes > Kitasatosporales > Streptomycetaceae > Streptacidiphilus > Streptacidiphilus sp. MAP12-20. Next base: position 70,664 of record NZ_JBGCCK010000004.1, read on the forward strand.
CCCCCACCGCGCCGTCCAGATCGGCCTCACCGGCGAAGCCGTCCACCGCTACGTCGACGACTGGATCCTCGGCATCACGGATGTCACCGCACTCGCCCACGAGACCCACGCCCTGGTCCGCGACCGGCAGGTCGCCGCCGCCGACGCCCTGATCCCGGCCGAGACGCCGTACCCGCTCCCCGAGCATCTGCGGGAGCGTATCGGCGGCAGCGGAGGGCAGCAGGCGTGACTCTGAGCCGCAGCCTGTGACCAGGTCATCCGTTCGGCTCGGGTCGGCGATGGCGCTCGCCCGGTCGCCGGTGTGCAACGGCTGAGCGACTTTTTTCTCGCCCCGGCACCTGCGCAGGCCCGGCAACCGCCATGATGTGGCCGCTCAGTTGTTCTCATCAATCGTCTCGATGGTTCGGGGACCCATGCTGAATCGAAGAACCGCGGCAGTCGCCGCCGCTGTCGTCGTCGGAGTGGTGGCGGCGGCCCTGCCGACGAGCGCGGTGGCGGCCGGCAGCACGCTGTACGTCAACGACGCTGCGACGGCGAACTGTTCGGACACCGCCCCGGGGGCGGGGACCGCGGCGCAGCCGTACTGCGGAATCCAGGCCGCCGTGGCCGCGGCGCTGCCCGGGACGGCCGTGCTGGTCGCGCCCGGCCGCTACGCGCCCGTCGACGTCAAGACGTCCGGGACGGCCACCGCGCCGATCACCGTCACCGCCTCGGGCCCGGGGCAGAGCAGCATCGTCGCGGGATCCGGTAGCCGCGTGCCCGCGCTCGCCTTCGACCGCGTGCAGGACGTGGTCGTGCACGGCTTCACCATCGGTGACGGAGTCACCGGGTCGCCCACGGTCGCCGTGACCGGGTCCGTCGACACGGTGCTGGAATCGAGCCAGGTCCGGCAGTCACCGTTCAACAACCCTTCGCCGGCGGTCAGCGTGGACGGGAAGAGCAGCGGCTTCGTGCTGCGTCGCTCCACCGTCAGCGGGCCCGAGCAGGGGGTCGCGGTATCCGTCGCGCCCGGGGCGCGGGGGACCGTGCTCACCACGGACGCGATCACCTTCGGGTCCGGTCCCGGGGTGTCGGTCCAGAGCGCGCCTGGGACCGTGATCGTCAGCAACCTGGTCAACGCGATGACCGGTTGCCCCACCGCGCTTGACGTCAGCGGCAGTTCGACGGGCTCGACCGTCGAGAACAACGCGTTCCGCACCGGCTTCGGACCCGGTTGCGGCAACACGCCGGTCTCCGTCCCCGTCTCGGTCTCCTCCGGTTCCCTCGCCGGCACCACCTGGGACTACAACACCGTCGAGACCGCCTCGACCGACGCGCGATACTCCTGGGGCGGCACCGCGTACGCCACCGCCGCCGCGCTGCACGCGGCCGCGGCCCAGGCCGCGGCGCACGACAACGGGCTCACCCTCACCAGCATGACGCCGGCCGACCAACTGGCCGCGCCGCTGATCGACTCCGCCGACGCGAACGCACCGGACGAGCTGCCCACGGACCTGAACGGCCTCGCGCGGGTCGACGACCCGCTCGTGACCAACGCCGGTACCGGCGTCGGCTACTACGACCGCGGCGCCTACGAGTACCAGGACCCGTACACGGTCCGGCCGACGGCCCCCGCGTGGAGGGGTCCGGTGCCGCTCGCCGAGACCTTCGGGGTCACCGAGTCGAACCCCTGGAACACGCACATCACCGGCTACACCTTCGACTTCGGCGACGGCACCCCGACCGTGTCGGCCGCGACAGCGTCGGTGCCGCACACCTTCACCGCGACCGGCACGTACACCGTCCGCGTCACGGCCACCGCGGCGACCGGAGCCACGTTCACCGGGACCACCAGCGTGCAGGCCGTTGCCCCGGCACCGCTCGTCCCCCTGCTCCACGTGGCGCAGACGCCGTCCCCGGCCCTCACCGCCCAGGCGAACTGCTGGAGCAGCACGGACTCCTGGTCGCTCACCACCTGCACCTACGACTTCGGTGACGGCTCCGCCGCACAGACCGTGGACGCCGGCGCGCAGGCCGTCCGCACCTACGGCAAGCCCGGCACCTACCCGGTGACGGTGACGGTCCACGACGCCGGAGGGAACAGCGCCACCACGGCGGGCACGGTCAGCGTCGGCAGCTCCCTGGTACCCGTCGCTCCGTTCCGGATCCTCGACACCCGCACCGGCACCGGCGCACCCAGGGCCAAGCTCGGCCCGCAGGGGGTGGTCCGGCTCAAGGTGGCGGGCGTCGGCGGGATTCCGACGTCCGGCGTGACGGCAGTGGTGCTGAACCTGACCGGTGTCGACGCCACCGGCAGCACCTGGGTGGCCGCGTACCCGGACGGAACCCGGACACCGACCGCGTCCAACCTCAACCTGGTGCGCGGGCAGGTGATGCCGAACCTGGTGACGGCGACCGTCGGGGCCGACGGTTACGTGGACCTGTACAACGCGGCAGGGTCGGTCGACCTGGTCGCCGACGTGGAGGGCTACTACACCACCGGCAACGTGACCGGTACGGCCAACGCTCCGGGCCTCGTCGCGGCGGTCGCGTCCACGCGAGTGCTGGACACCCGTCACGACGTGGGCGTGCCCACCCAGAAGGTCGGCCCGGGCGGGACGGTCACCTTCACCGTCCCGGCCATGTGGGGCGGCGACTCGGCCGTGGTCCTCAACGTGACCGTGACCGACGCGACCAGCTCGACCTTCATCGCGGTGCAGTCGTCCTCCGCGCCACCGACCACCTCGGTGCTCAACGTCGGCGCGGGCCAGACGGACGCGAACCAGGTCGTGGTGCCGGTCGGTGCCGGGAACCAGGTCACGCTCTACAACGCGGCCGGGTCCGTGGACCTGGTGGCGGACCTGCAGGGCTACGTGCTCGACAGCTCCTACACCGCGCCGCCGTTCGGCCCGACGGGCCGGCCGTACTTCCCGGTGGCCCCGATGCGGGTGCTGGACACCCGGACCGGCCTCGGCGCGCCCAAGGCCCCGCTCGGCGCGGCGGCCGTCGACACGGTGCAGGTCGCGGGCGTGCACGGCATCCCCGCGGGGGTGAAGGCGGTCCTGGTCAACCTGACCGGCATCGCCCCGACCGGGTCGACCTGGCTCTCGGTCTACGCCGACGGCCCACCCGCGCCCGGCGCCTCCAACCTCAACCTGAGCCCCGGGGCGATCCAGGCCGGTCTGGCCCTGGTCCCGGTCGGCTCCGACGGCGCGATCGACGTCTACAACGCGAGCGGCAGCGTCAATGTCGCGGCCGACGTCGAGGGCTACTACCTCGGCTGACAGCCGGCGAACAGTTCGGACAGGCGCCCGGTCGGGGTTCGTTTCCCGGCCGGGCGTCACCTTTACGAGGTGTGACTGCCCGGCATCCGGCGGGACAGCAGCCAGGGCTCGACCAGGCCCAGGCCGCGGACGGGGCGGCGCCACATCGGCTGGAGGGCGAAGCGGTACTCCGCGTCCGGGAGCGGGAGCTGGACGTGGTCCTCCAGGGGGGCCACGCCCACCGAGGAGATGGTCTGCAGGGCGTCCGCGCCCGACGGCTCCGCCGGGGGGACCGCGCCTTCGCGTTCGAGGGCGGCGGCGAGTTCCTCGTCGCAGAGGACCGCGTCCTTCGGGGCGATGGAGGTGAGGCGGGAGGCGAGGTTGACCGTCGTGCCGAAGACGTCGCCCATGCGCGTCGTGACCGCCCCGAAGGCCATGCCGACGCGCAGCGCGGGCATCGAGTCGTCCTTGCCGAGGGTTTCCACGAGCGCGAGGGAGATGTCCGCCGCCGTCGCCGCCTCGTCCGCGACGAACAGGATCTCGTCGCCCAGGGTCTTGACCAGGCGGCCGCCCCGCCCGGCGACCAGATCCGCGCACGTCGACTCGAAGTTCTCGACCAGCTCGCCCAACTCGTCGTCCTCCAGCCGACGTGAGAGCCGCGTGAAGCCGACCAGGTCGGCGAAGCCGACGGCCAGCCGCCCGCTCTGCATCTCCTCGTCGTTCTCGGCCTGGACCACCCGACCGGTCACGGCGGCCAGCTGACGCCGCCACACATAGATCAGGAACTGCTCCAGCTCCGGCAGCAGCAGCTCGACCAGCGGATAGGCGACCTCCGCGCGGGTCAGACCCGGCTCGGACGCGGCGGTGAGGTGTTCGAGGAAGGTGTCGATCTGCCACTCGGCCAGCCGCGCCGTCGTCTGCCCGGTCGAGCGGGCCACCTGGACGGCCATCCGCTCGCTCAGCAGCCCGGCCTCGACCAGGCCCGCCAGCCGCCGCAGCGCGATGACGTCCGACTCGGTCAGGGCCCGGGACTGCCCGATGTCGGCGAAGCCCATCGCCCGCCAGAAGCGGGAGGCCAGCTCCATCGAGACGCCGGCGGCACGCGCCGCCTGGTACGGGGTGTACTGGCGCTCGGAGTCGAGGATCAGCTGCTCCAGTTGCAACGCCACCGAGTCGCGGTGCTCCTGCTCGCCGTGCTGCTCCCGATCCCGGTCGCCCACCTGTCCGTCCCGTCCGTCCTCGCGACGCGCCCGTCCCACGCAGGAGAGGGGCGTGTCCTTGCTCACACCTCGCCCAGTGATACTCGCACGGAATGAGCCATTCCGGGACATCCGCCCCGGTCGAACCCCTTCCCGTGGGATGCCGCAGCGCTCAGGCCCCGCGCACGTGGATGACGTCGCCCGCACTCACGGCATGCTCCGCGCCACTGGGCTCACGCAGCACCAGCCGTCCCAGTTCGTCCACGTCCACCGCCTCGCCGACCACCTGCTTGTCGCCCGGCAGCAGCACCCGCACGTGCTTGCCGATCGTCGCGCACTGGTCCAGGTAGGCGTCGCGGAGCCGCGTCGCGGCCGGGTCGCCGCCGTCGGCGCACCACTCCCCGTAGAGCTCGGCGAAGGTCCGCAGCAGCTCGCGCAGCAGGATCTCCCGGTCCGTCACCGGCGCGCCCGCCAGCAGCAGCGAGGCCGCCGTCGGCACCGGCAGCTCCGCCTCCCGCAGGCTGACGTTGACGCCGATGCCCGCGATCACCGCCCGGCCGTCGTCGGACAGCTCGGTCAGGATGCCGCCGAGCTTGCGCTCCTCATGCTTTCCAGAGCCGCTGCCGACAGCGACCAGCAGGTCGTTCGGCCACTTCAGCCGCACCGGCGTCTGCGCCGCCCGGCTCAGCGCGCTGGACGCGGCCACGCCGACGAGCAGCGGCAGCCAGCTCCAGTTGTCCCGCGGCACGCCCGCGTCACCCGGGCGGAGCAGCACGGAGAGAAAGATCCCGGAGCGCGCGGGCGCGGTCCAGGCCCGGTCGAGCCGGCCCTTGCCGTGCGTCTGCAGTTCGGCGATGAGCACGGCGCCCTCCGGGGCGCCCTTCGCGGCCAGCTCCGCCAGATCGCTGTTGGTAGAGCCCGTCTCAGCGACCACCACCAGGCTGTTCCACAGCGCGCCGAGGCGCCCCGGGTCGCGGTTCAGCTGGGCGGCTCTCAGCGGCGGGCGGTCGAGGTCGTTCCACGGGGATTCACTCACGACGCAAGCGTATGACCCGTGTCACTCGCTGTATCCGAGGCAGGCCGTCGTGGCTAACCTACTGATCGGAAACCTCACCCGTTGGTGCCGCGCGCGCAGGCCTCCCCGGCCCGGCGCGGCACTACCCCTCCTGACGGGAGCCGCCCCCTCATGTCCTCCGCTGACCACGCCAACGCCGACGTGGACATCCACACCACCGCCGGCAAGATCGCCGATCTGCGCCGCCGCGTTGACGAGGCGGTCCACTCCGGCTCGGCACGCGCCGTGGAGAAGCAGCACGCCAAGGGCAAGATGACGGCCCGTGAGCGGGTGCGTCAGCTGCTGGACGAGGGCTCCTTCGTCGAGTTCGACGAGTTCGCGCGGCACCGCTCCATCAACTTCGGCCAGGAGAAGAACCGCCCCTACGGCGACGGCGTGGTGACCGGCTACGGCACCGTCGACGGCCGTCAGGTCGCGGTCTTCGCGCAGGACTTCACCGTCTTCGGCGGCTCCCTGGGCGAGGTCTTCGGCGAGAAGATCGTCAAGGTGATGGACTTCGCGCTGAAGACCGGCTGCCCGATGGTCGGCATCAACGACTCCGGCGGCGCGCGCATCCAGGAGGGCGTGGCCTCGCTCGGCCTGTACGGCGAGATCTTCCGCCGCAACGTGCTGGCCTCCGGCGTCATCCCGCAGATCTCGCTGATCATGGGCCCCTGCGCCGGCGGCGCGGTCTACTCCCCCGCGATCACCGACTTCATCGTGATGGCCGACCAGACCTCGCACATGTTCATCACCGGGCCCGACGTGATCAAGACCGTCACCGGTGAGGACGTCGGCATGGAGGAGCTGGGCGGCGCCCGCACGCACAACTCCAAGTCGGGCGTGGCGCACCACATGGCCTCGGACGAGAAGGAGGCCGTCGAGTACGTCAAGGCGCTCCTCTCCTACCTGCCCTCCAACAACCTGGAGGACCCGCCCTCCTTCCCGGAGGAGGCCGACCTGGCCACCACCGCGGAGGATGAGGAGCTCGACGCGATCATCCCGGACTCGGCGAACCAGCCGTACGACATGCACAAGGTCATCGAGCACGTCCTCGACGACGGCGAGTTCCTGGAGACGCAGGAGCTGTTCGCGCCGAACATGCTGACCGGCTTCGGCCGCGTCGAGGGCCACGCGGTCGGCGTCGTCGCCAACCAGCCGATGCAGTTCGCCGGCTGCCTGGACATCGACGCCAGCGAGAAGGCCGCCCGCTTCGTGCGGACCTGCGACGCGTTCAACATCCCGGTGCTGACCTTCGTCGACGTCCCGGGCTTCCTGCCCGGCACCGGCCAGGAGTGGGACGGCATCATCCGCCGCGGCGCGAAGCTGATCTACGCCTACGCGGAGGCGACCGTCCCGCTGATCACGGTCATCACCCGCAAGGCCTTCGGCGGCGCCTACGACGTCATGGGCTCCAAGCACCTGGGCGCGGACCTCAACCTGGCCTGGCCGACCGCGCAGATCGCCGTCATGGGCGCGCAGGGCGCGGTCAACATCCTGCACCGCAGCGCGCTGGCCGCCTCCAGTGACCCCGAGGCGACCCGGGCCGAGCTGATGCAGGACTACGAGGACACCCTGCTCAACCCGTACGTGGCGGCCGAGCGCGGCTACATCGACGCGGTGATCCTGCCGTCCGAGACCCGCCAGCACGTGGTGAAGGGCCTGCGCGCGCTGCGCAACAAGCGCGAGTCGCTGCCGCCCAAGAAGCACGGCAACATCCCGCTGTAGTCCGCCCGTCGGCTCGATCAGGAAGGAACAGGCCTGATGGCCCCCATTCGCGTGCTGCACGGGCAGCCCAACCCCGAGGAGCTCGCCGCCGTCCTGGCGGTGGTCTCCGCCCGGGCGGCGGCCCGCCCCGCCGCCGCTCACGAGGACGCCCCCGCGGGCGTCTGGCGCGACCGCGCCGCCGCGATGCGGCGGATGCCGCGCCCAGCCCCTCAGGCCTGGCGCACCTCGACCTGGGCCGGACGCTGAACGCCAGGCGCCGACGCCCGATTTGAGTAGGGATACTCATGCGACCCGCGAGGTTCTCGACGCACAGTTGAGACATGCTCTGGTCCGACCCACCCGACGACACCCCGTCGGAAGCACAGCGCCTCGGCGAACTGCTCCGTCGGGTGGGGATCCTGATCGCGATCTGCGCCTCGCTCGCGCTGATCGTCGTCATGGTCTGACGCGCGGGCAGGGCCAGGCGGCTTCCTGCCCCGGCATTAACCTGATCCCCATGACCGACAAGCGCACTCTCGTCCTCGCCTCCGCCTCCCCCGCCCGGCTGGGCCTGCTGCGGCAGGCCGGGCTGGACCCGAAGGTGATCGTCAGCGGCGTCGACGAGGACGCGCTCACCGCGCCCACCCCGGGCGAGCTGGCCCTGGTGCTCGCCGAGGCGAAAGCCGCGGCCGTCGCCGGGCAGCTGGGCGACGACGAGCTCGTGGTCGGCTGCGACTCCGTGCTGGAGCTGGACGGGCAGGCCCTCGGCAAGCCCGCCGACGCAGCGGAGGCGCGGGCGCGCTGGCACGCCATGCGCGGCCGCAGCGGGGTGCTGCAGACCGGCCACTGCGTCATCGACGTCCGCACCGGCGCGCGAGCCTCCGCGACCGCGTCCACGACGGTGCGCTTCGGCACCCCCGACGACGCCGAGATCGACGCCTACATCGCCTCCGGCGAGCCCCTCCACGTCGCCGGGGCGTTCACGCTCGACGGCCGCTCGGCGCCGTTCCTCGAAGGGATCGACGGCGACCACGGCAACGTCATCGGCCTCTCCCTGCCGCTGCTGCGGACGCTGCTCGCTCAGGTCGGCGTGCGGATCACCGACCTGTGGGCTTGAGCCCCCCACTTGAGCCGCAGCCGTCCGGTGCAGCATGCTCTCTGACGAGGTCTCAAGCCGACGTCGGGGGCACAGCAATGAACAGCGGCGACATATGGAACATCGTGCTCGGCGTGCTCTCCAGCGCGTTCAGCGCCGTCCTCGCCTGGTCGCTGCAGGCGCTGCTGCGCCGTCGGCGGCTGGAACGCAGGCGCGCGTTCTTCGGCATGCACCCGGGCAATGAGGCGCTGCTCGTCGTCCCGCGCAAGGCCGGCTCCAACGACCTGGACCGGATCGTCGCCCAGAGCGACGTCTACGCGCTGATGGAGCTCTCCGCTCTCGCCCACGAGTGCGGCGCGCAGTACGCGGTGAAGCCCGCCAACCAGATCCGGCAGGGCATCGGCGACCGCGCGGAGTTCTGCATCGGCGGGCCGGTCACCAACGAGCGCACCGCCGCGCACCTGCGGTTGAAGCTGCCCGGCTTCACGCACCACTCGGAGTGGGAGACCACCAAGCTCAACGAGTTCGTCGTCGGCGGCACCGACCACTACCCGCGCGAGGCCGGCGTCGCCGACTACGTGCTGCTCGCCAGGATCGCCGTCGGCACGCAGCGGCAGCCGACCTTTCTGGTCTGCGGCCAGACCGCGGTCTCCAACCTCGCCGGGGTGCGCCACCTCGCGCGCAGCTACCGTGAGTTGAGTCACGAATTTCCGGCCGACGCCACCTTCGCGCTGCTTTTCAAGGTGCTGCAGCCGGACAACTACGGTTCCGACGTCGTCGAACTGGTGGCCGATGTCACGCGAGCGGCGCAGCAGGCTCCGCCGCCGGAGGCGGAGGCGGGGCCAGCGGCGGAGTCGGCGCTGGCCGCCCACTCGAGTCACTCGGCGGAATGAACAGCTGCAGCACGAGCAGGGTCAACGTGAGCGCCACGACGAGGAAGGCCGTCACACCCGACATCGCGAGCAGCAACGCCGCCAGGATCCCGTGGAAGACCGCCGCCGCGATCACCGCGAGGCGGGTCGGCCGGCCCGGCGTCCGGGAGGCGCGGATCGCCACGCGCAGCAGCATCGCCGCGACCAGCAGCAGGAAGGCCGCCTGGATGCTGAGCCCCACATACGCGCCGTTGGCTATCGCGGACGTCGGCAGGCCGCCCAGCCGCATGTGCTGATAGTTGGCTGCCTTGCCCATCACCAGGGCGAAGAGCAGCGAGGCGCCCGCCTCCAGCACCAGCAGGACCATCGCCGCGACCGCTGTCCATCTCCGCATGGCCGTACCTTACTGAGCAGTAGTCAAGTGCGGAAGACCGTGGCACAACCATGCTTCAATCGGCGCGGCGTACCGTGGATCCAGGCCGCTCACCCAGCGTGTGGGCAAGGTCACCACCGGGACGGACTCGGCAGTACACCCCGGGATTCCCTAAACTCTCCTGGGTTCATGAAGGGAGCCACTGTGCGCAAGGTGCTCATCGCCAACCGCGGAGAAATTGCCGTCCGCGTCGCCCGTGCCTGTCGGGATGCCGGTATCGCGAGCGTTGCCGTCTATGCCGAGCCGGATCGGGACGCGCTGCATGTCCGCACGGCCGACGAGGCCTTCGCCCTGGGTGGCGACACTCCGGCCACCAGTTATCTGGACATGGCCAAGGTGCTGAAGGCAGCCGCCGACTCCGGCGCGGACGCCGTCCACCCGGGCTACGGCTTTCTCTCCGAAAATGCTGAATTCGCCCAGGCCGTGCTCGACGCCGGCCTGATCTGGATCGGTCCGCCGCCGCAGGCCATCCGCGACCTCGGTGACAAGGTCACCGCCCGCCACGTCGCCCAGCGCGCCGGCGCGCCGCTGGTCGCCGGCACGCCGGACCCGGTCGCGGGCCCGGACGAGGTCGTCGCGTTCGCCCGCGAGCACGGCCTGCCGATCGCGATCAAGGCCGCCTTCGGCGGCGGCGGTCGCGGCCTGAAGGTCGCCCGCAACCTGGAGGAGATCCCGGAGCTGTTCGACTCGGCCGTGCGCGAGGCCGTCGCAGCGTTCGGGCGCGGCGAGTGCTTCGTCGAGCGCTACCTCGACAAGCCGCGGCACGTCGAGACCCAGTGCCTGGCGGACAGCCACGGCAACGTGGTCGTCGTCTCCACCCGTGACTGCTCGCTGCAGCGCCGCCACCAGAAGCTGGTCGAGGAGGCCCCCGCGCCGTTCCTCACCGAGGCGCAGAACGCCGAGCTCTACGCGGCGTCCAAGGCCATCCTCAAGGAGGCCGGTTACGTCGGCGCCGGGACCTGTGAGTTCCTGGTCGCCATCGACGGCACGATCTCCTTCCTCGAGGTCAACACCCGCCTCCAGGTCGAGCACCCGGTGACCGAGGAGGTCACCGGCCTGGACCTGGTCCGCGAGCAGTTCCGCATCGCCGACGGCGAGGCCCTCGGCTACGGCGACCCTGAGGTGCGCGGTCACTCCTTCGAGTTCCGCATCAACGGCGAGGACCCGGGCCGCGGCTTCCTGCCGGCCCCCGGCACGGTCACCCTCTTCGCCCCGCCGTCCGGCCCCGGCGTCCGCCTGGACTCCGGCGTGGAGACCGGCTCGGTCATCGGCCCCGCCTGGGACTCGCTGCTGGCCAAGCTGATCGTCACCGGCGCGACCCGCGAGCAGGCGCTGCAGCGCGCGGCGCGGGCGCTGGCGGAGTTCAAGGTCGAGGGCATGGCGACCGCCATCCCGTTCCACCGCGCGGTCGTCGCCGACCCGGCGTTCACCAGCGACCCGTTCACGGTGTTCACCCGCTGGATCGAGACCGAGTTCGTCAACACCATCCCGCCGTTCGTCGCCCCGGGCGTCGACGGCGAGGAGGCCGAGGGCCGCGAGACGGTCGTCGTCGAGGTGGGCGGCAAGCGCATCGAGGTCTCCCTCCCGGCCGGCCTCGGCGCCTCCGCGGGCGCGCCCGCTCGGACGGCGTCCGGCGGCGGCAAGGCGAAGCGCCGCGCGGTCTCCGGCAAGGGCGGCTCGGCCGCCTCCGGCGACACGCTCGCCTCGCCGATGCAGGGCACGATCGTCAAGGTCGCCGTCGAGGAGGGCCAGACGGTCGCCGAGGGCGACCTGGTCGTGGTCCTGGAGGCGATGAAGATGGAGCAGCCGCTGAACGCCCACAAGGCGGGCACGATCGTCGGCATCAGCGCCGAGGTCGGCGCGACGGTCACCTCGGGTGCCGTGATCTGCGAGATCAAGGACTGACCTCCGGCACCTCGTCGGCTCTGTCGCTATGAGCACCACACGGAAGACGCCCCTCACGGCCCTGCGCGACGCGCTGGGCCGGGTGGGCGTCGACCCGTATCTCCTGGCGATCCTGGCCACGGTCGGCGTCGCCGCGCTGCTCCCCGCCCGCGGCGGCGCGGCGCACGCGGTCTCGGTGGCGACCGAGGTCGCGATCGGCCTGCTCTTCTTCCTCTACGGCGCGCGCCTCTCGCCGAAGGCCGCGCTGGACGGCGCGAAGCAGTGGCGGCTGCACCTGACGATCCTGCTGGCGACGTTCGCCTTGTTCCCGCTGCTGGGCGTGCTGGCGCAGTGGCTGACCACCCCGCTGTTGGGCGCGCAGCTCGCCAAGGGCGTCCTCTTCCTGACGCTGCTGCCCTCGACGGTCCAGTCCTCGATCGCGTTCACGTCCATCGCGGGCGGCACCGTCGCGGCGGCGGTCTGCGCAGCGACCTTCTCCAGCCTCATCGGCATCGTGCTCACCCCGCTGCTGACCGCCTGGATCATGGGCGGCAGCGCGCGCATCGACGCCTCGTCGGCGCTGGACCTCGTCCTGCAACTCCTGGTGCCGTTCCTGCTGGGCCAGCTCTCGCGCCGCTGGATCGCGGACTGGACGACCCGCCACAAGCCCGCCCTGACGCTGGTCGACCGGGGGTCGATCCTGCTGGTGGTCTACACCGCGTTCAGCGAGGGCATGGTCAACGGCGTCTGGAGCGCGCTCTCGCCTGCGCGGCTGGGGTTGCTGCTGGGCGTCTGCGTGGTGCTGCTCTTCACGGTGCTCGGGATCACGGCGACAGCGGGCAAGGAGCTGGGCTTCGCCCGCGAGGACCGCATCGTCCTGATCTTCTGCGGCTCCAAGAAGAGCTTGGCGAGTGGCCTCCCGATGGCTGCTGTCCTCTTCCCGGCTTCGTCCGTCAGCCTGCTCGTCCTGCCCCTGATGCTGTTCCACCAGATCCAGCTGATGGCCTGCACGGTCATCGCACGCCGGATGCGGGACCCGGGACGTGAGCGCTGAGCCCGAGCGCTAGTCTGTGCGCCTAATCGACTGACAAGCGATCACCTGCGGCAGCTCGGGACCGATGCGCAGGGATCTCCCCGGGGGGAACGAGCATGAGAGCGACACCGCGTGCGGCCCTGCGCACGCTCACCGCACTGGGTCTCGCGGCCTCGGCCGTCGTCGGCCCTTCCGTTGCCTTCGCCGACGGATCGGCGCCCGCGCCGGCACCCGTCGTCAGCATCCTGAGCCCGGCCGATCTGGCGCAGGTGAGCGGCACCGTCCAGGTCACCGTGCGGATCCAGGCGCCGGCCGGCGATCCGGTCACCTCCGTCGACGTCCGTCTCGACGGGGCCAACTACGTCGGTATGCCCACGCCCACCTTCACGCTGCCTCTGGCGCCCGGCGAGTGCGACGTCACGTGCACCAAGACGTTCAGCGTCGACACCGCTGAGACCCTGCCCACCATCGCGGGTGCCACCCCGGCATCCCTCTTCAGCGACTACAACCTTGTCGTCAGCGTCGCCGCTCACACCGCGCGGGCCGAAGGCTTCGCCGGGGAGCTGTTCCGCAACGACAACCATCTCCCCTTCGTCTACCCCGCGTCGGGCGGCTCCGCCGGGGGGAAGTCCACCACCGTCGACGTCGGCGTCGGGGTCTCGCCGACGGCCGCCGCGGGCACGAGCATCAGTGACGTGCAGCTGATCACCCCGGACTCGGCGCTCACCACCCCGGTCCACCTCACCCCCACCGGTCATGGCGCGGTCTGGCAGGCCGTCGTCGACACCATGTCTCTGTCTGCCGGTCGGCATCCGGCCGAGATCGTGGCTGTGGACAGCGCAGGACACATCAGCACCCCGATACCGGTCACGCTTCTCGTCGAGCACGGCTTCACCCTGTTGGCCCGACCGACGTCGGACATCTACCTCCCCGACGAGAGCCCCTTCCTCGTCATCGACTACACCGGCCTGGCCGGCTGCCCGTCGGCCCTGGCTCCGCTGAACGCGCCACGGCACCTCGACGTCCGGATCGACGGAACCCCCTGGCACGCCGAGGACCTGACGATGACCGGCGAGAACGCCTGCGCAGTCAGCTGGGACGGTCGCGCCTGGCCGCTGCCCACCGGCCGCCACCGGCTCGCCGTGACCCTCACCGACGCGGACGGCTACACGGCCCAATGGGCCCAGCAGATCACCGTGGTCCGCCCGCTGAAGGTCAGCACCCCGGGAGCCACCGTCCTCGTCCCCGGATCCGTCTTCCGGCCCAAGGTCACCGTCAGCAGCCAGGACGGCATCAGCCACGTCCAGAGCTGGAAGTTCACCCTGGGCACGACCGTCCTCGCCCACGGCCAGTACCCGACCCCGCCCAGCCTGCGCTGGACCACTCCCGTCAACAAGCAGGTCCACGGCACGGTGGTGTTCACTGCCACCAGCAACTTCGGTCTGACCGTGAGCACGGGCATGCGCCTGGACACCCGCTGGCTCACCGCTGTGTTTCTGACAGCCGGCAACCGGGGACTCGTCGGGCGAGGTCAACCGGGGTTTCTCGACGCCGCCGTCTGGCAGCGCATCGGCACGACCTGGTCCCGGACGTACGCGGGCGGGGTCCTGCTGGAGTGGCGGCCGGCCTCCGGGGGCGCCTGGCACGTCCCGCCCGTTGCCGACCCGACCAGGGTCGGTCTCCAGACGCAGCGGCTCTACCAGCCGGCCTGCTTCCGGGTCGTGACGGTCGATCTGAACGTCGACTTCGACGCCTTCTTCGACTCCGTCAGCAACACGGTCTGCTTCAGCCCGCGCTGACCGTGAAGCCGTCAGGGGCGCGAGGCAGTGCTCGATCGACTGCGCGCGCGACAAGCGCTTCTCGCGCCCACAGTTGATCAAGCAGAGCCTCGCGCCCCTGAGGGCTACCGCCGTCCGGAGACGACCGGCACCGGCGCACGCCGTTGCCCCGGGAAGCCTGCCGGGCGGCGGGGGGCGTCAGGAGGGGTGGACGGGTACGCCGCCGCCGGCGTCATCGGCGCGACGTGGACCTGGACGCCGCGGTCCGCCAGGGCGTCCAGCTCGCGGGCGGAGGGTTCCGCCAGCGTGGCCTGTTCGTCCGTGACGAGGTGGGTGATCGCCTCGCTGGGGACCGTCTGGAACATCGTGTCGTTGCCGAGCTTGCCGTGGTCCGCCAGGACCACGACCTCGGCCGCGGCGCTGACGAGCGCGCGGTCCACCGACGCGGACAGCATGTTCGTCGTCGAGAGGCCGCGCTCCGCGCTCAGGCCGCTGCCGGAGACGAAGGCACGGGTCACCCGCAGCCCCTGCAAGGACTGCTCCGCGCCGCTGCCCACCAGCGCGTAGTTGGTGCCGCGGAGCGTGCCGCCCGTCATCACCACCTCGACGCGGTTGGCGTGGGCCAGCGCCTGGGCGACCAGAAGCGAGTTGGTGACGACGGTGAGGCCGGGGACCCTGGCGAGCCGGCGGGCGAGCTCCTGGGTGGTCGTGCCCGCGCCGACGACGATGGCGTCGCCCTCGGCGACCATGGTCGCGGCGAGGTCCGCGATGGCGCTCTTCTCGGCGGCGGCGAGATGAGTCTTCTGTGGGTATCCGGGCTCTCGGGTGAATCCGCCGGGGAGCACCGCGCCCCCGTGCCGGCGGTCGAGCAGGCCTTCGGCCTCCAGGGCGCGCACGTCCCTGCGGACGGTCACCTCAGAGGTCTGGACGACGCGGGCGAGCTCACGGAGCGACACCGCTCCGTTCGCACGCACCATTTCGAGGATCAACTGGCGACGTTCTGCTGCGAACACGAAACAGACGGTAACGTGCACGACCGTTAGCTTTCAGGCGATTGCGCCTACTTGCCCAAAACGTCCACAGCAGACCGGCGCACTCCTCTACACTATGCGCCGCCTCAGCCCGGTTTCGCGCTCCCCCGACGCGCCGTCAGCTACCTTCGGCGACCCTCAGCTACCCTCGGCGCCTTCCGCGCGCTTGCGCACGTGCAGCTGCCGCGCCGCCTCCGCGATCGAGCCGGAGACCGAGGGGTAGACCGTGAAGGCGTTGGCGACCTGCTCCACCGTCAGGTTGTTGTCGACGGCCAGTGAGATCGGGTGGATCAGCTCGCTCGCGCGCGGCGCGACCACGATGCCGCCGACGACGATCCCCGTCCCGGGACGGCAGAAGAGCTTCACGAAACCGTCGCGGATGCCCTGCATCTTCGCGCGCGGGTTACTGCGCAGCGGCAGCTTCACGCAGACCGCGTCCATCTTCCCGCACTCGACGTCGGCGGCGCTGTAACCGACCGTGGCGATCTCCGGGTCGGTGAAGACGTTGGAGGAGACGGTCTTCAGGTTCAGCGGCGCGACCGCGTCGCCCAGTGCGTGGTACATCGCGATCCGGCCCTGCATCGCCGCCACCGAGGCCAGCGGCAGCACGCCGGTGCAGTCACCGGCCGCGTAGACGCCGGGCGCGGAGGTGCGGGAGACCCGGTCGACCTTGATGTGGCCGGACTCGGAGGTCTTCACGCCCGCCGCGTCCAGGCCCAGGCCCTCGGAGTTGGGGATGGAGCCGACCGCCATCAGGCAGTGCGAGCCGGTGATGACCCGGCCGTCGGAGAGGGTGACCTCGACCTTGTCGCCGACGCGGCGGGCCGCCTCGGCGCGCGAGCGGCTCATCACGTTCATGCCGCGGCGGCGGAAGACGTCCTCCAGCACGGTCGCGGCGTCCGGGTCCTCGCCCGGCAGCACGCGGTCGCGGCTGGAGACCAGGGTGACCTTGGAGCCCAGCGCCTGGTAGGCGCCCGCGAACTCCGCGCCGGTGACGCCGGAGCCGACGACGATCAGCTCGTCCGGCAGCTCGTCCAGGTCGTAGACCTGGGTCCAGGTGAGGATCCGCTCGCCGTCCGGCGCGGCGTCGGGCAACTCGCGCGGGTGGGTGCCGGTGGCCAGCAGCACGACGTCGGCGCGCAGCTCCTGCGTCTCACCGTCGACCAGGTCCACGATCACACCCCGCGAGCCGTCCAGCGCCTGCCCGCCCTCCAGGCGGCCGTGGCCACGCAGCAGGGTGACTCCGGCGCGGGTGACGGACTGGGTGATGTCGTGCGACTGGGCGACGGCGAGGCGCTTGACGCGTCGGTTGACCTTGCCGAGGTCGACGCCGACGACGCGGGCGTTCGAGGTCGGACCGCCGTCGGCGACGACGATGCCGAGCTCCTCGTAGGAGCTGTCGAAGGTGGTCATCACCTCGGCGGTCGCGATCAGGGTCTTGGAGGGGACGCAGTCGGTCAGCACCGCGGCGCCGCCGAGGCCGTCGCGGTCGACGATGGTCACCTCCGCGCCGAGTTGTGCGGCGACGAGCGCCGCCTCATAGCCGCCAGGTCCGCCACCGATGATCACAATCCGAGTCACGTGCTCCATTGTCCCGCACATTCGGCGCCCCCGGGCACCGGCCGGGACGGACCGAGGCCGGCCGGTCGTGCCGCTCCCGTACGCTATGTCCCATGACGCTCTACGCCGCGTATGCCAGCAACCTCGACGCGCGGCAGATGAGCCGCCGTGCCCCCCACTCGCCCTTGCGCGGCACGGGCTGGCTTGACGGTTGGCGGCTGACCTTCGGCGGCGAGCAGTTCGGCTGGGAGGGTTCGATCGCCACGGTCGTGGAGGACGAGAAGGACCAAGTCTTCGTCGCCCTCTACGACATCGCGCCGATGGACGAGCTGGGCCTGGACCGCTGGGAGGGCGTCCCGCTGGGCTTCTACCGCAAGCTCAGGGTCCGCGTGCACACCCTCGACGGCGACGTCACCGCGTGGACCTACGTACTCAACGACTACGAGGGCGGCCTCCCTTCGGCCCGCTATCTCGGCATCATCGCCGACGCGGCGGAGTCGGCCGGCGCGCCGCACGACTACGTGATGGAACTGCGAAAGCGCCCCTGCTGACCCCTGGTCGCCCGCCGAACGGGCCGGAATCGTTAGCCCTTCGTTACCGTCAGGCGCGCGTGAACCGCGCGTGAACCGCGCCTCGACCGCGAGGCTGCGCGTCGCCGGTCAGCTCCGGCTCCGGGCGGGCAGCGGTGCGGGCAACCGGGTCGTCGTTCCGTTCGTCCATTCGCACGAAGATCAACGCCACGAGGCCGGGAATGTCATCCTTTCGTGCTCTACGCGCGTAGGAGATTGCCGTTATCCTCGTGTTGTGAACGCTTTCCCGCAGCCGGACGCCGGCACGAACCCCGTCAGCCCCTACGACGCCGCGGTGACCGCCGCCGCGCGCCTCCGGGAGCTCACCGACGGGCAGCCGCACGACGTCGCCCTGGTGATGGGCTCCGGCTGGGTCCCCGCCGCCGACGAACTCGGCGAGCCCGACTTCGAGTTCGCCATCACCGAGCTGCCCGGCTTCCCGCCGCCCGCGGTGGCCGGCCACGCCGGCAAGGTGCGCTCGATCCGCATCGGCGACAAGCGCGCCCTGGTCTTCCTCGGCCGCACCCACTACTACGAGGGCCACGGCGTCGCCGCCGTCGCCCACGGCGTGCGCACCGCGGTCGCCGCCGGCTGCCGCACGGTCGTGCTGACCAACGGCTGCGGCGGCCTGCGCGAGGGCATGGCCCCGGGCCAGCCGGTCCTGATCAGCGACCACATCAACCTCACCGGCGCCTCCCCGATCGTCGGCGCCAACTTCGTGGACCTGACCGACCTCTACTCCTCGCGCCTGCGCGCGCTCTGCCAGGAGGTCGACCCTTCCCTCGAGGAGGGCGTCTACGTCCAGTTCCCCGGCCCGCACTACGAGACCCCGGCCGAGATCGGCATGGTCCGCGCCATCGGCGGCGACCTCGTCGGCATGTCCACCACGCTGGAGGCCATCGCCGCCCGCGAGGCGGGCGCCGAGGTGCTCGGCCTCTCCCTGGTGACGAACCTGGCCGCGGGCATCACCGGCGAGCCGCTCAACCACGAAGAGGTCCTGGAGGCCGGGCGCAGCTCCGCCACCCGCATGGGTGCGCTGCTGGCCAAGGTCCTCGAACGGATCTGAGAACCGATCTGAGACAAGGATCTGATCCTTCCGGCTTCTCCTCAGCATGGCATCCGACGGTTCCCGCGCCGGGTGCCATGCTTTTTGCACGGCGCTTTTACTGCTCTGCACGCACCAGGCTTTGAGGAAGTGACGCGATGACTGCCCATCAGGCCAATGCCGACGGCGACCTGCTCCACCGGGCCCGCACCTGGCTGGCCGAGGACCCGGATCCGGAGACCCGCGAGGAGCTGGAGAACCTGCTCGCCGCCGCCGAGCGCGGCCCCGGCGAGTCCAGCGCGGCAGCCTGGTCGGAGCTGGCCGAGCGCTTCGCCGGCACGCTCCAGTTCGGCACCGCGGGACTGCGCGGCGAGATGGGCGCGGGCCCGATGCGGATGAACCGCGCGGTGGTCATCCGCGCGGCGATGGGACTGGCCGCCTACCTCAAGCGCGAGTCCGGCAGCGGTCTCGTCGTGATCGGCTACGACGCCCGCCACAACTCCGACGTCTTCGCCCGCGACACCGCGGCCGTCATGGTCGCCCAGGGCCTCAAGGCCGCGCTGCTGCCCGGCCCGCTGCCGACCCCGGTCCTCGCCTACGCCGTCCGCCACTTCGGCGCGGCCGCCGGCGTCGCCGTCACGGCCAGCCACAACCCGCCCCGCGACAACGGCTACAAGGTCTACCTGGGCGGCGCGTTCGGCGGCTCGCAGATCGTCCCGCCGCACGACGCGGGCATCGCGGCGGAGATCGAGGCCGTCGGCACGCTGGACGAGGTGCCGCTCGCCGTCGAGGGCTGGGACGTGCTGACGGAGGCCGAGGTACTGGAGCCGTACCTGACCCGCGCCGCCGCCGTCGTCGACGAGCACGCGCCGCGCGACCTCTCCGTCGTCTACACCCCGATGCACGGCGTCGGCCGCGGCACGTTGCTGGCCGCGTTCGAGCGGGCGGGCTTCCCGACCCCGACGGTCGTCACCGCCCAGGGCGACCCTGACCCGGCCTTCCCGACCGTCGCCTTCCCCAACCCGGAGGAGCCGGGCGCGATGGACCTCTCCTTCGCGGCGGCGGCCGAGCACCAGCCGGACATCGTCATCGCCAACGACCCGGACGCCGACCGGCTCGCGGTGGCCGTGCCGGACCCGTCCGCCGCGAACGGCGGGGGCCGTGGCTCCGGCTGGCGGATGCTGCGCGGCGACGAGGTCGGCGCGCTGCTGGCCGCGCACCTGGTCGCCAAGGGGGCCAAGGGCACCTTCGCGACGACGATCGTCTCCTCCTCCCTGCTCGCCCGGATCGCGGAGGCGGCTGGCCTCGGCTACGAGGAGACGCTGACCGGCTTCAAGTGGCTCTCGCGGGTGGACGACCTGCGCTACGGATACGAGGAGGCGCTGGGCTACTGCGTCGACCCGGAGGCCGTCCGCGACAAGGACGGCGTCAGCGCGGCCCTGCTGATGGCCGAGCTCGCCGCCACCCTCAAGTCCCAGGGCCGCACGCTGACGGACCTCCTCGACGACCTCGCCGCGACGCACGGCCTGCACGCCACCGACCAGCTCTCGGTCCGCGTCGCCGACGTGCGCGTCATCTCCGACGCGATGGCCAGACTGCGCGAGCAGCCGCCGACGCGGCTGGCCGGCCTGCACGTCGACTCGGCGGAGGACCTGGAGGCCGGCTCGGCGGCGCTGCCGCCGACGGACGGTCTCCGCTACCACCTCAGCGGCGAGGGCGTGACCGGCGCGCGGATCGTGGTGCGGCCGTCGGGGACGGAGCCGAAGCTGAAGTGCTACCTGGAGGTCGTCGTCCCCGTCGGCGGCGTGGCGGAGCTGCGCGCGGCGCACGAGCTGGCGACGTCACTGCTGGCGGCGCTGAAGTCGGATCTGGGGGCGGCCGCCGGGCTGTGAGCCCGGTGCGCTGACCCGTCGGCGTTTCGGCCGGACGCCTCTGACATGCTGTCGGAGTGTCGATATCTGGAGCCGAACGCCTGATCCCCGTCCCCGGCGTGCTCAACTTCCGTGACGCCGGGGGCTTTCCGACCGCGTCGGGCGGCCGGGTGGCCGAGGCGCTGCTCTACCGCTCGGCCTCCCTGCACCAGCTGACCGACGAGGGCTCGCGCCACCTCGCCGAGCTCGGCCTGCGCACGGTGATCGACCTGCGCTCCCAGATCGAGCGCGAGGTCTGGCCGGACCGCGAGCTGGACGCGAACGTCCAGGTGCTCCACCTGCCGACCTTCCCGCCCCGCGTCCCGGAGCAGCAGGCACGCGATGAGCGCGACGCGGAGGCGGGCGCGGAGAGCCTGGACGGCCTCTACGCCTACATGGCCGCGACGGCCGGCCCGGCGATCGCGGCGTCGACGCGCGCGCTGGCCCGTCCGGGCGCGCTGCCGGCGCTGGTGCACTGTGCGGTCGGCAAGGACCGCACGGGCGTGACGGTGGCGACCATCCAGTCCGCGCTGGGCGTCTCCGACGCGGACGTGGTGGCGGACTACCACCTCTCCAACTCCGCACTCGGCCTGGACAAGGGCCCGGTCTACTACGTCGACGAGCACGGCGAGGAGCGCCGCTCGTCGCCGATCCACCCGGCGCTGCTGACCGGCTTCCTCACCCGCATCCGCGCCACCTACGGCGACGCCACCGGCTACCTCCTCGCCCACGGCGTCACCCAAACGGACCTGACCACCCTCCGCGCAACGTTGCTCTGACGCCGCGCGGGCGCGAGCCGTCCGCAGAGGGGCACGTTGCACCATCAGGGGCGCGGGGCTCTGCTCATTTGCGCCTCCGGCGCGCGGGCGCGACAGGCTACGACGGAGGGTCCGTTGCACCTCCAGGGGCGCGGGGAACTGCGCGAGAAACCACCCTGTGCGGATGGCCCTGCGCGTTCGGGGACACACCACATCAGTGGCTTGTCGCGCAGTTCCTCGCGCCCCCGAAGGTGCAACTACCTCTCAGCCCGTTGCCAGCAGGATGATCAACGCCAGCGCGCCCGCGGCGATCGGGGCGATCAGCCACCACGTCCAGGTGACCTTGACCTCAGGGACCGCCGCGTCCGCGACGAGCTTCCCGCGGGCGGTATCCGCCTTCTCGTTCAGCTCTAGCGCCGCCTTGTCCGCCGACGCCTGCGTCGGCCCGGACGGGGACGGCTGCATCGCCGCGCCGAAGCGACCGCCGCCGCCCCGCGAAGAAGCCAGCTGCCCACGATCGCCCGTGGCGATCATCGCGCGCCGGCCCGCGCGCTTCCGCTGCCGCAGCGAGACCGGCAGCGCCCAGATCACGAACTTGCGGCCGCCGGCCTTCAGCTCCACCGAGAGCGTCGCGGTCACCGACTCGATCGCGCCCCACGGGGCCTCGATCGTGCGGAAGGGGTTGCGTACCAGCAGCCGGTCCGCGCCCGAGCGGACGACCGGCCGGAGCGTGAAGGCCACGATCAGCGGTACGCCCAGTACCAGCACAGACGCGGCCAGCGCCGGCGCTGTGCCGGCGCCCTTGACCATCGCATCGATGCACAGCCACAGCATCACGGCCAGCAGCAGTCCGCCGCCGAAGATCCCGCCGACAGACCGGTAGGTCTTGTCGTGGAACGTGGGGGCAGGGCCGCTGGGATTGGTGTTCGCACGGTCCGGGGTGTCGCTCATGGTCACCGATTCTGCCCCAGGTTCGGGCGTTCCCCATGACCGACCGGGTCTCGGAATGGCATCGAGGTGACAGCCGGGACGAGCGCCGCGCAGCCCACTCGGTCGGCGAACGTCACACGGACGCCCCCCTGACGAAACGCTACGCGTGTAGATATGCTGCGCTGGTGAGCATGTCGTCCTCCCCCCTCTCCGCCAGCGGGTTCGCCGAGATCGCCTCCTCCGAGGCGTCCCTGCGCCGGTTCCTGCACGGCCTGCCCGGCATCGACGCCGTGGGCCTGCAGGCGCGCGCCGCCGGGCTCGGCACCCGGTCGATCAAGACCACTGCCAAGGCCTACGCCATCGATCTGGCCATCTCCATGATCGACCTGACCACGCTGGAGGGTGCGGACACCCCCGGCAAGGTGCGGTCGCTCTGCCAGAAGGCCAAGAACCCCGATCCGGGTGACCCCTCCGTGCCGCACACGGCGGCCGTCTGCGTCTACCCGGACATGGTCCCCTACGCCCGCGAGGCGCTCGGCTCCGCGCCGGTCAACGTCGCGGCCGTGGCCACCGCCTTCCCCTCCGGCCGGGCCGGCATGCCGGTCAAGCTGGCCGACACCGCCGAGGCCGTCGCCGCAGGCGCCGACGAGGTCGACATGGTGATCGACCGGGGGGCCTTCCTCTCCGGCCGCTACCTGGAGGTCTTCGAGATGATCACCGAGATCAAGAAGGCCTGCGTCCGCCCCGACGGCACCGCCGCCCACCTCAAGGTGATCTTCGAGACCGGAGAGCTGGTGACCTACGACAACATCCGCCGGGCCTCCTGGCTGGCGATGCTCGCGGGCGCGGACTTCATCAAGACCTCCACCGGCAAGGTCGCCGTCAACGCGACCCCCGCCAACACCCTCGTGCTGCTGGAAGCCGTCCGCGACTTCCGCGCCGCCACCGGCGTTCAGGTGGGTGTGAAGCCCGCCGGGGGTATTCGTACCACCAAGGACGCCATGAAGTACCTGGTCATGGTGAACGAGATCCTCGGTGACGACTGGCTGAGCCCGGACTGGTTCCGTTTCGGCGCGTCCAGCCTGCTGAACGACCTGCTCATGCAGCGGCAGAAGCTGGCCTCGGGCCGCTACTCCGGTCCCGACTACGTGACGGTGGACTGATCACCATGGCACAACTCTTCGAGTACGCCCCCGCGCCCGAGTCGCGCGCCGCCGCAGGCGACATCGCCTCGACGTACGGGCACTTCATCGACGGCGAGTTCGTCGAATCCACCGGTTCCGAGGCGCTGAAGACGATCGACCCCTCCACCGAGGAGGTCCTGGCCGAGTTCGCCCAGGGCACCGAGGCCGACGTCGACCGGGCCGTCGCGGCCGCCCGTAAGGCCTTCGGGTCCTGGTCCGCGCTGTCGGGCGGCGAGCGCGGCAAGTACCTGTTCCGGATCGCCAGGATCATCCAGGAGCGTTCGCGCGAGCTCGCGGTGCTGGAGTCGATCGACAACGGCAAGCCGATCAAGGAGACCCGCGACGTCGACCTGCCGCTGGTCGCCGCGCACTTCTTCTACTACGCGGGCTGGGCCGACAAGCTGGAGTTCGCCGGTTACGGCCCGAACCCGCGCCCGGTGGGCGTCGCGGCGCAGGTCATCCCGTGGAACTTCCCGCTGCTGATGCTGGCCTGGAAGATCGCGCCTGCCCTCGCCACCGGCAACACGGTGGTGCTCAAGCCCGCCGAGACCACCCCGCTGACCGCGCTGCGCTTCGCGGAGATCTGCCGCCAGGCGGGCCTGCCCAGGGGCGTCGTCAACATCGTCACCGGCGACGGCCGCACGGGCGCCGCGCTGACCGCGCACCCGGGCGTCGACAAGGTCGCCTTCACCGGCTCGACCGAGGTCGGCCGCGCCATCGCCCGCACCCTGGCCGGGACGCGCACGCGGCTCAGTCTGGAGCTGGGCGGCAAGGCCGCCAACATCGTCTTCGACGACGCGCCGATCGACCAGGCCGTCGAGGGCATCGTCGACGGCATCTTCTTCAACCAGGGCCACGTCTGCTGCGCGGGCTCGCGCCTGCTGGTGCAGGAGTCCGTCCACGACGAGGTGCTCGCCGCGCTCAAGCGCCGCATGTCGACGCTGCGCGTGGGCGACCCGCTGGACAAGAACACCGACATCGGCGCGATCAACTCCGCCGCGCAACTCGCGCGGATCCAGGAGCTGACGGCGGCGGGCGAGGCCGAGGGCGCCGAGCGCTGGTCCCCGGCCTGCGAGCTGCCGTCGTCCGGCTACTGGTTCGCACCGACGGTCTTCAGCAACGTCAGCGCCACCCACCGGATCGCCCGCGAGGAGATCTTCGGCCCGGTGCTGTCCGTGCTGACCTTCCGCACGCCGGAGGAGGCGGTCGCCAAGGCCAACAACACCCCCTACGGCCTCTCCGCGGGGATCTGGACCGAGAAGGGCTCGCGCATCCTGTGGATGGCGAGCAAACTGCGCGCCGGCGTGGTGTGGTCCAACACCTTCAACAAGTTCGACCCGACCTCGCCCTTCGGCGGCTACAAGGAGTCGGGCTACGGCCGCGAAGGCGGCCGCCACGGTCTGGAGGCCTACCTCGATGTCTGACCAGACTCTCCCCCGCCTGGACGTCTACAAGACTTACAAGCTCTACCTGGGCGGCACGTTCCCGCGCTCCGAGAGCGGACGGGTGTACGAGGTGACCGACCGCAAGACCGGCGAGTGGCTGGCCAACGCCCCCCAGGGCACCCGCAAGGACACCCGCGACGCGGTCTCCGCCGCGCGCAAGGCCTTCGGCGGCTGGTCGGGCGCGACCGCGTACAACCGCGGCCAGATCCTCTACCGCGCGGCAGAGATGCTGCAGGGCCGCCGCGAGCAGTACATCGCCGAAGTGGCGGTGTCGGAGGGCCTGACCGCGAAGAAGGCCGCGCCGCTGGTCGACGCGGCGATCGACCGCCTGGTCTGGTACGCGGGCTGGACGGACAAGGTCGCCCAGATCGCGGGCGGCGCGAACCCGGTCGCCGGTCCGTACTTCAACCTCTCCACCCCGGAGCCGACCGGCGTCGTCGGCGTCGTCGCCCCGCAGAGCGGCGTCGGCTTCTCGCTGCTCGGCCTGGTCTCCGTGCTGGGCCCGGTCATCGCGACGGGCAACACCGCGGTCGTGGCCCTGGCCCCGGACGCGCCACTGCCGGGCCTCTCGCTCGGCGAGGTCCTGGCCACGTCCGACCTGCCGGGCGGTGTCGTCAACCTCATCTCCGGCCGCACGGAGGACATCGCCCCGACCCTGGCCTCCCACGCGGACGTCAACGCACTCGACCTCGCGGGCGTCGAGTCGGAGGAGGGCCCGGCCTCGGCGAAGGCCCTGGAGACGCTGGCGGCGGACACGCTGAAGCGCGTGCGCCGCGCCGACCCGGGAACGGTGGACTGGACCGCCGCGCCGGGCACGGACCGCCTGCTGGCCTTCCTCGAGACGAAGACGGTCTGGCACCCCATGGGCATGTGATGCTCACCTCGCTCGCCGCCGACTCGTGACACGCCCGAACGCGTTGTTGTCCCGTTTTCCGGGACAAATTCGGGATTCAACGACCTCGGCGGCGGGCGGACCAGGTGGCGTCCGGATGTCACACTGGTGTCCCGTGAGCACCTCTCCCGTGAACCCCGCCCGCGTCGTCCTGCTCTGCGGCCCTTCCGGCTCCGGCAAGTCCACGCTGGCCGAACGCGCGGGGCTCCCGGTGCTCCAGCTCGACGACTTCTACAAGGACGGCGACGACCCCACGCTCCCCCGTCTCCACGACGGCAGCGTGGACTGGGACGACCCGCGGTCCTGGCACCGCGAGGACGCCCTCGCGGCGATCCGCTCGCTGTGCGCGGACGGCGCCGCGGAGGTCCCGGTCTACTCCATCCCCGCCAACGGCCGCGTCGGCTCCCGCCCGCTGACCGTCGACACCGCGGCGTTCATCGCGGAGGGCATCTTCGCCGCCGAGATCATCCGCGCCTGCGAGGCCGAAGGCCTCCTCGCCGACGCGATCTGCCTCCGCAACCGCCCGCTCACCACGGCCTATCGCCGCTTCCTCCGCGACGTCCGCGAGGCCCGCAAGTCGGTCCCCTACCTCCTCCGTCGCGGTATCCGCCTGATGCGCGCCGAGCGCGCCCTGGTCACCGACCAGCAGTCGCTCGGCGCCTACGCCTGCAACGGCCAGGAGGCCCTGACCCGCCTCGCGAAGACCTCCGCCCACCCGCAGCCGACGGCCTACGCGGCCCGCTGATGCCGGGGCCGGTCGCGCCGTTCTCGACGCGACCGGCCCCGAGGTCTGAGGACTCGCTAGCTCAGAGTCCTCAGCGCCGCCGCGTCGAACGGCTTCAGCTCGCCGGAGCGGCCCCCCAGGACCTTCGCCGCCCACTCCGGATCCTGGAGCAGGGCGCGTCCGACTGCGACCATGTCGAACTCGTCACGCTCCAGGCGGTCGAGGAGGTCGTCGATGCCCTGGACCGGGGCGCCCTCGCCCGCGAAGCCGCGTAGGAAGTCGCCGTCGAGGCCGACCGAACCGACCGTGATGGCGGGACGTCCGGTGAGCTTCTTGGTCCAGCCCGCGAGGTTCAGGTCCGAGCCCTCGAACTCCGGGAGCCAGTAGCGACGGGTCGACGCGTGGAAGGCATCGACGCCGGCAGCGGCAAGCGGGGCCAGGATCGCGTCCAGCTCCTCCGGGGTCTCGGCGAGCCGTGCGTCGTAGGCCTCCTGCTTCCACTGCGAGTAGCGGAAGATCACCGGGAACTCGGGCGAGACGACCTCTCGGACCGCGGCCACGATCTCGGCCGCGAACCTCGTCCGGGCCACGGCGTCGCCGCCGTAGGCGTCCGCACGGCGGTTCGTGCCGGCCCACAGGAACTGGTCGAGCAGGTAGCCGTGGGCACCGTGCAGCTCGACGCCGTCGAAGCCGATGCGCTCGGCCGCCTCGGCGGCCTCGGCGAAGGCGCCGATGACGTCGTCCAGGTCGCGCTGGGTCATCGCTTTGCCGGCGCCCTCGGTGCCGTCGACGCGGATGCCGGAGGGGCCGACGGCCGGGGCGTCGGCGTAGGGCGGCTCACCCTGCTTGCGCACCATCCCGATATGCCAGAGCTGCGGCACGATCGTGCCGCCCGCCACGTGGACGGCCTCGGCGACCTTCGCCCACCCGGCCAACTGCTCCTCACCGTGGAAGCGCGGCACCCGGTCGCTCTGGCCGGCCGACTCGTGGCCGACGTAGGTCCCCTCGGTGACGATCAGGCCTACCCCCGCTGCGGCACGCCGGGCGTAGTACGACTGCACGTCCTCACCGGGGACGCCGCCCGGGGAGTGCATGCGCGTCATGGGCGCCATCACGAGACGGTTGGGGACGGTCAGCCCGTTCAGCGCGACGGGCCGGGACAGGATCTCGGCCGCGCGGGAGGCGGAGGACTCGGTGATGGTCATGGATGTTCCTCGGGGGTGCCGGACGGTGTGTGGTGCGCACGCAGGGAATGCGTGATGGCATCAACCATTCCTTCGATCCCCGAATTTCGTCCGCCCGGCAGATCGCCGTGTGATCCAGAACACGCGCATTCCGGTCTGCTCGCCCGGTCGGGACGCAAAAAGGCTTGGGCACCGGCATCCCCCAACGCCGGCGCCCAAGCCTCATGCTGCTGCGGGCCACCCCCGTACCCGCAGCACCCCCCTCAATAAAGTCCTTACGCGACCAGCTCGCCGAAGGCGTGCCCGAGGTCGCCGTCCTGCGAGGCCAGCGTCTCGTCCTCGCGGAGCCGCCGCAGCGCGCGCCAGATGCTGCTCTTGACCGTGCCCACCGAGATCCCCAGCACGTCGGCGATCTCCGGGTCGGTCTTGCCCTCGTAGTAGCGCAGCACCAGCATCGTCCGCTGGTTCTCCGGCAGCTTGGCCAGCGCCTGCCACAGCACCGCGCGCAGCTCCGTGCCGCCCATCGCGTCGCTGTCGCCGACCGTCTCCGGCATCTCCTCGGTCGGGTACTCGTTGACCTTGCGCCGCCGCCAGGCGGAAATGTGCAGGTTGGTCATCGTGCGGCGCATGTAACCGCCCACCGCCGCCTTGTCGGAGATCCGGTCCCAGGCCCGGTACGTGCTGAAGAGCGCGCTCTGCAGCAGGTCCTCGGCCGCGAAGCGGTCGCCGGTCAGGTGGTACGCGGTGGCGTACAGGGAGGCGCGGCGCTCGCGCACATACGCGGTGAAGTCGTCCTCCACTTGCGACAGGTGCGTTCCCGTCGCGTCTCCCTGTGCCACCTCGGCCGTCGGCTCCCCCACCTGCCGGCCGTTACCCGTCCCCCCGGGCAGTGCGCGCAGCCGCAGCGTCATCGTGCTGCTGGAGTCCATGGAACCGCCCAGTCCCCCCTGGCGTCCGATTCCATGAACGTGCTGCTTGGTTCCGTAGGACCCCGTGCGAACGGAGTACAGCGGCTGAGGCAGGGTCGCGGCGGGCTTGTCGGCCTGGGCCTCGATGACTGCGTTCATCGTGTGCTCCCTCGGTGTCCAGTAGTGCTTCGGTACTTTGCGGCGCCGGGCCCCCGTTGGTTCAACCCGACAGAGAAAATCCTGCCCGGGGGTCGTCATGGCGCTGTCCGCCGACTGTCACAGACGTGTCACAGAGCCCCAGCAGCGGGAACAGGGTCGATCCCGCGCGGCGGGTAGGCCACAATGAACGCCGTGTCTCACCTGTTGCTCATCGAAGACGACGATGCGATCCGCACCGGACTCGAACTCGCGCTGACCCGGCAAGGCCACCGGGTCTCCGTCGCCGCGTCCGGCGAGGACGGGCTGCGGCTCTTCAAGGAGCAGCGTCCGGACCTGATCGTGCTGGACGTGATGTTGCCGGGGATCGACGGTTTCGAGGTCTGCCGCCGGATCCGGCGCACCGACCAGCTGCCGATCATCCTGCTCACCGCCCGTTCGGACGACATCGACGTGGTCGTCGGGCTGGAGTCCGGCGCGGACGACTACGTCGTCAAGCCGGTCCAGCCGCGCGTGCTGGACGCGCGGATTCGCGCGGTGCTGCGGCGCGGCGAGCGGGAGAGCTCGGACTCGGCGGTCTTCGGCGACGTGGTGATCGACCGCAACGCCATGATCGTGACCAAGTCCGGCAACGAGCTTCAGCTCACCCCGACCGAGCTGCGGCTGCTGCTGGAGCTCAGCCGGCGTCCGGGCCAGGCGCTGTCGCGGCAGCAGCTGCTGCGGCTGGTCTGGGAGCACGACTACCTGGGCGACTCCCGGCTGGTGGACGCCTGTGTCCAGCGGCTGCGGGCCAAGGTGGAGGACGTGCCGTCCGCGCCGACGCTGATCCGCACGGTGCGCGGCGTCGGCTACCGCCTGGACACCCCCGCGTGACCGAACGCCACCCGCGCGCCACCTGGCTGGCCCGGCGGCTGCGGCTGACCTCGCTGCGGATAAGGATGATCGCCGTCTTCTCGGTGGTCGCGCTGGCCGCAGCCGTCTCCTCCTCGGGGATCGCCTACTGGCTCAACCGGGACGCGGTGCTCAAGCGCACCCAGGACACGACGCTCTCCGACTTCCGCAACTCGCTCGACCGGACCTTCACCGCGCTGCCGCTGGACCCCAGCTGCGACGCGCTGAAACGCGCCGCGTTCGTCGTGGCGAACACCGGGCTCCGTTACGACGTGGTGCTGACCACGCCCGCCTGCTCGTACTCCACGAACGAGAAGTTCACCCCGTCCACGGTGCCGACCGCGCTGCAGCAGCAGGTCGAGAAGCCCTGTCAGCACTGCACGACCAGCCCGGGCCAGTACCACCTGTTCTGGCAGCGGGTCAGCCTGGCCGGCGTCCCCTACCTGGTGGGCGGCACCAGGGTGCTGCCGACCGGGCCGACGGCGTACATGTTCAAGTCCCTGGACGACGAGCGCCGCGACATGGACTCGCTCGCCTGGTCGCTCGGCATCGCGACGCTGCTGGCGCTGGTCGGCGCGGCGCTGCTGGCACAGGCCGCGGCGGCGACGGTGCTGCGCCCGGTCGCCCGGCTTGCGGAGGCCGCGCGGCAGCTCGGCGAGGGCAACCTCGCCACCCGGCTCGACGTGACCGGCCAGGACGAACTGGCCGAGCTGTCACGGACCTTCAACCACACGGCCGCCGCGCTGGAGGAGCAGGTCGACGAGCTGAGCGCGCGCGAACGCGCCAGCCGCCGCTTCGTCGCCGACATGTCGCACGAGCTGCGCACGCCGCTCACCGCGATGACGGCGGTGACGGACATCCTGGAGGACGAGGCGGACTCGCTCGACCCCATGATCGAACCGGCGGTCCGACTGGTCGTCAGCGAGACCCGCAGGCTCACCGAGCTGGTGGAGAACCTGATGGAGGTGACCCGTTTCGACGCGGGCACCGCCCGGATGGTCGTCGACGAGGTCGACATCACGGACCTGATCACCTCGACGATCGACGCGCGGGCCTGGCTGGACGCGGTGGAGGTCGACGCGGACCGCGGCCTGCTGGTCAGGGTCGACCCGCGCCGGATCGACGTGGTGCTGGCCAATCTGATCGGCAACGCGCTCAAGCACGGCGGCTCGCCGGTCCGGGTCCGCGCCTACGAGGACGGCGACTGGCTCGTCGTCGAGGTCGCCGACGGCGGCCCCGGCATCCCCGACGACGTGCTCCCGCACGTCTTCGACCGCTTCTTCAAGGCGGACGCCTCGCGCCGCCGCTCCGAGGGCAGCGGCCTCGGTCTGTCCATCGCCATGGAGAACGCACGGATCCACGGCGGCACCATCTCGGCGGCCAACGCGGAGGACGGAGTGGGCGCGGTCTTCACACTCCGGCTTCCGAAGGCCCCGCCGACGGAAGGCAGCACCCAGCAATGACGGCGTTGAGGAGAGCGGAGCCGGCTGCGGACGGGGGGTCGGTGCCGGTCGAGAGGTCGGCGCGCGGGCGGACGACCGTCCTGGTGGCGACGTCCGCGGTGGCCGCGGTGACGGCGCTGCTCGCGCTGAGCGGGTGCGGGATCCGCAGCACGGCGGTGCCGGTCGACGCCGGCCTGCCGGCCTCGCGGACGGCCTGTCCGCCGACGCCGGGCGCGACGGCCCCGCTGACGCCCAGCGTGCCCGCCGACCTGGCCAGCGCCGAAGCCAGCTACCTGCTGCCCGGCCTGCCCTCGACGACGCCGTGGGAGCAGCTGTCCTCGGCCGTCCCCGCGCCCTCCCGGCCCAGCGTCAAGCACTCCCACGCCGCGCCGCGGGCCGCCGCGACACCATCACCGAGCGGGCAGTCGTCGGCGGCCTGTCCGAGCGTGCCGGCGTCGACGCCGACCGCCCCGTGACCGCCGCCACGGGACGCCCCGCAACCGCGGACACCGTTGCGAGCGTCCTCGCAGGCGTGCAGCACGCAGAGAGCAGTGGCATCGCCGAAGCGGGGAACCCCGAAGCGGGAAACTCGGAGCGGGGCCACGTGTACGTCGGCGCCCGGCGGCTCGGGCTCCTGCTGCTGACGGTGCATCTGGCCGTGCTGCTCTGGATCGCCCTGCACGGCAGCCCGTCCGTCTGGCTGGCGGACAGCAATCTGACGCCCTTCGCCTCGGTCAGGCTGGAGCTCGCGGCCGGCACCGGGCACGCCTATCTGGAGCTGCTGGGCAGCCTCCTCGCGCTGGCCCCGCTGGGCGTGCTGTTGCCGCTGGCGGGCGGACGCCTCGACTCGCCGCTGCTGACCTCGTTCACCCGGACCCTGCTGGCCGGGGTGCTGGTGGCGACCGGCCAGGAGGTGCTGCAGACCACGCTGTCGCTGCGGCTGCTCAATGTCGACGACATCCTGCTGGCCTGCCTGGGCATCGCGCTGACCCACCTCGCGGTGGTCCCGGCCGCCCGCTCCTGGCTCCGCCGGCGCGTGGGCAGCCGCCCGCACGCCCCTGAGACCGGCCCTGAGAGCACCCCTGAGGTCAGGTCCCCCTTGAGCACGGGTCCCGCCAGGGTCCGAATCATCGGCCGGGCTGACGGAACGGGTCTTCCGGCGCGAGAGGCTTGAGGCATCAAGCAACCGGCCGGCCGGCGCCACGAGCGCCAGGGCCTGATCGTCTGGAGTGATCCCATGTCCGCCACCGCCACCCTCGCCCGCCCCCGTCGCGGCCGCATGATCGGCGGCGTCTGCGCGGGCCTCGCCCGGCGTTTCGGGGTGAGCCCGCTCACCGTGCGCGTGCTGTTCCTGCTGTCCTGCCTGCTGCCGGGGCCGCAGTTCCTCATATACCTGGCGCTGTGGCTGGTGCTCCCCGCCGAGGGCTGAACCGCGAACGGCGGCGGGCCCCCACGGGTGAGGGGGTCCGCCGCCGTTCCATGCCTTGCGCCGAGGCTCAGCCGATCGAGGGCGCGTGCACGGGCAGGCCGTGCAGGGCGTCGAGCGCGTGGCTCGTGCCGCCCTGGAGCTGGTCCGCGCCGGGCAGCTGCCCGAGTACGCCGCCCACGGCCGGCAGCCCGTCACGGTGCTGCGGCACCGAACGCGGCGTGGAGACCGGCAGCGAGGACGTCGCGTTCTGGACGGCGGGCGCGGCGTTGTTGATCAGGCCCTGCGCGGTCGAAGTCACGCCCGCCAATCCGCCGTTCGGCGCGGTGAGCGCCGAGGTCGAGCCGGTCAGCGAGCTGACCTGCGGCAGTCCACCGACCGGGTCCGCCGCGGCCGGACCGGCGACAGCCGCGACGACCGCGACACCCAGCACGGCGGTCCCGGCCGCCTGCAGCGTGGCCTTCTTCATGAGCAGTCTCCTCGATCTCCTGGTGTCCTGCCTGCGAGCCCGCAATGACACCGCGTTCGTGACACTGCGTGCTCGACTGGCCGCCCAAGGTATCCACGAGGCGCCGCCCGCCCCAAATCCCCTTTCGCCCGATCGGGTGAGGCTGGATCCGGGTCGGGTCCCGCTCAGGCGAAGAGCCACTCCGCCTTGAGCGAGGCGTAGCCCGGCTTGATCACGTCGTTGATCATCGCCAGCCGCTCGTCGAAGGGGATGAACGCGCTCTTCATCGCGTTGACGGTGAACCACTGCATGTCGTCCAGCGTGTAGCCGAAGGCGTCGACCAGGTGGCCGAACTCCTGGCTCATGCTGGTCCCGCTCATCAGCCGGTTGTCGGTGTTGACCGTGACCCGGAAGTGCAGCGTGCGCAGCAGCCCGATCGGGTGCTCCGCGTAGGAGCTCGCGGCGCCGGTCTGCAGGTTGGAGGTGGGGCACATCTCCAGCGGGATCCGCTTGTCGCGCAGGTAGGCGGCCAGCCGGCCGAGCTTGACCTCGCCGTCGGGCTCGACGGTGATGTCGTCGATGATGCGGACGCCGTGGCCGAGGCGGTCGGCGCCGCAGCACTGGATCGCCTCCCAGATGGAGGGCAGGCCGAAGGCCTCGCCGGCGTGGATCGTGAAGTGGTTGTTCTCGCCGGCCAGGTACTCGAAGGCGTCCAGGTGCCGGGTCGGCGGGTGGCCCGCCTCGGCGCCCGCGATGTCGAAGCCGACCACGCCCATGTCGCGGTAGCGGTTCGCCAGTTCGGCGATCTCGCGGGAGCGGGCGGCGTGCCGCATCGCGGTCAGCAGGGTGCCGACCCGGATCCGGTCGCCGTTCTCGCGGGCGCGCTGCTCGCCGAGACGGAAGCCCTCGTTGACCGCCTCGACGACCTCGTCGAGAGTCAGCCCGCGCTCCAGGTGCTGCTCGGGCGCGTAGCGCACCTCGGCGTAGACGACGCCGTCGGCGGCGAGGTCCTCGGCGCAGTCGGCGGCGACGCGGATCAGCGCCTCGCGGGTCTGCATGACGGCGCAGGTGTGCGCGAAGGTCTCCAGGTACCGCTCCAGCGAGCCGGAGTCGGCGGCGTCACGGAACCACTGGCCCAGCTTGGCGGGTTCCCGCTCCGGAAGGGCGTCGTAACCGACCGCGTCGGCGAGCTCAATGATCGTCTCGGGGCGCAGGCCGCCGTCGAGATGATCGTGCAGGACCACCTTCGGGGCGCGACGGATCTGCTCCGGAGTGGCGGCGAGGATGTGGGGAGTGTGGGTCACCATTGCCAGATGGTAGCTCCTACGCGCGTAGATTTCCACGCGCGCAGGGTAACCACTCACCTGTTCAGCTCCTCAGCTCGTAGACCAGGTTGAACGGGGTCTCCGTCGCCCGGCGGAAGTGCCGGAATCCGGCCTCGGCCGCCACCTCGCGGGTGCGCGCCTCCCCCGCCTGCGCGCCGAGCGCCCGGCCGACCGGCTGCGCCTGCGACGCGGGCACGCAGACCAGCGACGACGCCGCGTAGAGGGCGCGCCCCAGCGGGTTGAGGTTCTCCGCCAGGTTGTCTTCGGCGTGCGGCTCGACCAGCATCACCACGCCCCCCTCCGTCAGCCGCGCCCGGCAGTGCGAGAGGCCGCCGACGGGATCGCCCATGTCGTGCAGGCAATCGAAGAAGGTGATCAGGTCGTAGGGCCCGCCGCCGAAGTCGGCTGCCCCGGCGACCTCGAAGGTGACCCGCTCCCCCAGCCCGGCCTTCCCCGCGAGCTCGCGCGCCGCCTCGATCGACGGCGCGTGGTAGTCGAAGCCGACGAAGTGCGAGGCCGGGAAGGCCTCGGCCATCAGCATCGTGGAGTGGCCGAGGCCGCAGCCCACGTCCGCGACGCTGCCGCCGGTCCGGAGCCGGTCGGCCGTGCCGTCCAGCGCGGGCAGCCACTCGTCCACCAGGTGGGCGGCGTAGCCGGGCCGGAAGAACCTGGCCGTGCCGGAGAAGACATCGGGATGGT
Source organism: Streptacidiphilus sp. MAP12-20 (assembly GCF_041262525.1). NCBI lineage: Bacteria > Bacillati > Actinomycetota > Actinomycetes > Kitasatosporales > Streptomycetaceae > Streptacidiphilus > Streptacidiphilus sp. MAP12-20. The sequence continues at coordinate 105,489 of NZ_JBGCCK010000004.1, forward strand.
GCTGATCCCAGCCGAGACCGCCGCCGTCGACGAAGGCACGCGCCAGCTTGTCGCGCGTCTCCATCCGGGCCGCCGCGGTGAACAACTGGAAGCCTCCGAGCGCGTAGAAGGGGCTGTCTTCGTCACAGAAGGCGACCACCTGCTCGGGGGTGAGCCGGAACCTGCCGTCCGGGTCGAGGGTGACGTACCCGCCGGCCGCCATCGCCGACAGCCACTCACGGACGTTGCGCTCCTGTGTGCCGGTGGAGTGTGCGAGGTCCGCGGAGCCGACCGGCTCGCCTCCGGCCATCGCCCGGAAGAGTCCGAGCTTCTCCCCGATCAGCAGCAGCGGGGCGCTCGCCACCGCGCCAAGATCGGTGACCACCTTGCCCATCAGGGCTTCGAGTGCGCTCTCGTCGAGCGCGACGTGCGCTTGCGTGGCCATGACGGCTCCTCGCTCGTCAAATCTGCTCGTCGCGGACAATGTCGAGATTGACGAAGCGAGGGGCGTCGAGGCAGGCGATCTGCATCTCCTCGGCGATGTGCCGGGTCTCCGGCAGGTCGCTGTTGCGCATCGCCTGCTCGTACGAAGGGAACTCCACCATCTGCATGAAGTGCGAGGGCTTGTCGCGGTCCTTGCCGAGGGAGGAATGGAACGCGGTGCGCTTGCCCTCCGTGGCCTTCAACCACTCGTCCATCAACGCGTCCATGCGCGCTGCCTGGGTGGTTTCGTACTCAATCACCTGCATGAAGGTCATCCCGATCGACCTCCTTCCGAGGTACAGAACCAGCCTCCCGCGCGCACGGAATCCCCACAACCCGGATAATCCGCACTTTTCAGCTGTGCAGCGGCAGGCGGTCCTTCATGGAGAGCACGAAGTCCCTGAACGACACCGCGGGGGGTGGCAGCGGACGCACCGCCGACCAGACCAGCGCGAGCTCCCGGCGCGCCGAGGCCGAGGCGAGGGCGAGCTCCACCAGGTCCGGTCGGGGCACCGACGCCGGCGGCAGCACCGCCACACCGAGACCCGCCGCGACCAGGCCGCGCAGCGTCTCCGCCTCCTCCCCCTCGAAGGAGATCCGCGGCGCGAAGCCGGCCTCCGCGCAGAGCGCGTCGGTGATTCGCCGCATGCCGTAGCCCGGCTCCAGGGTGACGAAGGGGTCCTGCGCCACCTCCTCCAGTCGGACCCGACGACGTCCCGCGAGCCGGTGGTCGGTCGGGACGACCAGGCAGAGCCGCTGATCACCCATCCGACGCGACGTCAGTTCTGTTCCCTCGGGGCGGGGTGAGAGCAGGCACAGGTCCAACTCGCCCTCGCGCAGCCGGTCCAGCATCGAGTCGGTGTAGTCCTGCACCAACTGGAAGCGCACCCGCGGGTACTCCGCCCGGAAGCCGCGCAGCAGCATGGGCACCGCCTCCGAGCCCATCGTGTGCAGGAAGCCGAAGGTCACCCGCCCGCCGGTCGGGTCCGCCTCCGCCCGCGCGGCGTCGGCGCCCCGCTCCAGCTCGGCGAGGGCGCGCTCGGCCGAGGCCAGAAAGATCCGCCCGGCCCGCGTCAGCCGGACCGCGCGGCCCTCGCGGGAGAGCAGGGCCACGCCCAGCTCCGCCTCCAGCCGCGCGACGGCCCGACTCAGTGTCGGCTGCGGCATGCCCAACTCCACCGCCGCGCGGGTCACGTGCTCCCGGCGCGCCACGGCCGCGAACTGCGCCAGCAGCGGCGAGAGCAGCGCGGCGGGTGACGTGGGCGACAGCTCCGCCTGCTCGGCGGGCAGGGACAGCGGCTCCGAGCTGCGGTCATACGTCATGGCATCGATTGTCGCCCATTCATGTATTGGACGCATCAATGGGCCCGTCCTAACGTCATCACCATGCCAGCGGTCGCATTCACAGCAGCCAGAGCCAGCACCCCCGCCGATGTCCGCCACCTCCCCGGCTCCCCCGGCCTTCGGCGCACCCAGCTCGCGCTCTTCGGCGCGGGCCTGGCGACCTTCCTGCTGCTCTACTCGACCCAGGCACTGCTGCCCTCCCTCTCCTCGAGCCTGCACCTGACGCCGAGCCAGGCGAGCTGGACCGTCTCGGCCGCGTCGATCGGGCTGGCGGTCGCGGTGATCCCGATCAGCGCCATGTCCGAGCGCTTCGGCCGGACCAGGATCATGACGATCTCGGTGTTCGCCGCCGTCGCCATCGCCCTGGTCCTGCCCTTCACCGGCGACCTGGCCACGCTGACCGCCCTGCGCGCGCTCCAGGGCGTCGCCCTGGCCGGCCTCCCGGCGACGGCGATGGCCTACCTCGCCGAGGAGGTCCACCCCTCCGCGCTGGCCTCGGCCATGGGCCTGTACGTCGCGGGCAACTCCATCGGCGGCATGAGCGGCCGGCTGCTCTCCGGCGTGGTCGCCGGCTCCTACGGCTGGCGGGCGGGGCTCGCGTCGGTGGCCGTCGCGGCGCTGATCTGCGCGGTCGCCTTCCGGCTGCTGATCCCCCGCGCGCGGTGCTTCCGTCCCGGCCCGGTCAACCCGCGCGCCCTCTGGCGTACCGTCACCGGCCACGTCGCCAACCCGCTGCTCGCGCGGCTCTTCGCACTCGGGCTGCTCTTCATGACCGTCTTCGGTGCGGTCTACACCGTGCTGGGCTACCGCCTGGTCGCCGCACCCTTCGGACTCCCGCAGGGCGTCGCGAGCTCCATCTTCGTGGTCTACCTGGTCGGCACCGTCGCCTCGGCCGCCAGCGCCCGCGTCGGCGCCCGGCTCGGCCGCCGCGGCGCGCTCTACGCGGCGGTGGCCACGACGACCGTGGGCCTGCTGCTCACCCTCCCGGAGTCGCTGCCGCTCACGCTGATCGGGCTGGTGCTCATCACCGCCGGGTTCTTCACCGGCCACTGCGTCGCCTCAGCCGCGGTCGGCCGCACCGCGACCCACGGCCGCGCCCAGGCCTCCGCCCTCTACCTGGCGGCCTACTACGTCGGCAACAGCCTCGGCGGCGCGGCGGGCGCGGACGCCTACCACTCCGTCGGCTGGGGCGGCACGGTCGCCGTCGCCCTCGCCGCGATGGCCCTCGCGGGCTGCGTCACCGCCTACGGCACGGTCTCCGCCCGTCGGCACCCTCAGGCGGCGTTGGGGTAGGAGTGGGCGTCGGTTGAGTAGGTGTGGCCGGTGGGGGCGGTCCAGGTGACGGTGTTGGTGGCCGGGTCGTGGTGAACCTGCCAGCCCGCGCGGTGCTTGGTCAGGTGGTGGCGGCGACACAACGCGATCAGGTTCTCCGGCGTCGTCGGGCCCCCGGCCTGCGGGTTCTCGTGGTCGAACGGGCGCACGTGGTCCAGGTCGCAGCGGGCGGCGGGACGCGGGCAGCCGGGGAAGCGGCAGTACGCGTCGCGGGCCACGACGTGCCGCTGCACCTCGGCGGTGGGCCGGTAGCAGGTCGGGTCGGTCTTGACGACCCGGCCGGTGCCGGGCTCGGTGATCAGCCGCCGCCACACACTGCCCGGCGCGAACGCGAGGGCCTTGGCCTGGCCGGGAGTGAGCGGACCGTAGCCCTTGAGGTCGGCGGGCTCGCTGCCCTCGCCGATCAGCGTGTCGAACGGGACGGTTACCACGATCGTGGCACGGGGGGAACCTGTCCCGTTTTCCGGGACAAATCCAGCATTCAACATCCCGGCCCGGGTGACCAGTTCGACCAGCGCGTCCGCCCGCCGCTGCGGCAACGTCCGCCCGTCCCCCTCCAGCGAACGGGCGTGCGCGTCCACAGCGGCGTCGACCATGGCGGCGTCCTCGGCCGCGAGCAGCGCCCCGTACCAGGCCATCCCGTCCGGCTCCGCCCGCAGCGACGTCCTGCGCTCACGCCGCGCGGACGCGTGCCGCTGCTCGGCACCCTCCGGGTCGGCCTTGAGCACCGCGCGGGCCACCGCCTTGCGCGTCGCGGACACGACCTGCTCCGGCATCCGCCCCACCACCAGCGCCTCCACCCGCGCACACGCCGCATCGTCGAGCTGCGCGGTCAGCTCCCGCACCACCCGCGCGTGCATCACCTGCACCCGCCCCTGCGCCAGCAACCCCAGCACCGCCGGGAACCGGGACGCGATCTGTGACGCCTCCCACAACCTGGCCCCCGCCGTATCCGGCGTCACCCGCAACGCGCACGCGACCTGCTCCCGGGTCTCCTGGAAATCCGCCAGCGCGTCCGGCGCCCCCGGAATGCACGTCAGCGGACGCTCCTCCAACCCGGCCAGCAGCCGGATCTCCATCGCCTGCAGCCACCCCACATGCCGCTGCACCGCCACCAGAGCATCCACCCGACCCACCGCCGACAGCCCCTCAGCGTCCAGCCCGTCCAGCAGCGCCGCGCTCCCCGCCCCAGGCACCACCCGCGCCAGCCACGCCGCCAGCGCATCCCCCTGAAGCACCATCAGAACCACCCCCTGACCTGCTGATTTCGTACACCAACAGCCTATCCGGCAGCACTGACAACACCCCCGAACTGGTCCGGATGGGTGAGGTCTCGTCAGAGGCGGCGTCGTCCGGGGTACTGCTCTGTGGACCCATGCGCCGAGCGAAGAGGTGTCCCATGCCGTCTGGCGAAACGCCCACCGACACCCAGCCCGCGCCCGCCGCTGAGCCCTCGGCGGAGGGGGCGCGGCGGCGTCGGCTTCGCTGGGTCGCGCTCGGGACGGCCGTGGTGCTCGTCGGCGGGACCGGCTACTGCATCCAGGACGCGCTCGCCGCGCCCGGCGCCGGCGGCACGCAGACGAAGCTGGCGCGCTGGGGCCGCTGCCACGGGCTGAGCGCCGTCGTGGATCTGGTCGACAACCGGCACCAGCACTCCGCCGCGCCCGTCAGCTGCAACGCCGTGGCCACCGCGTTCGCACACCCCGCCGCTCGGCCCAAGCCGAAACCGAAGCCGACGCCGACGGTCCCGCCGATCCCCCTCCACGCCTCCGTCCGACCACTCGTCAGCCCTGCCCTCCCCGGCGAGGGGGTCTTCACACCGCTCACCTTGGTGAAGGGCCAGCCCGCCGTCCAGAGCGCCACCGTGCGCCCGGACCCCTGGAACACCGACTTCATGGTCGGCATCGTCTGGATGAAGCAGCACGATCTCCGCTTCGACCTGCACCCCGGCGTCTCCGAGCCCGGCGGCAACTGGAACATTCCGGCGACCGTCCCGCTCAGCCAGCGCACGGGCCTCGTCGCCACCTACAACGGCGGGTTCAAGGTGTCCAACGGTGATTCGCACGGCGGTTTCTACCTCGCCGGTCAGACCATCGGCGACCTCCGCGACGGCGCGGCGTCCGAGGTCTTCCACCGCGACGGCACGGTGAGCGTCGGCGTGTGGGGGCAGGACGCCCGAATGGCGCCCGACGTCGTGGGCGTCCGGCAGTGCCTGGTCCCGCTGGTACGGAACGGTGCGGTCACCGATGACGCCCTCTACGGCGGCGTGAACACCTGGGGCCTGACCGACGGCGGCAATTCCGTCGTCCCCCGTTCCGGCGTCGGCATCGACAGGAACGGGAACCTGATCTACGTCGGTGGCCGCGCGCTGACGGTCCAGTCGCTCGCGACCATGCTTCAGCGCGCGGGCTCGGTCACGGCGATGATGCTGGACATCAACCTCAGCTGGCCGTCCTTCATCACCTACGACGCCACCAAGAGCCCGCACGACCCGGTCCCCCACAACCTGGTCAACTTCGTCCGCGCCCCCACCCGCTACTACGACTACTCCAGCCGCGACTTCGTGGCCGTTTACGCCAAGCCGTGATCCTCATGAGCTCGTTACACTCAGTACATGAGCATTGACGCCACCACGTACGCCAGGCTCCGGGAGATCGCGAACGAGCTGCCCCAGATCCCCGGGATAGGGCGCGTGGAGATCGCACACGGCGAGATCGTCATGATGATGTCCCCGGTCAAGCGTCACGAGCTCGCGGTGCTCAAGCTCAGCCGGCAGCTCAATGACCAGTTGCCGGCGACCCACCCGGACTTTGTCGCCCACGGGGGAGCCGATCTGGAGGATGTCGGCCTGGGGCGCCTGCGTCGGCCGGACATCATGGTGTTCCCCGAGGCAGCCCTGATGGAAGCGGACGCCGCTTTCCACCCGTCTGAGGTTCTCCTCGTCGTCGAGATCGTCTCGAAGTCGAACCCCGAGAACGACTACGAGGACAAAGTCCTCGACTACGCCGCCATGGGCATCCCGCTCTACCTGCTGGTCGACCCGCGCGACGGCACGGGGATCATCCACTCCCAGCCCAACTACACGAGCCGCCTGCCCTTCGTCTTCGGCGACACGATCAAGGTCGGCCCGTGGCAGCTGGACACGAACGTCCTGCTGACCTACGGGCCGAAGGCTTGAGCGTGCCGGATCAGGCGATCCGGTCCAGCACGATCGGGGTCGGCCGGAAGGCGGTGCCCGCCGGGGCGACCGTGACGGCCTCGGGACCGGCCAGCGCCTCGAGCGCGTACTCGAAGCGCTCCGGGGTGTCCGTGTGCAGGGTGAGCAGCGGCTGACCGGCCGTCACCTGGTCGCCCGGCTTGGCGTGGAGCTCGACGCCCGCGCCCGCCTGGACCGGGTCCTCCTTGCGGGCGCGGCCCGCGCCCAGACGCCAGGCGGCGACGCCGACGGCGTACGCGTCGAGGCCGGTCAGCAAGCCGGAGGCGGGCGCGGTGACGACGTGCTGCTCGCGGGCGACCGGCAGCGCCGCGTCCGGGTCACCTCCCTGGGCGGAGATCATGCGACGCCAGTGGTCCATGGCGGAGCCGTCCTTGAGCGCCGTCTCAGGGTCCTTGCCGCTCACGCCCGCTGCGGCCAACATCTCCCGTGCCAGAGCCAGCGTCAGCTCCACCACATCCGCCGGGCCTCCGCCCGCGAGGACCTCGACCGACTCCCGCACCTCCAGCGCGTTGCCGGCTGTCAGACCGAGCGGGGTGCTCATGTCCGTCAGCAGTGCGACTGTGTTGACGCCGGCTGCCTTCCCCAGACCCACCATGGTCCGGGCCAGCTCCTGCGCGTCGCCGAGCTGCTTCATGAACGCGCCCGAGCCGACCTTCACGTCCAGGACCAGCGCGCCCGTCCCCTCCGCGATCTTCTTCGACATGATCGAGGACGCGATCAGCGGGATCGCCTCGACGGTCCCCGTCACGTCGCGCAGCGCGTAGAGCTTCTTGTCGGCCGGAGCCAGCCCGTCGCCCGCCGCGCAGATGACCGCGCCGGCCTCGCGCAGCACGTGCATCATCTCGTCGTTGGAGAGCAGCGCCCGCCAGCCGGGGATCGACTCCAGCTTGTCCAGCGTTCCGCCGGTGTGGCCGAGGCCGCGCCCGGAGAGCTGCGGCACGGCCGCGCCACAGGCCGCGACGAGCGGGGCCAGCGGGAGGGTGATCTTGTCGCCGACCCCGCCCGTGGAGTGCTTGTCACTGGTGGGCAGCGGCAGCGAGGAGAAGTCCATGCGCACGCCGGACCGGATCATCGCCTCGGTCCAGCGGGAGATCTCGCGCAGGTTCATGCCGTTGAGCAGGATCGCCATCGCGAGGGCGGACATCTGCTCGTCGGCGACCTCGCCGCGGGTGTAGGCGTCGATCACCCAGTCGATCTGAGCGTCGGTCAACTCGGCGCGGTCGCGCTTCGCGCGGATGACGGAGATGGCGTCCACGGAGACTCCTGACGTGCGGAAGGAACTATGCGGAAACTCTACGCGCGTAACCAGCGGTTGCAAGCGTCAGGGGCGCGAGGCTCTGCTTGATCAACTGCCCGCGCGAGAAGCCACCGACGAACGGATGGTCCTCAATGCGCCAGAGCCTCGCGCCCCTCGGCTACAGCCGCTCGGGCCCGAACGCGTCCGGCAGCAGTTCGGCCAGGGGCCGGATCCCGCTGACCGACTCCACGATCAGCTCCGCGCCGCCGTGCTCCCACAGCAGTTGCCGGCAGCGCCCGCAGGGCATCAGCGGCGCGCCGTCACGGTCGCAGCAGGTGAACGCCACCAGCCGCCCACCGCCGGTGGCATGCAGCGCGGACACCAGCCCGCACTCCGCGCACAACCCCAGCCCGTACGACGCGTTCTCGACGTTGCACCCGCTGATGATCCGCCCGTCCTCGACCAGCGCGGCCGCGCCCACCGGGAAGCCGGAGTACGGCGCGTACGCACGCGTCATGGCCTCCCGCGCCGCGGCCCGCAGCGCGTCCCAGTCGACCGAAGGCGAAGGCGCGGTCACTTGCCCTGACCCTTGCGGTAGGGCATGCCGTCCGCCTTCGGCATGCGCAGGCGCTGCGAGGCGAAGGCCAGCACCACCAGCGTGATGACGTACGGCGAGCAGTTGACCAGGGCCGGCGCCACCTCGTGGGTGGTCCCGTACCAGAGCCAGAAGACCCCGGCGAAGACCACGTAGACGACGGCCTGGCGGTACGCCTTCGACAGCGCCTTGCGGATCGCGATCGCGGCCAGCAGCACCGCCACGCCCAGCAGCAGCGCGTGCACCGCGTCGCTGCCGCGCAGCTGGAGGCTGTCGGTGTAGCCGAACAGCATCGCGCCGAGCGAGAGCCCGCCGACGCGCCAGTTGCCGAAGATCAGCGCGGCGAGACCGATGAAGCCTCGACCACCGGTCTGGCCGTCCTGGTAGACGTTCGACGAGACCATCACCATGAAGACGCCGCCCAGTCCGGCCAGCGCGCCGGAGACGACCACGGCGATGTACTTGTACTTGTAGACGTTGACGCCCAGCGACTCCGCCGCGATCGGGTTCTCACCGCAGGACCGCAGGCGCAGACCGAACGGCGTGCGCCAGAGCAGGAAGTACGTGCCCACCATCAGCGCGGCCGCGAGGACCGTCAGCACGGACAGGCCGGTGACGAAGCCGCCGAGGATGCCGGCCACGTCGGAGACGAAGAACCAGTGGTGCGCCTCCAGCTTCGTCAGCCATGGCGAGACGCCGGGGATGTTCCACGACGACAGCGCGGCGAGCGGCGGCGACTGCTTCGAGCCGACCACCTTCTGGAAGGTCTGCGAGGCCAGGTACTGGGTGGATCCCAGGGCCAGCAGGTTGATGGCCACACCGGAGACGACGTGGTCGACGGTGAAGGTGACGGTGACCAGAGCGTGCAGCAGTCCGCCGAGCGCGCCGCCGAGAATCCCGGTCAGCACGCCCGCCCAGGCGCCCCAGTGCCAGGAGCCCCAGGCGCCGAAGAAGGTCCCTAGGATCATCATGCCTTCGAGGCCGATGTTCACCACGCCGGAGCGCTCGGACCAGAGGCCGCCCAGACCGGCCATGCCGATCGGCACGGCGAGGGCCAGGGTGCCGGCCACCTGGCCGGAGGAGGTCAGGTCGGTCGCGCTGGTGAGGGCGCGCACCGCGGAGACGCCGATCAGCGCCAGGGCGATGAGGAAGTAGACCGTCGAGCGGCGCATGCCGACCCGCTTGCCGTCCTGCTTGTCGTTCTTGACGACAATGCTCGACGTGCTCATGCCGCCGCCTCCTTGTTCTTGGAGCCGGCCGCCTGCGCAGCCGCGGCCGCGAGTTCGCGGCCGACCCGCGACTGCTGGCGTTTGAGCCCGTAGCGGCGGACCAGCTCATAGGCGACGACCACCGAGATGACGATGGTGCCCTCGATGATCAGGGTGATCTCCGGCTGGAAGCCGTCGAAGCCGAGCTGGTTCGAGGCGCGGTCGAAGGCACCCCACATCAGCGCGCCCAGAGCGATGCCGATGGGGTTGTTGCGGCCGAGCAGTGCGATCGCGATGCCGGTGAAGCCGATCCCGGGCGGGAAGGTCAGGTTGTAGCTGCCCGCGTCCTGCAGCAGTTCGGGGATTCCGGCCAGTCCGGCCAGACCGCCGGAGAGCAGCAGCGCGGTCAGGATCATCCGCTTGACGTTGACCCCGGAGGCCTGCGCGGCACCGTCCGACTGACCGGCGGTACGCAGGTCGAAGCCGAAGCGGGTACGGGACAGCAGCAGGTGGAAGCCGACGCCCAGGACGACCGCGATGATGACGAAGCCCCAGATCTGGCCACCGTACGTGCCGATGGTGAAGAACATGGCGTCCGCCGGCAGCGGCTTGGTGCTGACGTTGTTGCTCCCGGGTGGCTGGTACCCGAGGGTGTTGGTCTGGAGCAGGTAGGCGATCAGGTTGATCGCGATGTAGTTCAGCATGATCGAGGCGATGACCTCGTTCACGCCGCGGGTCACCTTCAGCACCGCGGCGATGCCGGCCCAGAGCGCGCCGGCGAGGACGCCGACGAGGATCGCCAGGATGATCTTCACCGGCCCTGGGGCGCTGACCACACCCGCGACATAGGCCCCGAAGAAGGCGCCGATCCGATACTGACCCTCGACACCGATGTTGAACAGGTTCATCCGGAAGCCGAGCGCGACCGCCAGGCCGGCAAGGAAGTAGGTCGTTGCCCGGTTGAGGATGGCGACCGTCGAGTCCGGATGGATGTCGTAGCTGAAGATGTCGCTCAGCGCGAGCGTCGGGCTCTTGCCTGAGATCAGCAGCACGACCGAGGTGACCAGGGCTGCGAAGAGGATCGCCAGCACCGGCGCGGCGACGGCCAGGCCGATCCGCTCCCAGTCCAACCGGTCGAAATAGGCGCGGATGCGGGAAGACCCACCTCCCGCGCTGCCGGCGTTCTGATTGTCGCTCATGCTCACTCCCCCGCCTCGTGGTCGGCGTCGGTGTAGTCGGTCGGGGGCTCGGTCGGGGTCTCTTCGATGTGGCCCGTCGCCGCACCGGTCATCGCGGTGCCGAGCGCCTCCGGCGTGACGGTGCTCGGGTCGGCGTCGGCAACCAGGCGGCCGCGGTAGATGACGCGCAGGGTGTCGGACAGGCCGATCAGCTCGTCCAGGTCGGCGGAGATCAGCAGCACCGCCATGCCCTCGCGCTGCGCGGTGCGGATGTGGTCCCAGATCTGCGCCTGCGCGCCGACGTCGACACCGCGGGTCGGGTGCGAGGCGATGAGCAGCTTGGGGCTGTGGCTCATCTCGCGGCCTACGATCAGCTTCTGCTGGTTGCCGCCGGACAGGGACGAGGCGGTGACCTCGATGCCGGGGGTGCGCACGTCGTACTCGCGCACGATCCGCTCGGTGTCCTTGCGGGCGGCCTTGGGGTGGATCAGCCCCTTGCTGCCGCTGGGCTCCTCCGTGACGTGACCGAGGATCCGGTTCTCCCAGAGCGGGGCCTCCAGCAACAGGCCGTGGCGGTGGCGGTCCTCGGGGATGTAGCCCATGCCGGCCTCGCGTCGGGCGCGGGTATGCACGTGGGTGAGGTCCTGGCCGTCGAGCTGGATCAGGCCGGCGTCGGGCTTGCGCATGCCCATGATCGCCTCGACCAGTTCCGCTTGGCCGTTGCCCTCGACCCCGGCGATGCCGAGGATCTCGCCCTTGTGGATGGTCAGGTTGATGCCGCTGAGCAGCGTGCGCTCGATGCCGTCCGGATCGACCTCGACCAGGCCCAGGCTCTCGACCTGCAGCACCGGCACGGTCGTGACCGTCGACTCGCGCGACTCGGGCGAGGGCAGCTCGCTGCCGACCATCATCTCGGCCAGCTGCTTGGCCGTGACCGCGTGCGGATCGGCGTCGCCGACCGTGGTGCCGCGGCGGATCACGGTGATCGCGTCGGCGACGGCGAGCACCTCGTTCAGCTTGTGGGAGATGAAGATGACGGTCAGGCCCTCGGACTTGAGCTCGCGGAGGTTCGCGAAGAGCGCGTCCACCTCCTGCGGGACCAGCACGGCCGTCGGCTCGTCCAGGATCAGCGTCCGGGCGCCGCGGTAGAGGACCTTGAGGATCTCCACGCGCTGCCGGTCGGCCACACCCAGGTTCTCCATCAGCTCGTCCGGGCGGATGCCCAGGCCGTACGCGTCGGAGATCTCGGTGATCTTCGCTCGCGCCTTGCCGCCGATGCCGTACAGCTTCTCGGCGCCGAGGACGATGTTCTCCAGCACGGTCAGGTTGTCCGCCAGCATGAAGTGCTGGTGGACCATGCCGATGCCGCGGCCGATCGCGTCGGCGGGCGAGTGCAGTTCGACCTGCGCGCCGTCCACGGTGATGGTGCCCTCGTCGGGGCGCTGCATCCCGTAGAGGATCTTCATCAACGTCGACTTGCCCGCACCGTTCTCACCGACGAGAGCGTGCACGGTGCCGCGTTGAACCGTGAGATTGATGTCGTGGTTGGCCACGACGCCGGGGAACCGCTTGGTGATGCCGCGCAGTTCGACTGCGGGCGCTCCGGCGGCCTGCGGGGTGGGGGCGTTGATGGCGCACTCCTGGGGAGAGTTACGGCGGGTGAAGCAGAGTCTCTCCCTCCGTGGACGGAGGGAGAAGACACAGGGAGAAGGGGGGTTGCTCACCCGATCGATCCGGGTGTGCGAACCCCCCTTCCTACCGCCTCACGGAGGTGAGGTCAGCGGTCCTGAGAAGGTGTCAGGACGTGGTGGTCGGAACGGTGACCTTGCCGGAGATGATGTCCGCCTTGGCCTTCTCCAGCTGGGGCTGGATGTCGTTGACGAAGCCGCCGGAGGTGGCGTAGCCGACGCCACCCTTGGCCAGCGAGAACTGCTGGGTGCCGGTCAGCGGCGTGCCGTCGTGGATCGACTTGATGTAGTCGTAGACCGCGACGTCGACGTTCTTGAGCGCCGAGGTCAGGATGCTGTTCTTGTACGGGGCCAGCGCAGGCAGGTTGTGCTGGTCGGAGTCGACACCGATGGCCCAGGCGCCCTGCTGGGTGGCGACGGCCTGGATCGAACCGTCACCGGAGGAGCCGGCGGCGGCGTAGATCACGTCGGCGCCCTGGGAGAGCATGCCCTGCGCGGCGGCCTTGCCCTTGTTCGGGGAGGCGAAGCCGGAGAAGTCGCCGGCCGGCGACAGGTACTTGACGATGATCTTGTCGTTCGGCTTGACCGACTTGACGCCGGCCTGGTAGCCCGCCTGGAACTTGTGGATCAGCGGGACGTCCACGCCCCCGATGAAGCCGACGGTGTTGGTCTTGGACTTCAGCGCGGCGGCGACGCCGACCAGGTAGGAGCTCTGCTCCTCGGTGAAGACCAGGTTGGTGACGTTCGCCGCGGTGTTCGAGGCGTCGTCGACGATCGCGAACTTGACGTTCGGGTACTTCGCGGACTCCGTCTTGACGGCGTTCGCGTAGTTGAACCCGATCGCGACGATCGGGTTGTAGCCATTGGACGCCAGCGAGTCGAGCTTGGCGGCGCGGTCGGCGTCGGACTCGCCGGTGACGGCCTGGAGCTCCTTGAACTGAACGCCGTAGTCCTTGACGGCCTTGTCCAGGCCCGCGGCGGCGGAGTCGTTGAAGGAGTGGTCCCCACGGCCGCCCACGTCGTAGGCGATACCGACCTTGAGGCTGGACGAGGAGGCGGAGCCCGCGGAAGAGCCGCCCGAAGGCGTAGACGAAGACGAAGTGCTGTTGCTGCCACAGGCGGCGAGAGCGGTGACGCTGAGAGAGCCGCACAGCAGAGCCGCGGCGAGCTTGGTAACCCGGCGCAAGGGAATCACTCCTTGGTCGACGCGCACCTGGTTCGGCGCGGATTGGATGCGACGTTAACGCGCGTAGAACACGTTTGTGTTACGGCCACGGGGCCGTTATCAGATCGTCGCATTTCTGCCATCCCGGCCGATGCGAACAAGTCGGGGCAAACGGATGAATTCGCTCCGGTTTCCTGCTCGGTTTCCCCTCTGCCTACCCCAGTGCGAGGCGCGCGAAAAGCTCCGCGCCGACTCCGATCGCCCGCTCGTCCGCATCGAAGCCGCCCTGGTGCAGGTCGCGCACGCCCTGCTCGTCGGGCGCCCGGACGCCGAGGCGGGCCAGGGCGCCGGGCACCTCCTGGAGGTACCAGGAGAAGTCCTCGCCACCCAGGCTCTGCTCGGTCGGCTCGATCGCCTCCGCGCCGAAGGACGCCGTCATCGCCCGCTCGATCATCCCGATCGACTCCGCCTCGTTGACCACCGGCGGGACGCCGCGGCGGTAGTCCAGGACCCACTTCGCCCGATGCGTCTCGGCGATCTGCCCGACCAGCTCGTCGATCGCGCCCGGCGCCTCGCGCCAGCCGGCCTGCTCCAGGCAGCGGACCGTGCCCTCCAGCTCCGCGTGCTGCGGGATCGCGTTGGCGGCCGAGCCGGAGGCGATCCGGCCCCAGACCAGGCTGACCCCCCAGCGCGGGTCCATCCGGCGCCCCAGCGCGGAGGGGAGCTCGCTTGCCACCTTGGCCACGGCCGTCACCAGATCCGTGGTCAGGTGCGGCCGCGCGGTGTGACCGCCGGGGCCGTCCAGGCTGAGTTTGAGCAGGTCGCAGGCGGACGTGATCGCACCGACCTTGAGGCCGACCTTGCCGACCGCGACACGCGGGTCGCAATGCACCGCGAAGATCCGCTCCAGACCGTCCAGCACGCCTGCCTTCAGCACATCGAGCGCGCCGCCGGGCATCTGCTCCTCGGCCGGCTGAAAAACCAACCGCACGGGGCGCCGGAGGGCGCCGGACCGGGCGGCCTCGGCGAGCACCAGACCGGCGCCGAGGACCACGCTGGTGTGCACGTCGTGCCCGCAGGCGTGGGCGCGGCCGGGGACCGTCGAGCGGTAGGGGACGGTGAGCGGCTTGGCGTCGTCGATGGGCAGCGCGTCGATATCCGCGCGGAAGGCCATGACGCCCTCGGCCGCGGAACGCCCTTCGGGCACGATGTCGCAGAGCAGCCCCGTGCCGCCGGGCAGCACGCGCGGCGCGAGGCCGACCTGCTCCAGGCGCGCCTTCACGACCGCGGTGGTGCGGAACTCCTCCCGCCCCAGCTCGGGGTGCATGTGCAGATCGCGCCGGAACGCGATCAGCTCGGGCTGGAGGGCTTGGACGCGGGACCGCAGGTCATTCCACTCGCTCACCTCCACAAGGCTACGGCCCTGAGGCGGATGTGGCAGGGGATCACGGAAATTCATTCCGCCGGACGAGAAGGTTGTCGCCCGCTCGGCGCATGGTTCCGCCGTGGCGGGGTAGATAAGCCTTTTCACGCAGCTTTCAACGAGTCACTGCGTCCAGAGGCAACTACCTCCAGGGGCGCGAGGAACTGCGCGAGGAACCACCCTGTGCGGATGGCCCTGTCCGTTGAGGACCATCCGCATGCCGGTGGCTTGTCGCGCAGTTCCTCGCGCCCCCGAGGTAGTGCAACTTCCCTTGTCAGAAGCTGTCGACAGGGACGTACGTGCCCCAGACCTCACGAAGCGCGTCGCACGTCTCCCCCACCGTCGCGCGAGCGGCCAGCGCCTCCTTCATCGGGTAGAGCACGTTCTCGCCCTTGCTCTCGGCCGCCCGCTGCAAGGCGGAGAGCGCGCGGTCCACGGCCGCGCTGTCGCGGTCGGCGCGCAGCTTGGCCAGGCGGTCGGCCTGCTGGAGCTCGATCGCCGGGTCCACCCGCAGCGGCTCGTACGGCTCCTCCGCGTCCAGCTGGAAGCGGTTGACGCCGACGACGGTCCGCTCGCCCGAGTCCGTCTGCAGCGCGACCTGGTACGCGCTGCGCTCGATCTCGGACTTCTGGTAGCCGCGCTCGATGCCGGCGACCGCGCCGCCCATCTCCTCGACCTTGTTCATCAGCTCGACCGCCGCCGCCTCGACCTCGTCGGTCATCTGCTCGACGACGTAGGAGCCGGCGAAGGGGTCGACGGTCGCGGTCACGTCGGTCTCGTACGCCAGCACCTGCTGCGTCCGCAGCGCCAGCCGCGCGGACTTCTCCGTCGGCAGCGCGATGGCCTCGTCGAAGCTGTTCGTGTGGAGCGACTGCGTCCCGCCCAGCACCGCGGCCAGCGCCTGCACCGAGACGCGGACCAGGTTCACCTCGGGCTGCTGCGCTGTCAGCTGCACGCCCGCCGTCTGGGTGTGGAAGCGCAGCATCTGCGACTTGGGGTTCTTGGCCTTGAACTCCTCCTTCATGACCCGCGCCCAGATCCGGCGGGCGGCACGGAACTTGGCCACCTCCTCCAGCAGGGTGGTGCGGGAGACGAAGAAGAACGAGAGCCGGGGCGCGAAGTCGTCCACGTCCATGCCCGCCGCGATCGCGGTGCGGACGTACTCGATGCCGTTGGCCAGCGTGAACGCGATCTCCTGCGCGGGCGTGGCTCCGGCCTCGGCCATGTGGTAGCCGGAGATGGAGATGGTGTTCCAGCGCGGGATCTCGGCCTTGCAGTACTGGAAGATGTCCGAGATCAGGCGCAGGCTCGGCTTGGGCGGGAAGATGTACGTCCCGCGCGCGATGTACTCCTTGAGCACGTCGTTCTGGATCGTGCCGGTCAGCTTGTTCGACGGCACGCCCTGTGCCTCGCCGACGAGTTGGTAGAGGAGCAGCAGCAGCGAGCCGGGCGCGTTGATGGTCATCGAGGTGGAGACCTCACCCAGCGGGATGCCGCCGAAGAGCACGCCCATGTCCTCGACGGAGTCGATGGCCACGCCGACCTTGCCGACCTCACCGGAGGCGATCTTCGCGTCGGAGTCGTAGCCCATCTGCGTCGGCAGGTCGAAGGCGACCGAGAGACCCATGGTGCCGTTGGCGATCAACTGCTTGTAGCGGGCGTTGGACTCGGCGGCGGTGCCGAAGCCGGCGTACTGCCGCATCGTCCAGGGCTTGCCCGTGTACATCGACGGGTAGACGCCGCGGGTGAACGGGTACTGGCCGGGCTCCCCGAGCTTGGTCGCCGGGTCCCAGCCCTCCTGGGCGGCCGGTCCGTAGACGGGCTCGATGGGCAGTCCGGACTCGGACAGGCGGGACATGGGGGTCCTCCGCGACTCTGGTGAGGCTCTGGTGAGGGTGTTAGCAGCGATTAACGTCTGCTTCGCTACGTACGGTAATGATGCGCGCCAGTGAGGAATAGTCGCATCCTCTGGGAGCTTGCTCACATCAGACGAAGGCCATTGGAGGAACGGATCACATGACGGTGCAGAAGGTCGCGGTCGTCACCGGCGCCAGCAGCGGTATCGGCGCGGCGACGGCCCGGGGGCTGGCCGCTGCCGGTTACCGGGTCGCCCTGGTCGCCCGCCGGGCGGACCGGCTGGAGGCGCTGGCCAAGGAGATCGGCGACGCCGCGAGCGTGCACGCAGTGGACGTCACCGATCGCGCTGCGGTGGACGCGTTCGCGGCGGGGCTCACCCACGTGGACGTCCTGGTCAACAACGCCGGCGGCGCGTTCGGCGCGGACCCGGTCGCCTCGGCGGACCCGGCGGACTGGCAGCGGATGTACGAGGTGAACGTGCTGGGCGTGCTGCACGTCACCCAGGCGCTGCTGCCTGCGCTGCGCGCGAGCGGGGACGGCACGATCCTGGTCCTCTCCTCGACGGCGGCGCTGGCGACGTACGAGGGAGGCGGCGGCTACGTCGCGGCGAAGATGGGCGCGCATGCGATCGCGGGGACGCTGCGTCTGGAGCTGGTGGGCGAGCCGGTCCGGGTGATCGAGATCGCGCCGGGCATGGTCAAGACGGACGAGTTCGCGCTGACCCGCTTCGGCGGCGACGCGGCGAAGGCCGCGGCGGTCTACGCGGGCGTGGCGGAACCGCTCACTGCGGAGGACGTGGCGGACACCATCGTCTGGTCGGTGACCCGCCCCTCCCACGTGAACATCGACCTCCTGGTCGTCCGACCCCGCGCCCAGGCCGCGAACCACAAGGTGCACCGCAGCTGACGCTGGGGGCGCGAGGCTGCGACAAGCCACCGAGGTGGTGAGTCCCCGAACGCGCAGGGCCATCCGCACAGGGTGGTTGCTCGCGCACGCAGTTCATCGAGCAGAGCCTCGCGCCCCCGAGGTGGTGCAACTTCCCCGAGCCCGAACGGTGCACGCCGTGCCGTTCACCTTGCTGACGCCGTCTCATAATTCGGCCGTAGGGGTCTCGACTTAATACCCCGTGCGAGTGAATCCTGGTCTCGGGCGTCGTTGCAGCAGCGGCCCCGGCGTCTATGACAGTGCCGACGCTGTCGGCAGCAAGCCCTAACCTCAGGGGCTTCCGTCCGTCCGCCACCCGCAGTCCGAGGAGGACCCGCTGGCCAGGCCGCCGATCCCGCCGCAGTCCCAGTCCACACCGACGCCGCCCGTGCCCGGGCTCGACCGGCTCAACGAGGCCACGCCCGGCGCCGCTGAGGAGGCCCTGCTGGCCTGCTGTGGAAGCCGCCGTTGGGCGATAAGGATCACCGCGCACCGGCCGTACCCGGACGTCGACTCGCTGCTGGCCGCCGCCAGCGAGGCGTCGTACGACATGTCGCATCGCGACCTGACCGAGGCGCTCGCCGACGAGAGCTGCATGCCGCAGCCCCTGCTGGGCATGCGCGCGCCCGGGAGCAACGCCGCGCGGACCGCGCTGCGCGCCGCGCACGCCGCGTACGAGGCGCGGTTCGGGCACGTCTTCGTGGTCTGTCTGGACGACTGCCCGCCGGAGGAAATGCTGGACAGAGTGCTCGCCAGCATCCGGACCCGGCTCGCCAACGACCCGGACGAAGAGCGCAGCACCACCGCCGAGGAGCTGCGGCGGATCAGCATCAGCAGGCTCGCTCATCTGGTCGCGTCTCACGCCTCGGCGGCTTCGTGAGACGGCGGGGTGAGATCGCCCACATCGGTCTGATCCGGCAGTCACGCCGGAGCTGACAAAGTCCCAGGCGAAGTCCCTGAAAATCGGGACGAAAGTCCTCCGCTTCGCCGAATCCGGTGATCATCTGAGTGGATCTGGGGCCGCCGCACGGCCCCCAACAGGCCCGAGGGCCCCCCGCCTGGCTACGATGGCCGCGGCCGGTGGACAAGATCCGGCCGGGCCGACCGACACCGACGTTGCCGCCGAGCTGCTCGGGCGACCCCCGCCCCGCTCCCGGAGGGTTCTTCCGTGCCGGCTGGAACGCTGTACCGCGGCCGGGAAGGCATGTGGTCCTGGGTGGCTCATCGAGTCACTGGCGTCCTCATTTTCTTCTTCCTGTTCGCCCACGTCCTCGACACCGCTCTCGTCCGCGTCTCCCCGCAGGCGTACAACAGCGTGATCGCGACGTACAAGACGTGGCCCGTCAACCTGATGGAGTACGGCCTCACCGCCGCCATCCTCTTCCACGCGCTGAACGGCCTCCGGGTCATCGCGGTGGACTTCTGGGCCAAGGGGCCGAAGTACCAGGCCCAGATGCTGTGGACCGTCGTGACCGTCTGGGTCCTGCTCATGGCGGGTGCGTTCTACCCGATCCTGCAGGAGACCCTGAAGAACTGGTTCGGGTGATCGAGAGATGACAACCGACTCCATCGGCAGCGTCGAGCTGACCGACTCCAGCGCTCCGACGGACCCGACCGCGTTCCTGATCGAGCCGCCGCGCAAGCGCACCAAGACCACCTCGGGTCGCCGCAGCCGGACCAACTTCGAGATGCTGGCCTGGCTCTTCATGCGCCTGTCCGGTGTCGTGCTGGTCTTCCTGATCCTGGGCCACCTGATCATTCAACTGTTCCTCGACGGCGGCGTGACCAAGATCAGCTTCGCCTTCGTGGCCGGCCGCTGGGCCTCGCCGTTCTGGCAGGCCTGGGACCTGCTCATGCTCTGGCTCGCCATGCTCCACGGCGCCAACGGCATGCGCACCGTCATCAACGACTACGCCGAGCGCGACACCACTCGGTTCTGGCTGAAGGTCCTGCTGGTGACCGCCACGGTCTTCACCGTGCTGCTGGGCACCCTGGTGATCTTCACCTTCGACCCGAACATCAGCTGACGCGGACGGACGAGGCAGCAAGAGACATGCAGATTCACCAGTACGACACCGTCATCGTCGGCGCCGGCGGCGCCGGCATGCGCGCCGCGGTCGAGGCGACCAAGCTCAGCCGCACCGCGGTGCTGACCAAGCTCTACCCGACCCGCTCCCACACCGGCGCGGCCCAGGGCGGCATGGCCGCCGCCCTCGCCAACGTCGAGGACGACAACTGGGAGTGGCACACCTTCGACACCGTCAAGGGCGGTGACTACCTGGTCGACCAGGACGCCGCGGAGATCCTGGCCAAGGAGGCGATCGACGCCGTCCTCGACCTGGAGAAGATGGGCCTGCCCTTCAACCGCACGCCGGAGGGCCGGATCGACCAGCGCCGCTTCGGCGGCCACACCCGCAACCACGGCGAGGCGGCCGTGCGCCGCTCCTGCTACGCGGCGGACCGCACCGGCCACATGATCCTCCAGACGCTGTATCAGAACTGCGTCAAGGAGGGCGTGGAGTTCTTCAACGAGTTCTACGTCCTCGACCTCCTCCTCACCGAGGTCGACGGGGTCAAGCGCACCGCCGGCGTCGTCGCCTACGAGCTGGCCACCGGCGAGGTGCACCTCTTCCAGGCGAAGTCCGTCATCTTCGCCTCGGGCGGCAACGGCAAGTTCTTCAAGGTGACCTCCAACGCGCACACCCTGACCGGTGACGGCCAGGCCGCCGCGTACCGTCGCGGTCTGCCGCTGGAGGACATGGAGTTCTTCCAGTTCCACCCGACGGGCATCTGGCGGATGGGCATCCTGCTCACCGAGGGCGCCCGAGGCGAGGGCGGCATCCTGCGCAACAAGGACGGCGAGCGCTTCATGGAGCGCTACGCGCCGGTCATGAAGGACCTCGCGTCCCGTGACGTCGTCTCCCGCGCGATCTACTCGGAGATCCGGGCCGGTCGTGGCTGCGGCCTCAACGGCGACCACGTCTACCTGGACCTGACCCACCTGCCGCCGGAGCAGCTGGACGCCAAGCTCCCGGACATCACCGAGTTCGCGCGCACCTACCTCGGCATCGAGCCCTACACGGACCCGATCCCGATCCAGCCCACCGCGCACTACGCCATGGGCGGCATCCCGACCAACAACGAGTCCGAGGTCCTCCTCGACAACACGACCGTTGTCCCGGGTCTGTACGCCGCAGGTGAGGTCGCCTGCGTGTCGGTGCACGGCGCCAACCGCCTGGGCACCAACTCGCTGCTCGACATCAACGTCTTCGGCCGCCGCGCGGGCATCGCCGCCGCGAAGTACGCCGAGACCGCCGAGTACGTCGAGCTGCCGGAGAACCCGGCCGCGCAGGTCATCGAGCAGCTGGAGCACATCCGCACCGCGACCGGCACCGAGCGCGTCTCGGACATCCGCAGCGCGCTGCAGGAGTCGATGGACACCAACGTGTCCGTCTACCGGACCGAGGAGACCCTGAAGCAGGCGGTGGCCGACATCGCCGAGCTGAAGGAGCGCTACAAGAACATCTCGGTGATGGACAAGGGCAAGCGGTACAACACCGACCTGCTGGAGGCCGTCGAGCTGGGCAACCTGCTCGACCTCGCCGAGGTCACCGCGACCTCGGCGCTGGCCCGCAAGGAGTCGCGCGGCGGTCACTACCGCGAGGACTTCCCGACCCGTGACGACGTCAACTTCATGCGCCACACCATGGCGTACCGCGAGGTCGACGCGCAGGGCAACACGACCGTGCGCCTGGACTACAAGCCGGTCGTGGTGACCCGCTACCAGCCGATGGAGCGTAAGTACTGATGAGCACCCCCACCATCGAGGACACCACCCCCCACTCGGCCGCGCTGGACGCCGCCGAGTCGGGCAAGGTCGAGCTGATCTCCATCACCCTCCGCATCCGCCGGTTCAACCCGGAGGAGCACCCGGACGCGGTGTGGGTCGACTACACGCTCACGGTGGACCCGAAGGAGCGCGTCCTGGACGCGATCAACACGGTCAAGTGGGAGCAGGACGGCACGCTGACCTACCGTCGCTCCTGTGCGCACGGTGTCTGCGGCTCCGACGCGATGCGGATCAACGGCAAGAACCGTCTTGCCTGCAAGACCCTCATCAAGGACGTCAACCCGGAGAAGCCCATCACGATCGAGCCCATCAAGGGCATGACGGTCCTCAAGGACCTGATCGTGGACATGGACCCGTTCTTCCAGGCGTACCGCGACGTGATGCCCTTCCTGATCACCAAGGGCAACGCGCCGACCAAGGAGCGGATCCAGTCGGAGGCGGACGTCCAGCGCTTCGAGGACACCACCAAGTGCATCCTCTGCGCCGCGTGCACCTCCTCCTGCCCGGTGTTCTGGAACGACGGCCAGTACTTCGGTCCGGCCGCGATCGTGAACGCCCACCGCTTCATCTTCGACTCGCGTGACGAGGGCGCGGAGCAGCGGCTGGAGATCCTGAACGACCGCGAGGGCGTGTGGCGCTGCCGCACGACCTTCAACTGCACCGACGCGTGCCCGCGTGGCATCGAGGTGACGAAGGCGATCCAGGAAGTGAAGCAGGCGCTGATCAAGCGTCGCTTCTGAGCGTCCCCCAGAACAACGGAGGGCGGGTCACCGGTCGGTGGCCCGCCCTCCGTGTCTTTCCCGTTACCTGGCACCGGCACCGGCCCGCGCGCGATCCTTCGCACCTCCGGTACGGGCCGGGGGGACCGGATCGGTGGCCGGTCCGGTGCTGCGCAGCAGGGCCCGGACCACGCCCGCGAAGACCGCGAGCCCGAACAGCACCAGGCTGTTGCCGACCAGCCACTGCGCCGCCGTCCAGTGCAGGTCGCGTCCGTCCTGGTGCGGACCGAGCAGCACCAGCGAGGTCGGCAGCGGCGGCTGACGACGGGACCAGTAGCCGTGCGGGTCCAGCGCGAGGGGCCAGCAGAGGGTGACCGCAAGTCCGGCGAGCAGCGTCGCCCAGGCCAGCCTGCGCCGCGGCGGCCGCCACTGCAGGAGCAGGTGGTGGCCCATCAGCAGCAGTGCGGGCACCGCCCAGACCCAGTGGTGCGTCCACGAGATCGGGCTGACCAGCAGGCCGATCCCGCCGCAGAGACAGACCGCGAGCAGCCGCTGCCCGCGCACCTCCGCGCGGCGGGCGGCCAGCAGGCCGAGGACGAGCACGGCCAGACTCAGCACCGCCCAGAGCAGCGAGGCGGCGCGCCCGTCCCCGAGGGTGCGCAGCAGCAGCGCGCGCAGCGACTGGTTGGCCGCGTCGGCGAGCGAGACGTGGCTGTTGATGCGCTGCGGCAGGCCGATGGTGTGGAACCAGTAGGTTCGGGCGGCCTTCGGCAGCGCCAGCGCGCCGACGACCACGGTGGCGGCGAAGGTCGCCGAGGCCACGGCGGCGGCCCGCCAGCGTCGGGTGACCAGGAAGTAGAGCACGAAGAGGCCTGGCACCAGCTTGACTCCTGCGGCCAGCCCGATCAGCACGCCCTTGCTGCGGAAACGGTCCGGCAGAGCGCAGTCGACGAGCACTGCCGCCAGCAGCACCAGGCTGACCTGCCCGAAGAAGATCGTCCGCTCGACCGGCACCAGCCACAGCGCCACGCCACCGGCGGCCAGCAGGAGTCCGGTGGCGCCCGCGCTGAACCTGCGGCCCAGCAGCGACCAGGAGGCGGCCAGCACGGCGAGCAGCGCGAACTGGTCCAGCACGACCGCGAGGTGCTGCAGGCCGTGCAGGCCGAGCGGGGCGAGAGCGAGGAAGGCGAGCGCGGCGATCGGCGGGTAGATGAAGGGGCCCGGCCAGGGCCCGAACTCCTGTGCGTAGAGGGCCTGCTGGCCGTGATGGAGACTCAGCACGGCGCCGTAGTAGGTGGCCAGGTCGGGCGTCGCGGCGCCCATGAAGGGCCAGTGACGCACCATCAGCGCCCGCAGCAGCAGCGAGCCCGCGTAGCCCGCCGAACCCAGGACCAGCAGTCGGCGGCCCGAAAGCGGGCGCAGCTGCCAGATCGCCGCGGAGACCCAGCCGCGCCGGACCGCCCAGACGGCCACGGCCAGCACGAACGCGAGCCCGCTCAGCACGATGGCGTTGCCCACCAGCCCTTGGACGAAGGTCCAGCGCAGCTCACCGGAGCGGCGGTGCGGCGCGAGCCAGAAGAGGCCGAGCGGCTGCGGCCGCTCGTGATGGCGCGAGTGCAGCGGCAGCCGCAACGGCCAGGCGGCGAACCAGAGGCAGTAGGCCGCCGGCAGCAGCCACCGCGCCGCGCTCCTGATCCGGGCGCGGAGCCGCAGCGCCGCGTGGGCGGCGAGGGCGAGGCCCGGGACGACCCAGACCCAGTGGTGCGACCAGGCCACCGGCGAGACCAGCAGGCTGAGCACGCCGCACAGGATCGCCCCGGCCAGCTCCCCCGCCCGGCCGCCCCTGCGGGCGATCAGCGCCGCCAGCGGCAGGCCGAACACGACCAGGGCCGCGCAGCAGGCGATGTCCAGCAGGCGGGTGTCCGGATGGCTGCCGTAGAGGCGGATCAGCAGGCCGCGCAGGCTCTGGTTGTTGATCGCGAACAGACCGATCCTGGCGTTGACCGCGCTGCTGATCCGTCCCAGGTTCCACCAGTAGGTGGCCGAGGCGGAGGGCAGCAGCGCCCAGCCCAGCAGTACCGTTCCCGCGGCGACCACCCCGGCCCGGACGGCCGCCCGGTACTGCCGGGTCAGCAGCAGGTGCAGGACGAAGAGCCCCGGCGTCAGCTTGATGCCCACCGCGATGCCGGTGCCGACGCCGCGCCAGCGCGAGCCGCGTGGCAGCGCGAGGTCGACCAGGACCAGGGCGAGCAGCAGCAGATTGACCTGACCCCACATCAGGGTCCACTGCACCGGCTCCAGCCAGAGCGCCAGCCCGGTCGTCAGCAGCACCGCCCCGGTCCTGGCCGGACCACGCCGGTAGCCGAGCAGCCGCCAGGACGCCCAGGAGGAGGCCAGCAGCGCGAGCAGGCTCAGCGTCAGCATCGCGGCGCGCACGGTGTCGAAGCCGAACCAGGAGCCGGGCAGGAAGAGCAGGGCGGCGAAGGGCGGGTAGATGAAGGGCAGCCGGGCCGGGCCGAAGTTCGCGGTGTACAGCCGGTGCTGCCCGTGGTGCAGCGAGCGGGCGCCGTCCCAGTAGACCCGCAGGTCGCCCTGCTGCCACTGGGCGTACGGCCATGCCTTGATGCTCCACCACCACAGCGCCACCGCCAGCGTCAGCACGCCCGCTCCCAGAGCCGCGAGGAGACGGGGGCGCGTCAGCGGGCGCAGGCGGCGGAGTGGGAGGGCGAGAACGTCTGGCATCACGGGCTCTGACTCCGGTTGTCGTTCGGGGCTCCGGGACGGTGAGCTCCGTTCAAGAACTACGACATTGGTCAACGCGAACGGCGCATTCGCGGTCACCTGGGTCACCTGTACGGCGGGCCCGCTTCACTGGTCCGGGTGAGTGGACGGACCCCGAACGGCCCGGTGCTCGTTGAACGAGTGCGCAGCGTGTCCACGATGGACCGGCGTTGCTGTTGCTGTTGCTGGTGGAGGGAACACCCGTGGTGCTGCTGACGGCTGCGGCCGGTGCCGTCGCGCTCGTCGTCGGGCTGCTGGTCGCGCTCGCCCTCGGACTCGGTGAGCGCTCGCGCGCAGAGCTGGCGGTCGGCGCGCTGGCGGCGACGCTGCTGCTGCTGACCCTGGAGGAGAAGGCACTGCTGCTGGCCGGCTGGTTCCGGCCGCTGCCCCTGCTGCTGGCGCTGCTGCTCTCGCTGGCGGCAGCGCTGTGCCTGCCGCGCGCGCGGCTGAGCCGGGCGTCGCTGAACTGGCCGTCGCTGAACTGGCGGGGACCGCTGCGGGCGCCGCTGGTGTGGGCGGTGACGGCGGTGACGGCGGCGGTCTACGGGTTTCAGGCGGCGGTCGCCGTCCGGCTGCCGCCGCGCGACATCGACAGCCTCTGGTACCACCTGGTCAGCATCGCGGGCTGGGTCCGCACCGGCTCGCTGGCCTCCCCCATCGCCCATCTGTCGGCGGCGCGCTCGCTGGGCTGGACGGTGGTCTCGGACAGCTACCCCCGCGACACCGAGCTGATCGGCGCCTTCCTCTCTGTCTTCACCCATGACACGAGCCTGGTGGCGCTGACCCAACTCCCCTTCGCCGCGCTGCTGCTGCTCGCCGTGTACGGGCTGGCCCGCAGGCTCGGCGCGGCGCGGGGCCTCGCGTGGTGCGCGGCCTGCGCGGTACTACTCGCGCCGGTGGTCGTCTCGCAGGCCGGGATGGCCTACAACGACATCGCCCGGGCGGCCGTACCGGCGGCCGCCTGGCTGGTGCTGCTCGCGGCGTGCACGGACCGGGAAGGGGCACGGGAACGGCTGTCGGTGCGGCAACTCCTGTTCGCCGGAGCGCTGTTCGGCCTGGGCCTGGGCATCAAGCCGGCCAACGCCTACCTGCTGGCGGTCGCCCTGCCCACGGCCGTCTGGCTGCGTGGCGGCCGCGACCGGCTGCGGGCGCCGCTGCTGCTGGGCGCACCGGCGGTGCTGGTCGGCGGCTTCTGGTACGCGCTGGCCTGGCGGCGCTGGGGCTCGCCGGTCTGGCCGCTGCGGATGGGGCCCTTCCGCGGCCCGATGACGATGTACGACCTGGTGGACTCGTTCCTGCCGAAGGCCTGGCGCGGCAGCAGCCTGCCGGTTCAGGTGCTGCGCTCGTGGCTGGACGCCTTCCCCGCGCTGGGCCGCCCGCACTGGTACGTGAGCTGGACGGGGCTGCTGGGCCTCGGCTGGCTGCTCTTCCTGCTGCCGGCTGTCGTGCTGCTGACGGCACGGGCCGTGCGCCGTCCGGAGCTGCGGGTCGCGAGCTTCGGGGTGGTCCTGCCGCTGGTCGCCGGGACCTTGGCGGCGCCGGGGGCCTGGTTCTCCCGCTACACCATGCCATTGCTGGTCGCGGGCGCGGTCGCCTTCGCGGTGCTGGGGGCTCACCCGCGACGCACTCGGGTGACGGGGTGGCTCACCGGCGCGCTGGTGCTGTGCACCTGTCTCGGGCTGGTCTCCGGCTTCCGCTGGTCCACGTACTGGCGCATCGAGGACCCGAAGCAACTGAACGCGGCCGGGACCGCCGCGCTGATCGCCGGCCCCGAGGCGGCGCGTGAGCACGCGGGGATCTGGGGCAGCTATCCCGCTGCCCGCTCCCTGCCCGACGCGGCCTCGATCGGCTTCTGCGACGAGGATCCGCCGGTCAACTGGTTCCCCATGCTGCTGATCGGCCCGCGCTACCAGCGCACCCTGGTCGACCTGGGCCGCTGCGGCAGCCCCTCCGGCGCGACCGCGCGCGTCGCGGCTCGGGGCGCGGACTTCGTCTACGCGACCTGCGCGAGCCGGATCGGAGTCGGCCTGGCCGCCGACCCGGCGCGCTTCACGGCCCTGACGCCGACCGCTCCTCGCGCGGCGTGCTGGCTCCGCCTTTACCGACCGACGAGCTGAGAGGACGGACCGTGGTGGAACTCACCGACCGGCTCCGCCGGTTCATGCCCGAGCTGGCCCGCTTCGGCGTCGTGGGAGTGGCCGGCTACGCCACCGACGTCGTGCTGTTCAACCTGCTGCGGGCAGGCGCGGGCGCCGGACCGCTGGCGGCGAAGGCGGTCTCGCTGACCTTCGCCACGGCCGTCGCGTACGTCGGCAACCGCTGGTGGACCTACCGTGAGCGCACCGCCGTGCGGACGGAGCAGGCGCCCGTCTACTGGGAGGTCCTGCTCTTCGTACTGGTCAGCCTCGGCGGGCTGCTGATCCAACTGAGCTGCCTCGCGGTCTCGCACTACCTGCTGGGCTTCACCAGCCTGCTGGCCGACAACATCTCAGGCAGCGTCGTGGGCATGGCCGGAGCGACCGGCTTCCGCCTGCTCGGCTACCGTACGTGGGTCTTCCGCGCGAGCAGCGCCTGAGCGCAAGCTGCGCAGGCTGCGGACGCCGAGGGAGCCGACGACCAGGCCGAGCAGCAGCGAGGTGAGAGCGAGGGCGGCGTGCACCCAGAAGTAGGCGGTGGGCTTGGAGTGGTCACCGTGGGTGAAGGCGAGGCCTTCTCCGTCGGCCCACAAATTCTTGAAGAACGTGGCCCAAATCCAGATCGACCAGACGCCGAAGGCTGTCAGGAACCAGGAAGCACGTCGGCTGAGTCTCATAAGGTCAGTATGGTCGGCCACTCGGACGCATCCGGACGAGGGGTCCCATCTTCTTTTACGACCATAGACGAGATGGATTGGGTACGGTCGACCGCGTGCAGCTACGTGATCAAGCGCTGAGGAAGGCCGTCTCCGGCGTCGCCGCCGCAACGGCGGTACTGACCGTCACGGCCGCGGGACACTCGCCGAGCCCGGGCGGGAGCCCCGTCAGAAAGCCGCCGACGCAGATGTCGACGGTCGGCGGCGAGGCGCTCGGGCGTCCTGGCCCCCAGGTCGGCGCGGGCGCGCCGGCCCTGCCGACGGGCATTTCGTCGCTCTCCTGGATCGTCTCCGACGTGGACTCGGGTCAGGTGCTCGCCTCGCAGAACCCGCACTGGGCACTGCCGCCGGCCAGCACGCTGAAGACCCTGTTCGCCGACACCGTCCTGCCGAAGTTCCCGCAGACGGCGACGCACAAGGTCGCCGACGCGGACTTCACCGGGATGGGCGACGGCAGCAGCATGGTCGGCGTGATGCCGGGTCAGACCTACTCGGTCTCCGACCTCTGGCTCGGCGTCTTCCTGCGCTCGGGCAACGACGCGGTGCACGTGCTCGCCGCGATGAACGGCGGCGTCGCGACGACCGTGCAGGAGATGCAGGCGAAGGCGGATTCGCTGGGCGCGAAGGACACCCGCGTGGTCAGCCCGGACGGCTACGACATGCCGGGGCAGGTCTCCTCGGCCTACGACCTGACCCTGTTCGCCAGGGACGGACTGAAGAACCCGGACTTCGCGAAGTACTGCGCGACGGCGATCGCGCACTTCCCCGGCGGCCCGAGCACGAAGGGCAAGCCCTTCGAGATCGACAACACCAACCGGCTGCTGACCGGCTTCGACGGTGTGGGCGGTCGCTACCCGGGCGTGATCGGCGTCAAGAACGGCTACACCACGAACGCGGGCAACACGCTGATCGAGGGCGCGCGCCGCGATGGGCACACGCTGCTGGTGACCCTGATGAACCCGCAGAACCCTGCGCGGGAAGAGGTGTACCGGGAGGCACGGGCGCTGCTGGACTGGGGCTTCTCAGCCGACGGCAAGGCCCCTGCGGTCGGCACGCTCGACGCGGTCAAGTCCATCGCGGCCCAGGACGCGGCGCCCCCGTCCGCGAGCGCGCAGGCGAAGCCGTGGGCAGCGGCAGCGGCGAAGCCTTCGGCTTCCGGCAGCGGCACGGCGTACGCGGCGGCGGGCGTCGCGGTCGCCCTGGCCGCGGGCGGCACAGCCTTCACCCTCACCCGCCGTCGCCGCAAGCGTCCTGCGACGCAGGACCCTCTGGACTAGCAGTAAGTTGCACCACCTGGGGGCGCGGGGAACTGCGCGAGAAACCACCCTGTGCGGATGGCCCTGCGCGTTGAGGACCATCCGCATGCCGGTGGCTTCTCGCGCAGTTCCCCGCGCCCCTATGGTTGCTCGCTTGCCTCTTTGAGGGCTTCCTGCGCGCGGGCGCGAGCCCGTTCGCGGGCTGCCTGGGGGTCCGCCGTCGCCGTCCAGGCGACGCAGTACAGGAGCCAGCGGCACATGAAGTTGATCCAGAGCAGCAGCGCGATCGGCGTGCCGAAGGCCCCATACATGCTCTTCGTCGCGACCCCCGCCACATACACCGCCAGTGCCTGCTTCAGGATCTCGAAGCCGATCGCGCCCAGCAGCGCAGCCTCCAGCACCACCCTCCTGCGTTGGCCGAAGATCCGCGGCAGGCCCACCAGCAGGTAGGAGAAGACCAGCAGGTCCACCCCCACCGCGATCACGAACGCCGCCGCCGTCAGCGCCGCCCGCCCGGCGGGCGCGTTCTCCGCGCCGAGCCACTTGGCGACCTGCGTCGCCGCCGCGCCCCCCGCCGTGGACGCGCCGAGGGAGACCGCGCCGACGAGGCCGAGGCCGATCAGGACGCCCACGTCCCACAGCTTGCGGACGACCACGTTGCCCGGCTCGATCGGCAGCGACCACGACGTGCGGATGCTGACGCGGGTGGTGTCCACCCAGCCGAGGCCGGAGACGAGCAGCACCACGCCACTGACCAGCCCGACCGTGCCCGCGTTGTGGGCGATATCGCGGATGTTGAGCTGGTTGGAGAGGCCGGGGATCTGCTCCGCGATCTTGCGCTGGAGCTGATCGGTCTGACGATTGGTCAGCAACGCCGCCGCGATCGCCAGGCCCACCGTGAGCAGAGGGAAGAGTGCCAGGAAGCCGAAGAAGGTCACCGACCCGGCCATCCTGTTCGAGCCGACCTCGTTGAAGTGCTCGAAGACGCGGTACGCGCGGGTCCGCATCACCCACCCGACGAGCGGACCGATCACCGGTACTCGCTTCAACCAATCCATCGGTCGAACCTAGCGCCCGCGCGGCCGTGACAGGAGGCCGACACACATCGTTGACCATCGAGTGGAACGTGCGACGACGAAGCGTCTGCTGCTGCCGGCCGCCGGAGCGCTGGTCTTCGCGACGGCCCTGGCCGCCTGGCTGTGGAGCCTGCGGGCCTGGCCCTACGCGCAGCTCCGGCAGGCGGATCTTGAGGTCTACTGGCTGGCCGCCACGTCCCTGCGGCACGGTGACGGGCGGCTCTACACGATGGCCTTCGGGCCGCTGAAACTCCCTTACATCTACCCGCCGTTCGCCGCGCTGCTGTTCCGGCCGACGGTGCCGCTCGGGCTCGGTGCGGTGCGGGTCGGCATGCTGGCCCTGTCCGTGCTGACGCTGCCCGTCGTCGTCGCGGCGAGCCTGCGGCTGCTCGGCCACCGGCTTCGCCTCGGCGCGGTGCTGCTGCTGTCCGGGCTCGCGCTCTGGTCGGCCCCCGTGCAGTGGACGCTGATGTGGGGTCAGGTCAATCTGCTGCTGCTCGCGCTGGTCATGGTCGACCTGGCTCTGCCCGCGCACTCGCGGTGGAAGGGCGTCGGCATCGGGCTGGCCACCGGCATCAAGCTCAGCCCCGGCCTCTTCCTCGTCCTGCTGCTGCTCACCCGGCAGCGTCGCGCCGCACTGACCGGCGCGGCGGTCACCGGCGCGACGATGGTGCTGCCCTGGCTGCTGCTGCCGCGCAGTTCCGGCTACTACTGGCTGCACCTGGGCCGGATCACCACGGCGGTGGACCGCAGGGTGGGGCTCTACATCTCCAACAACCAGTCCCTGCGCGGCGCGCTGGTACGCGCGTTGGGCGACCACGGCACGGCCGCGACGCTCGCCGCCGGGCTCAGCGTGCTGCTGGTCGCCGTCGCGCTGCCGCTCGCCGCCGTCGTCGCGCTGCGCGGCGGACGGAGCGGGCCGCTGGCAGCCGCCTGCGCCTGCGGCGCGTTGACGCTGCTGGTCTCGCCGGTGGCCTGGATCCACCACTGGGTCTGGGTGATCCCCGCGCTGGTGCTGCTCGCGGACGGCATGCGACGGCACGCGCCGCGCCCGCTGCTGCCCGCGGCGGCCGCCTGGGCGCTGCTCTACGGCGCCTGGCCGCTGCTGGACCGCATCACCGACCACAGCAGGCCGATGCGACAGCCCTACGGCGTGGTCTTCCTCGCCCCGCACCTGCACCGGGGCGAGTACCACTGGACCGTGACGCAGAGCCTGATCGGCGATTCACTGCTGCTGAGCGGCTTGGCCTTCTGCCTGGGCGTGGCGGGCTACGGCGCGCGGCTGCTGCTCGCGGAACGCGCGCAGCTCACACCGGCAGCTTCCGGAACAGCGCCCGCGGCACGTGCCGCAAGCCGGACATGACGTAGCGCAGCGCACCCGGCACCCAGACCGTCTCGGTGCCGCGTCGCAACCCCGTCACGATGGCCTCGGCGACGGCGTCCGCCGTCGTCGCGAGCGGGGCCTCCTTCATTCCCTCCGTCATCCGGGTGCGGACGAAGCCGGGCCGGACGACCATGACCCGCGCGCCGGTGCCCTGCAGCGAGTCGCCGAGCCCCTGCGCGAAGGCGTCGAGGCCGGCCTTGGTCGAGCCGTAGATGAAGTTGGACCGGCGGGCCCGCTCCCCCGCCACGGAGGAGAGGACGACCAGCGCGCCGTGGCCCTGCCTCCGCAGCGCCTGCGCGCAGACCAGGCCGGAGGTGACCGCGCCGAGGTAGTTGACCTGCGCGACGGAGGCGGCGGCCATCGGCTCGCGCTCGTCGCGCTGCTGGTCGC
This sequence comes from Streptacidiphilus sp. MAP12-20, assembly GCF_041262525.1. Classification (NCBI taxonomy): domain Bacteria; kingdom Bacillati; phylum Actinomycetota; class Actinomycetes; order Kitasatosporales; family Streptomycetaceae; genus Streptacidiphilus; species Streptacidiphilus sp. MAP12-20. The sequence goes on from NZ_JBGCCK010000004.1 coordinate 137,426, forward strand.
CGAGGACGCCGAAGGCGAGCAGTGTGACGTCGATGTCGCCCTCGGCGAAGATCTTGCCGAGCACCGTCTCGTGGCTGTCCACGGCCGCCGCGTCGAAGTCGTGCACGGAGACCTCCGCGCCGAGCGCGCGCAGCTCGTCCGCCGCGGCGTCGAGCGCGGGCGAGGGCCGCCCGGCCAGGTGGACCACGCGAACCCGGCCCGCGACCAGCCGCCGCGCGGTGGCCAGGCCGATCTCGGAGGAGCCGCCGAGGAGGAGCAGGGACTGGGGGTCGCCCAGGGCGTTCAGCATGGGTGGAGCCTTTCTGGCTTGTTCAGGAGGCGAGGAGGGTGCTGAAGATCTAGGCCGGATCAGGGAGCGGCGTCATGTGGCTTCGATTGCAAGGCGGAGGAGGGAGTCGATGCGGAGCATCGGCGACCGACGACAACGCGGCAAGCGGAGTCGCAGGGCGTCGCGAGCCCGGCCTAGATCTTCAGCACCCTCCTAAAGGGCGAGCCGGCGGGCGAGGTCGGAGGTGAAGGCGCCGTGCGGGTCGATGCGTTCTCGCAGCGCGCGGAAGTCGGCGAGCTTCGGGTACATGCCGGGCAGCGACTGCGGACGCATCCGCGAATCCTTGGCCAGGTAGATCCGGCCGCCGGCCGCCAGCACCTGTTCGTCGAGCCGGTCCAGCAGCGGGCCGAGGCCGGGGACCGTGGCCGGCAGGTCGAGCGCGAGCGTCCAGCCGGGCATCGGGAAGGAGAGCCAGCCGGGCCCGCCCTCGCCGAAGCGCTTGAGCACGGCCAGGAAGGACGGGCAGCCGTGCCGGCTGAGCTGTTCGACGATCGAGCGCAGCACCGCCTCCTGCCCGTAGGGGACGACGAACTGGTACTGCAGGAACCCCGCCCGGCCATAGACGCGGTTCCAGTCGGGGACGCCGTCGAGCGGGTGGAAGAAGGCGCCGATGCGCTGGAGCTGGCCGCGCTTCTCGCGCGGGGCTTTGCGGAACCAGAGCTCGTTGAAGGCTCCCACCGTGGCCGTGCGCAGCAGCCCGCCGGGGATGCCGCGCGGCGCGGCGGGGAAGCTGCGCGGGCGGAAGGCGAGCGGGTCGGCCAGCTGACGCGGGCTCAGCATGTCGGGTGTGGCGTGCTCACCGCGGGTCAGTACGGCGCGGCCGGTGGCGGCGCCGCGGGCGACCAGGTCGATCCAGGCGACGGAGTAGCGGTAGCGGTGGTCCGTCGTCTCCAGGCGGTGCATCAGGTCGTCGAGGTCGTCGGCGCGCTCGGTGTCCACCGTCATCAGCGAGGTGGAGACGGGCAGCAGCTGGATCGTGGCGTCGAGGATCACGCCGGTCAGACCCATGCCGCCGGCCGTGGCGTCGAAGAGCTCGTCGCCGGGGCGCAGCTCGTGCGTCGCGCCGTCGGCCGTGAGCAGCCGCATGCGCGTGACGTGCTGGCTGAAGCTGCCGCTCAGGTGGTGGTTCTTGCCGTGGATGTCCGCGCCGATCGCGCCGCCGACCGTGACGTACCGCGTGCCGGGGGTGACCGGGACGAACCAGCCGAAGGGCAGCAGCAGCCGCATCAGCTTGTCGAGACTGACCCCCGCCTCGACGCCGACCAGGCCCTGCTCCAGGTCGAGCGACTGGACCGCGGCGAGCCGCGTCATGTCGAGGACCGTGCCGCCGGCGTTCTGGGCGGCGTCGCCGTAGCTGCGGCCGAGCCCGCGTGCGACCGCGCCGCGTCCACCCGCGTCGCGCAGCGCGGCGGCCGCCTCGGCGGCCGTCGTGGGCGCGCAGAGCGTGGCCGTCGTGGGCGCGGTGCGTCCCCACCCCGTGAGTTGTCCTTCCATGCGTGCGACGCTAAGCCCGACCACCGACAGCGTGCAGGGGGCGCATTTTGGGGTATTTCGTTACCTCAGCCCCAACCCGCCGGTTAGCCACGCGGAATGCAGCACGGCACGGGGCCCGCGCCCCCACCGCGAAGCACACCCGAACGGGTGAGTGAGTACCGCGGCAGTGAGTTGACGGCGAGGTTAGGCCATGATCGAAGAGTCCTCCGTGACGACGCCCGCAGCCGCCGGGACCACTCTCCTCCCACCTCCGGTCGCGCCTCTCCCCACCGGGCCCCTCTCCCTTCCGCTCGGCCTGCTCCGGACCGCGAGACCACGCCAGTGGATCAAGAACGTCCTGGTCCTCGCCGCGCCCGCCGCGGCCGGCATGCTCGCCGCGCCCGGCGTCCCGGTCCGGCTCGCGGAGGCCTTCGGCCTGTTCACCTGCGCCTCGGCGTCGATCTACCTGATCAACGACGCCAAGGACGTCGCCGCCGACCGGGCCCACCCGACCAAGCGCCTCCGCCCGGTCGCCTCCGGACGCGTCCCGGTCCCGCTGGCCTACGCGGCGGGGCTGACCCTCGCGCTCGCCGCGCTCGGCGGCGCGGTCGTCCTGTGCAACCCGGCGACCGCGCTGGTCATCGGCGCCTACCTGGTGATGCAACTCCTCTACTGCACCTCGCTCAAGCACCTCCCGGTGGTCGATCTGCTCGTGGTCGCCAGCGGCTTCCTGCTGCGGGCGATGACCGGCGGCACGGCGATCGGCGTGCCGCTGAGCCGCTGGTTCCTGATCACGGCGGGCTTCGGCGCGCTGTTCATGGTCGCGGCCAAGCGCTACTCGGAGCGCGCCAGCCTGGACGGCAGCGGCCGGACCCGGCCGCTGCTGGCCGCGTACTCGGCGGAGTACCTGCGCTTCGTCTGGCAGCTCGCGGCGGGTGTGACGATGCTCAGCTACTGCCTCTGGGCGCTCGGCAGCCCGACCGACGCCCCGCACACCACGACGTCCATGACGCTGCCCTGGCGGCAGCTCTCGATCATCCCGTTCCTGGTCGTGCTGCTGCGCTACGCGGTCTTCGCCGACCGGGCCGAGTCCGGCGCACCGGAGGACGTCGTGCTGCGGGACCGGCCGCTGCAGATCGCGGCCGTCTCCTGGCTGCTGCTCTACGGTCTCTCCGTGGTGGCCCTGTGATCAACCAAGCCGGTCCCGACACGACGACCAGGGCGCCGGTCACCGCAGCCGTCGCGAAGAGTTCGGGCGGCCGCCTCGCCCGGGTGCGCGCCATCGCCGCCGTCCTCGTCGGAAGCCTGGTCGTCGCCGCCCAGGGCGCCCGGATGCGGGCCTGGATCGTCGACGACGCCGCCGTCACCTTCGCCTACGCGCGCAGCCTCGCGCACGGGCTCGGCCCGGTCCAGCAGGCCGGCTCCGCCCCCGTCGAGGGCTACTCGAACCCGAGCTGGCTGGTGCTGCTGACGCTCGGTCACGAACTCGGCCTGTTCGACCGCGGCAGCATCGGCGGGGTCCCCGACCTGGTCTGGTACCCGAAGCTGCTGGCCCTGTTCTGTGTCGTCGGCATCCTCTGCTGCGTCCGCGCCGCGACCCGCTCCGCCGCCGCGACCCTGCTGGCCGCGCTGGTGCTCGCCGCCAACTGGTCCTTCGTCGCCTGGTCCTGCTCCGGGCTGGAGAACCCGCTCTACGGCCTGCTCGCCGTCGCGCTCGCCACGCTGCTGGTCCGGGCGGCCGAGGAGAACAGGCTCGCCCGGCCGCGCACCGCCGTCCTCGCCGGCCTGCTCGCCCTGCTGGCCGCGCTCACCCGCCCCGACGGCGTGGTCTACCTCGCGGCCTACCCCGCCGCTCTGCTCCTGCGGCAGCGGCGCGACGCGCCCGGTCAAACGCTGCGTCCGGCGCTGCTGTCGCTGGGCGTCTTCGGCGCGCCCTACGGCGGGTTCCTGCTGTGGCGGCGGATCACCTTCGGGCAGTGGCTGCCCAACACCGCCGTGGCCAAGGCCCAGGGCACGCCCGGCCTGGACGCCCTGGAGCGGGTCGGCGGACTGCTCCAGTACGCGGGCTGGGCCGCGGTCCTGCTCGTCGCCGTCGCGGCCGGGCGGGTAGCCGCCCGACCGGGCCCGGCCCGGCGCGGTCTGGCGGCGGCTGCGCTCCCGCTGGGACTCGCGCTGCTCGGCTTCGCCGTGCTGCGGCCGGACTGGATGGCGCTGTACCGCTTCGCCACCCCGGTCTGGACGCTCGGCACGCTCTTCGGCGCGATGGCCCTGACCAGGGCCTTCGCGGAGCTTGACCGCACCGCGGCCCGAGCCCTGCTCGCGGTCGCGACCGCCCTCGCGCTGGCGGCCTCCGCTGCCACCCAGTCCGCTTCCGCCGCCGCGTTCCGCGCCGCGCCGACGCTGTCGATGTGCAAGGTCGCGGACCGCTACGGCCGCCTCTTCAACACCTACGCGCAGCGCCTGGGTCTGCGCGCCGAGGGCACGAGCGTGCTGCTGCCGGATCTGGGCGGCACGCTGCTCACGACCCGCCTGCGCGTGGTCGACCTGGCGGGCCTGACCGACCCGACGATCGCCCGCGCCTACGCGGCGGGGGACATGACCCGGCTCCGTGCCTACGTCCTCGACGAGGTCCGGCCCACCTTCGTGCACGTCCACGGCCCCTGGTCCAGAGGCCCCGGCCTCAGCCCGGGCCGGCTGCGCGCGGCGGGCTACCTGCCGGTCTACGCCTCAGCCGTGAGGGCGGGCGACGGCGCCTTCGACGGTGACTGGATCCGCGGCGACGCGGTCACCTCCCCCACGGCGCTGACCGCCCTCCGCGCCTGGGCGGCCACCGCCGTCCCGGCGATCGAGGCCCGCTGGCGGGCCCACCCCTTGTCAGACTGCGAGCTGGGAGGCGGCGACCCGGGAGGCGGCCTGCGGTGAGGGCGCCGGGGTGCGCTCGGCGAGCGGGACCACCGGGAGCGGCTCGGACTCGCCGAGGAACACCGTGCGCACCACCCGCTCCGCGGCTCTGCCGTCGTCGAACTCGCAGAACCGCTCGCGGAACGCGGCCCGCAGCCCGGCTGACTCCCCGTCGCACCAGGCGCCGGAGCGGAACACGTCGACGAGCTCGGCCTCGGTCGTGGCGACCGGTCCCGGCGTCTCGCCCGGCCGGCCGGAGAGGAGGTCGAGGTAGACGCCGCGGGTCTGCCGGTAGACCTCCCAGTCGTCGGCGAAGACGACGATGGGCCGGTCCAGGTTGGCGTAGTCGAACATCACCGAGGAGTAGTCCGTGACCAGCGCGTCCGCGGCCAGCGCCAGGCGTTCGAGCGACGGATGCGTGGACACGTCGATCACCTGTCCGCCGCCCGGTCCGTCGGACCGCTTCCCCTGGTCGTAGAGGTAGTGGGCCCGGTTGAGCACCACGTGCCCCTCGCCGAGCCGCTCCGCGAAGCGGTGCAGGTCCAACTGCGGCCGGTACGAGGCGCGGTAGTCGCGCAGCGTGGGCGCGTAGAGCAGCACGGTCGCGCCCTCGGGGATGCCGAGTTCGCGCCGGGCGGCGCGCACCTCCTCGGCACCCGCCGAGTAGTAGACGTCGTTGCGCGGGTAGCCGTACTCCAGGCTGCGGAACGAGGAGGGGTAGACCCGCTCCCAGATCAGCGTCGAGTAGCGGTTCGAGCTGAGGCTGTAGTCCCAGCGGTCGACCCGGCCCAGCAGCTTCCTGAAGTCGATCGCCTGCCCGGCGGCCGGGTAGTCCCTCAGGTCGAGGCCCATCTTCTTGACCGGCGTGCCGTGGTGCGTCTGCAGCTGCACGGTTCCCCGACGCTTGGGGGCCCCGTCGGGGAAGTTGACGTTGTTGACGAAGTAGCGGGCGCGGGAGATCGCCTCGCGGTAGGCGCGCGAACCGGGCGAGACGCAGTCGAGCCCCTTGGACACCTCTCCTCTGCGCTTCGCCTCCACCACCCAGACGGTGCGCAGCTCGGGGGCGAGCTCGCGCAGCTTCGCGTGGATCGCGGCGGGGTTGCAGGCGGGCGTTCGGGCCCAGTAGCTGGCGAAGACCGCGAGGTCGTCCTCGATCGGCAGGCGCCGCTGGATCCGCTGGTAGCCGCCGAGCAGCGGCCCGGCGACGGCGCGCTTCAGCTCGGGCTGGGCCGCGCGGGCGACGTGCTTGGCCTTGCGGGCCGCCTGGCCGAGCGGGCCGGCCTTCCAGCTCCCGCGCAGCTCGATCGCGGCGACGTCGGCGGGCCGGTGCCGGAGCTCGGCCTCGGCGGCGCGCTCGAAGAACTCCTTGCGGGCTGCGGCGGGCACCCGGTCCGGGTGGTTGCCGATGGTGCGCAGGTGCTCGGCCATCCGCCGGTGCAGCAGCGGCCGCCAGTGGTCGAGCGCGGGGTGGGCGTCGACGAAGACGAAGACCCGGTCGTACTGCTCGAAGATGTCGAAGTGCTTCCGGCTGACCGTGGCCAGGATGTTTCCGCCCTGGCGGCGCTGCCGGTAGTGGACGACGACGCGGTCGAGCATCGCCACGGTCCGCGCCGCGAGCAGCACCGGGTAGGTCCACGGGGTGTCCTCGTAGTACCCGGGCGGGAAGCGGAACGCGTGCTTGGCGACGAAGTCGCTCCGGTAGACCTTGTTCCAGACCACCATCAGCAGCCCGAGGACCTCCTCGCGCTCGCCGATGGCGAAGACCTCGGGCCGGTCGTCCGCGGGGGCGAACAGCTCGGCGTCCCTGCTGCGGACCTCGCGGCCGTCCCAGTAGGTGCGGGCGTAGTCGTAGATCAGCACCTCGGGGTCGCCGGTGGCGTCCAGCCGGTCCGCGACCGCCTGGAGCGAGCCGGGCGTCAGTGTGTCGTCACTGTCGAGGAAAAGGAGGTAGTCCCCGGTCGCCAGTTCCATGCCGGCGTTCCTGGCCCGGCCGAGGCCCACGTTCTCCGCCAGGTGGAGCACCCGTACCCGGTCGTCGGCCTGTGCGAATCCGTCAAGAATCGCGCCGCTGCCGTCGGGCGAGCAGTCGTCGACGGCGATCACTTCGATGTCCCTGAAGGACTGCCCCAGGACCGATTCCAGACACTCGCCCAGGTACGCCTGTACCTGGTAAACGGGCACGACGACGCTGATCCGAGGCATGCCGGTACGATACAGGGACCCACGGGCGGTGAACGGTCGGTGAACGGTCGCGGTCCAACGGCCCCGGCTCGGCGAGTGGCCCCGGTTGCTCAGATCACTCTTACCCGGACGGCCGCTGTCACCCGGGGCGCGGCCTCCTGGCCGACCCCCGGTGCGGATAGGCTAAGGATCGTTCCTATGTGCGGTTAGCCCGAGTAATGCCCTCCGGGGGCTGCCGTGCCAGCAAAGAAAGGCTCGTGCGTACCCCATGGCCCCCCGCCTCTCCGTCGTCGTCCCGATCTACAACGTCGAGCGGTACCTCGACGAGTGCCTGGCCTCGCTCGCCGCGCAGACCATGAGCGACCTCGAGGTCGTCATGGTGGACGACGGTTCCAAGGACGGCGGCGCGGACATCGCCAGGGCCTGGGAGGCGAAGGACACCCGGTTCCGTCTGGTCCAGAAGCAGAACGGCGGCCTCGGTCCGGCCCGCAACACCGGCATGGAGCACATCTCCCCGGACAGCGAGTTCCTGGCCTTCGTCGACAGCGACGACACCGTGCCGCCCACCGCGTACGAGCTGATGCTGGAGACCCTCGACCGCACCGGCTCCGACTTCGTCGCGGGCAACGTGCTGCGGTTCCGCTCGGTCGGGTACCAGCAGTCGCCGGTCCACCGGCGGCCCTTCGCCAAGACCCGGCTGGCCACCCACATCAGCGAGTTCCAGCCGCTGACCACGGACCGCACGGCCTGGAACAAGGTCTACCGCCGCTCGTTCTGGGACAAGCACAACCTGCTCTACCCCGGCATCCTCTACGAGGACGCTCCCGTCTCCATCCCGCTGCACTACCTGGCGGACAAGGTCGACGTCCTCGCCGAGCCGATCTACAACTGGCGCGAGCGCGAGATCGGCGCCCGTTCGATCACGCAGAACCGCACCGACCCCAAGGGCCTGATCGACCGGGTGGCCTCGATCGGGATGGTCAGGAAGTTCCTGCAGAGCCAGGACGGGCCCCAGTTCCACAAGTTCCTCACCGCCTACGACCGCAACGCGCTGGTCGAGGAGATCCCGCTCTTCTTCAAGGCGCTCCTCGAGGGCGGCGACGAGTACCGCACCGCCTTCCTCGACCACGTCGGCAGGATGATCGAGCAGATGGGCCCGGAGGCGATGAACTCGCTGCCGCAGCCGATGCGGCTCAAGTACTTCCTGACGGTCAAGCGCCGCCTGGACGACCTGATCGCGGTGCTGGAGTTCGACCGCACCCACCCCTGGACCATCCCGCTGCGCGGCAACGTCCGGCACCTGGCCGACTACGCCTTCCTCAGCGCGCCGGTGCCGGACTCGGTGCTGCGACTGGACTCGGAGCTCGTCGTGCGCAGCGGCCTGCACCGCGTGGACTGGAACGAGGACGGCAAGCTCTTCCTGAAGGGCTTCGCCTACCCCCGGCACCTGGGCGCGATGCACCGCCGCGACTCGATCAAGGCGCTGATGCTCCGTGAGCACGGCAGCCGCCGCACCGTGGTCGTGCCGGCGAAGACGGTCAAGGACCTCGAGGCCACGGCGGACGCGTACGACCAGCCGATGCGCCACTGCGACTTCGCCGGCTTCGAGCTGAACTTCGACCCGAAGCGGCTCAAGAACCGCGGCCACTGGGTCGACGGCACCTGGCGGATGACGATCGGCGTCTTCGGCCCCGGCCGTCCTCGCCGCAGCCGGATCAAGGCCGGTCACTACGACTCCGCCGCGAACCCGGCCCCGCACTGGGTCTCCGACAACGTCCGGGTGATCCCCGAGATCCGCGACGACCACCTCTACATCCGCGTCGAGACCGTCAGCGCGGTCGTCGGCTCGGCCTCGTCCGCGGGCGACGCGTTCCAGCTCAGCGGCCTGGTCGAGACGGCCAAGGCGAGCCAGGTCCGTTCGCTGCGGCTGAAGCACCAGGAGGACGGCGCCACGGCGGAGCTGGACTTCCCCGTCGTCCTGGGCGAGGCCGTCGGAGCGTGGACCTCGTTCACCGCCTCCGTGGACCACGCGCTGATGTCCTCCGCGCGCAAGGAGCTGGTGCGGCTGCGCCCGAGCCTGCAGGAGCAGGCCCAGGACCGTTGGGGCGCCCATCTGCTGCTGGCCGACGACTCCACGCTCGAGCTGGTGATCGACGACCGCGAGGGCCGCACCACGGTGCAGTACCCGGTGTCCGGGCCGGTCGAGGACCCGCAGGTGCTCTGCTTCAAGCGCTCGCCGCGCGGCTACCTCCAGGTCGTCGAGCAGCCGCTGCAACCGCTGTTCGAGAAGGTGACCGCGCTCCCCGCGGAGCAGGGCTTCGCGCTCGAGGGCACCTTCCCGCTCGACGGCCGCCACGCGCTGGAGCTGGTGCTGCGTCACCGCTACCACGCCCAGGTCCACGTGTACCCGGCGGAGGCCGTCGACGGCCGGATCTACGCCACGCTGCCCGCGCTGCCCAACGCCGGCTGGAACGGCGAGGTGCCGCTGCTCTCGGGTCAGTGGTCGCTGTTCGTGCGGGTGCTGTCGGAGACCCCCGAGAGTGAGGGGCCCCAGACCGGGCCGGTCGAGGTGCCGGCCAAGCTGGCCGCCCCGGCGCACGCGTCGCTGCCGCTCCCGGTCGAGGCACGCGGGCGGACGGTCAGCCTGCGCCGCCGCTACTACGACACCCTGCTGCTCGACGTGGAGCCCGCGGTCCCGCTGGCCGAGCGCGGCACCTTCCACCGCCGCCAGCTGCGCGAGGAGATCTACCCGGCCGCGCTGGCGCAGCCGATCCTGCCGCAGGTCCTCTACGACGTCTTCGAGGGCAAGGACTACTCCGACTCCCCCAAGGCGATCCACCAGGAGATGCTGCGCCGCCGCGACGACCTGGAGCACCTCTGGGTGGTCAGGGACCACCGCGCGGTCACCCCGCCCGGGACGCGGGCGGTCGTGCTGGACAGCGCGGAGTGGTACGAGGCGTACGCGCGCAGCCGGTACATCGTGGGCAACACGCACTTCCCGCGGTGGATCAGCAAGCGTCCGGGCCAGACGATCGTGCAGACCTGGCACGGCACGCCGCTGAAGCGGATCGGCTTCGACTTCGACAACGACTGGTTCGCCGACACCGACTACCTGGAGGCGCTGGAGCGCGAGGGCCGGCAGTGGCGACTGCTGCTGTCACCCAACCGGTTCAGCACCCCCATCTTCGAGCGGGCGTTCCACTACGAGGGCGAGATCCTCGAGTCCGGCTACCCGCGCAACGACATCCTGCTCGCCGAGGACCGCGAGCTGCTCGCGCGCCGGGTGCGGGAACAGCTCGGCGTGCCGGAGGGCAAGAAGGTCGTGCTCTACGCGCCGACCTGGCGCGAGGACCGGGTGCGTCACGCCGGCGGCCACCAGCTGGACCTCCAGCTGGATCTGGAGCTGCTGGAGCGCGAGCTCGGCGACGACCACGTGGTGCTGGTCCGCCCGCACGCGCACGTGGTGGACCAGGTGCACGGCGCCGGGAACGGCTTCGCCTGGGACGTCGGCAGCTACCCTGACATCGCCGAGCTCTACCTGGTCGCGGACGTGCTCATCACCGACTACTCGTCGGTAATGTTCGACTACGCGGTAACCGGACGCCCGATCCTCTTCTTCACGTACGACCTCGAGCACTACCGTGACTCCCTGCGCGGCTTCTACTTCGACTTCGAGCAGCAGGCCCCCGGTCCGCTGCTCGGCACCTCGGCCGAGATCGTCGACGCGCTGCGGAACATCGACCACGTGGTCAAGGACAGCGCTCCGGCCTACGAGGCGTTCCGCACCACCTACTGCGACCTCGACGACGGCCACGCCACCAGGCGCGTGGTCGACCGAATGCTGGAGCTTTGATGGCTGTGGGCTCGACCTCGACCCGCCCCACGCCGCCCCCGACCGCACCCGGTGTGCGGTCGCGGGTCGGCGGCCTGACCCGGCGGATCCGTCCGCTGGTGGAACGCATCCCGCCGCGGCTGCGTTTTCCGCTGGCGGTGGCCGGTATCTCGTTCCTGATCTCCCTCGTGTGGTGGGCAGCCTTCTACCCCGGGCTGATGAGCTTCGACAGCTACACCTACACGTGGGAGTCGACCACAGGTCACTGGATCAACGACCACTCGATCCCGTACATCACCTGTGTCTGGCTGACCCTCCAGATCACCGGCACCTACGCGCTGCTGACCTTCTGCCAGATCGTGGCTGCCGCGCTGACGATCGGCTACCTGGCGGCCGGACTGGACAAGTTCAAGATCCGGCGGGGCTGGATCATCGCCGCCGTCGTGCTCTGCGGCGTGCTGCCGCCGACCGGCGACTTCTTCATCTTCGTCTGGAAGGACGTGCCCTTCGTCCTGGGCGCGATGCTGGCCGCGGCCGCCGTGGTCCACCTGGTGGGCGACATGCTGCGCCGGCCGCGCGAGGCGCGGCGTGCGGTGCCCGGCCAACGACGGGACTGGCTGGCCTTCGGCGGCGGCATGCTGCTGCTCTGCCTGGCCCGGAACAACGGCTTCCTCACCGTCGTCCTGATCGGCCTGGTGCTGCTCGCCTGCCTGCCCTGGAACTGGCGCCGGATCGCGCCGATGACCGTGGTGCCGGTGCTGTTCTACTTCTTCCTCACCAACGTGCTCTACCCCGCCGTCGGGGTGCAGCCGCAGGTGAACAACTCGGCCTACACCTTTTTCTACGCCGACGTGGCCTACGGCTACAGCAAGAACCCGGGCATGTTCAGCGCGGCGGAGGTCCAGGCCATGGCCGCGGTGGCCCCGCTGGACCACTGGAAGACGGCCGGGGCCCAGTGCTGGGACACCGACCCGCTGACGATCGCCTCGAACAACTTCAACATGGCGGCCGCCTCGGCCAACCAGTCGGAGCTGATGTCCGCGTTCACGACGGTGCTGAAGAAGGCCCCGCAGTACGTCGCCGACGCGCACCTGTGCCGGGCGCACAACGCCTGGGCGGTCTTCCCCGACCACGGCATCTTCATGGCGCCGGTCAACTACACCGGGCCCTACCACGACTCGCTGATCTCGCACCCCGAGCTGAAGACCAGCCCGTACCACAGCGCGTTCCACGCGCAGCCGCTGTCGAAGAGCCTGAACCACCTGGCTGCCTGGTGGTTCCAGGTCTCGCGGACGCCGCAGCTCCAGTGGATCCTCTGGGGCGGCGCGGTGTGGTGCTACCTGACCTACGCGATCGTGGTGCGGCTCACCCGGCGGGTGTGGCGGCGCGAGGTGCTCGCGACCGCCGCGGTCATGGCCGGTCTCCAGCTGACCGTGCTCGCCGGAACGCCGGCCCCGCTCTACCGCTACATGGCCGGTCCGACGATCATCGGCGTGCTGCTGCTCCCCCTGGCCTTCGCAAGGCTCCGCCGCGACCCCGCGAATGACTGAGGACTCCCCCATGACCCTGACCCCCGTCCGCGAGCGTTCCGCGGACCGGCCGCGCGGTGAGCGTCCCGGTGTCCTGGGCGGGCTGCGCGCGCGCGGCGAGGACCTGATCGAGAGGATCCCGCCCCGCCTGCGGATGCCCGTGGGCGTGGCCGCGCTGGCCCTGGTCGGCTACCTGCTGTGGTGGGCGGCGTTCTATCCGGGGCTGATGACGTACGACAGCTTCAACTACACCTGGGAGTCGACGACCGGGCACTGGATCGACGACCACTCGATCTTCTACCTGGCCTGCGTCTGGCTCACCCTCAAGATCACCGGCGACTACGCGCTGCTGACCTTCTGCCAGGTGCTGGGGATGTCCCTCTCCATCGGCTACCTGGCCGCGGGGCTGCGCAAGTACCGGATCCGGACGCGCTGGATCGTCGCCTCGGTGGTGCTGCTGCTGGCGCTGCCCTCCAGCGGCGACTTCGTGATCTACATCTGGAAGGACGTCCCCTACGTCATCGGAGGCGTGCTCGCCTTCGCCGCGCTGACCCACATCGTCGGGGACGCGCTGCGCGTGCCGCGCGCGGAGCGCCGCGCCAAGCGGAACGGGAACGGTCCCGCCTGGGGCCAGCGCCGCGACTGGTGGCTGCTGGGCGCCGGGCTCACGCTCGTCTGCCTGTCCCGCAACAACGGCTTCCTCGCCGTCTTCCTGAGCGGCTGCGCGCTGCTGCTCTGCGTGCCGTGGCTGTGGCGCCGGATCGCCGTGGTGACCGTGATCCCGATCATGATCTTCATGGGGCTCGACAAGGGCGTCTACCCGGCGCTGGGCGTGACCAAGCCGACCGACTTCGCCGGCAACACCTTCTTCTACGCCGACATCGCCTACACCTACAGCAAGTCGCCGCAGGTCTTCTCCGCCGCGGATCTGGCCCTGCTCGGCGAGATCGCTCCGCTTCAGCACTGGAAGACCAAGGGCGCCGACTGCTACGGCGTCGACGGGCTGATGAACGGCGGCTTCAACAAGCAGGCCGCCGTGGACCACCACGCCCAGCTGATGACCCTCTTCTACAAGACGGTCCGCAAGGCCCCGCAGGACTTCCTGGACGCGACGATCTGCCGCGGCACCCCGGCCTGGGCGATCAACCCGGACCAGGACCGCACCTTCGTCATGGACGTCCGGTCCTCGGCCAACGGCTACACCTTCATGAACGCCCACCCCGAGCTCTACGCCAGCCCGTACTACCCCTCGATGCATGTGCGGCCGCTCTCCACGGTGCTGCACAAGGCTGCCAACTGGTGGTACAACCTCGGCAAGACGCCGCAGCTGAACTGGATCATCTGGGGCGGCGCCACCTGGTGCTGGTTCGGCTACCTCGTCCTGCTCCGGCTGACCCGCAAGGTCCGGCGCCGCGAGGTGCTCGCCATCGCGGCGATCAGCATCGGAATGCAGCTCAACGTCCTCGTGGCCACCCCCGGACCGCTGTTCCGGTACATGGCGACGCCGTTCTTCATCGGCGTGCTGACGCTGCCGCTGGCCTTCAGCCGGCTGAAGCGCGAGGAATCCTAACCGCAGGCGAACGCGAAGGTGCGGACGGGACGCCAGATCTCGTCCGCACCGAAGCGGTAGAGGCTGAAGCCCCCGGCGGTGAACTCCCCCCGGAACTCCTTCAGCTCCGCGAACGCGCGGTCCAGCGCGGCGGGTTCGACATCGTGTGCCACCGTGACATGCGGGTGGTAAGGGAACGCCAGCTCGCGGGCGAGCGGACCGGAACGGACCGAAGCCTCCAGCGCGCGGCACTCGCGCACCCCCGCGTCCAGGCGTAGGTAGACCACCTGCGAGACCGGCCGGAAGGTGCCCGTCCCCCGCAGCTGGACGGGGAAGGGCCGGTGCGCGGCGGCCGCCGCGGCGAGGTGGCGACCGACGGCCTCCACCTCCGCCACGGGGACGAGGGTCGGCGGCAGCAGGGTCACGTGCGTGGGTATCGCCCGGGCCTTCGAATCGCCGTAGCCGGCGCGGGCGTCCTGGATCAGCGAGGCGTAGGGCTCGGGCACCTCCAGGGAGACCCCGATCAGTACCGGGTCCCCCGGGTTCGTTATGTGACTCTGATCCATGCCGCCGCTCAGTGCTGGACCGGCTGGAGGAAGCCGATCCGGTCGTACGTCTCGGCGAGCGTCGGCGCGGCCACGGCGCGCGCCTTCTCCGCGCCGCGCGCGAGCACGCGGTCCAGCTCGGCCCGATCGTCCAGGTAGAGGCTGACGCGGTCCTGGATCGGGGCGACCCACTCGCTGTAGTAGTCGGCCAGCTCGGTCTTGAGCGCGCCGTACATCTTGCCCTCGAAGTGCTCGACCAGCTCGGGGATCGAGCGGCCGCTGATCGCGGAGTAGATGCTGAGCAGGTTGGAGACGCCCGGCTTCTGCTTCTCGTCGAAGGCGATGACGGTGTCCGTGTCGGTGACCGCGCTCTTGAACTTCTTCGCGCTGACCTTGACGTCGTCGAGCAGGCTGACCAGGCCCTTGGGAGAGGAGGCGGACTTGCTCATCTTCGCCGCCGGGTCCTGCAGGTCGAAGATCTTGGCCGTCTCCTTGGGGATGTACGGCTTCGGCACGGTGAAGGTCTGCCCGTAGCGGCTGTTGAAGCGCTCGGCCAGATCGCGGGTCAACTCGACGTGCTGGCGCTGGTCCTCGCCCACCGGGACCTGATCGGCCTGGTAGAGCAGGATGTCGGCGACCTGGAGGATCGGATAGGTGAAGAGGCCGACCGTGGTGCCGTCAGTGCCCTGCTTGGCGGACTTGTCCTTGAACTGCGTCATCCGGGACGCCTCGCCGAAGCCGGTGATGCAGTTCATCACCCAGGCGAGCTGCGCGTGCTCGGGCACGTGCGACTGGACGAAGAGCGTGCAGCGCTCCGGGTCGAGCCCGACGCCGAGCAGCTGGGCGACGGAGACGCGGGTGTTCTCGCGGAGCACCGCCGGGTCCTGCGCGACGGTGATCGCGTGCAGGTCCACGACCATGTAGAACGCGTCGTGCGACTCCTGCAGGGCCACCCACTGGCGCACCGCGCCGAGGTAGTTGCCCAGGTGGAAGGAGCCCGACGTGGGCTGGATACCGGAGAGCACGCGAGGACGGTCGATGGCCATGCGCACATTCTCTCAGGTGCGCGGCGGATCTTTCGCGCGGCTCCCGACGATCGAGCGCCCCCTCTTTGTGGCACGACCGCCACCTGCGCCTCGCGGCGGCGTTGTTCACCGCGCGGACCTGTGACAAAGGCACGGAGGTGCGGCAGCATGCCCACGCCGCTGGTGACGGTGATCACACCTGTCCACGACACGCGGGACTACGAGTCGACGTTCGCCGGCCGGGACGTCACCGGTTCGATCACACCCGCGCCGGGCCTCGGTCAACGGCGTGTCTGGCGCGCCGGCCGCGTCCATCGGCTGACGCCGATCCCCGGCCCCCACGGCGAGCTGGTGGTCTGGGTCGCCCCGATCCGCCTACGGCGCGTCGTGAAGCTGCGGCTTCAACGCCTGCTGCGGTTGCACCGCCAGGGGCGCGAGGAACTGCGCGACAAGCCACCCACGAGGTACAGCACCGAACGCGCAGGGCCATCCGCACAGGGTGGTTACTCGCGCAGTTCCTCGCGCCCCTCGGGGGGTGCCGTCACTCGGACACGGTCGACGCGGCGGCCGTCGAGCGTGGCCACCTCGATGACGTAGCCGTCCTCCGTGGTGATCCGGTCACCGATCAGCGGCAAGCGGCCCAGCTCGGCGACCACGTAGCCCGCCACCGTCTCGTACGGGCCCTCCCGCAGCTCGACGCCCGTCTCCTCCTCGAAGTCGCCGAGGTTCAGCAGCCCGTCCACCTCGATCGAGCCTCCGGCGAGCCGCCGCGTCGTCGAGAGTTCCTGCGAGTCGTACTCGTCGCGGATCTCGCCGATCACCTCCTCGACCAGGTCCTCCAGCGTCACGATGCCCGCCGTGCCGCCGTACTCGTCCACCACGATCGCCAGGTGGTGGCCCTCGTGCCGCATCTCCGACATCGACGGGAGGACCCGCTTCGTCGCGGGCAGCAGCTTCACCGGGCGGGCGATGTCGCGGACCGTGCCCACCGCGTCGGCCCGGTACAGGTCGCGGACGTGCACGAAGCCGACGACGAGGTCGTACGAGCCGTCCACCACCGGGTACCGCGAGTGCGGATACGCGGTGACCTCCTCCCGCACCGCCGCCACGTCCTGCGAGGCGTCCAGGAAGGTCACCTCCGTGCGCGGCACCATCACCTCGCGCAGCTGCCGCTCGCCCGCCACGAAGACGTCGCCGATCAGGCGCCGTTCGTCGCTGCCGAGCTCGGTGTTCGCGGCCACCAGACCGCGCAGCTCCTCCGAGCTCATCGCGTTGCGCCCCGCGCTCGGGTCGCCGCCCAACAAGCGGACCATCAGGTTCGTCGAAGCCGACAGCAGCCAGATCACCGGACGCAGCACCCGCGAGATCACGTCCACCAGCGGCGCCGCCGACAGCGCGATCGACTCCGCGCGCTGCAGGCCGATCCGCTTCGGGGTCAACTCCCCCAGCACCAGCGACACATAGGAGATCACCAGGGTCAGCCCGACCAGCGCCACCGCGTCCGCCGGGCCCTTGCTCATGCCCCAGTCCACGAAGATCGGCGACAGCTTCTTCGCCAGCGTGTCCGCGCCGAACGCCGCCGACAGGAAACCCATGCAGGTGACGCCGACCTGCACCGAGGCCAGGAACCGGTTCGGGTCCGCCGCCAGATGCGCGGCACGCGCCGCGCGCTTCGTGCCGCGCTCGGCCAGCGCGCGGATCTGGCCCTCGCGCAGGGAGATCAGGGAGATCTCGGCGACGTTGAAGATCCCGCCGACCACGATGAACAGAAGGACCAGCCCGGCATCGCGCAACGTCTCGCTCACCGGGCCAGTGTAGGGACCCCGGGTGCCGCTACCGGACCGGGAGGCCCGGCGCGGGGTACGCGTCCATCAGTGCCTTGACCTCGGCGCGGACCTTGCCGATCGTCTCCTCGTCGCCGCTGCGGGCCGCGACGACCACGCGGTCCATCCATTCGGCGACCACGGCCATCTCGCTCGCGGGGATCCCGCGCGAGGTCAGCGCGGGCGTGCCGATGCGGATGCCGGAGGGGTCGAAGGGCTTGCGGGTGTCGTAGGGCACGGTGTTGTAGTTGACGACGATGCCCGCGCGGTCCAGCGCCTTCGCGGCGACCTTGCCGGGGACGTCCTTGCCGGTGAGGTCGATCAGCAGCAGGTGGTTGTCGGTGCCGCCGGAGACGAGGTCGAAGCCGCGCGCGGCCAGGTGCTCGCCGAGGGCCTGCGCGTTGGTGACGACCTGGCGGGCGTAGGCGCGGAAGTCCTCGCCCCCGGCCTCCTTGAGCGCCACCGCGATGGCCGCCGTGGTGTGGTTGTGCGGGCCGCCCTGCAGGCCGGGGAAGACGGCACGGTCGATCGCCTTCGCGTGCTCCTCCGTGGAGAGCAGAATCGCGCCGCGCGGGCCGCGCAGCGTCTTGTGGGTGGTGGTCGAGACGACGTCCACGTGGCCGGCCGGGGAGGGGTGCGCGCCGCCCGCGATCAGCCCGGCGATGTGCGCGATGTCCGCGACCAGCACCGCGCCCACCTCGCGGGCGATCTCGGCGAAGCCGGCGAAGTCGATGGTGCGCGGCACGGCGGTGCCGCCGCAGAAGATCAGCTTGGGCCGCTCGGCCAGCGCCAGCGCGCGCACCTCGTCCAGGTCGACCCGGCCTCGCGTCTCAGAATTTCCAGTCCGGCGGACGCCGTACTGCACGCCGCGGAACCAGGTTCCGGTCGCGGAGACGCCCCAGCCGTGGGTGAGGTGGCCGCCCATCGGCAGCGCCATGCCCATCACCGTGTCGCCGGGCTTGAGGAAGGCCAGGTAGACGGCGAGGTTCGCGGGCGAGCCGGAGTACGGCTGGACGTTGGCGTGGTCCATCCCGAAGAGGGACGTGGCGCGCTCGATCGCCAGCGACTCGACCAGGTCGATGTTCTGCTGGCCCTCGTAGTAGCGCTTGCCGGGGTAGCCCTCGGAGTACTTGTTCGTCAGGACCGTGCCGGTGGCCTCCAGCACGGCGTGGGAGACGTAGTTCTCACTGGGGATCAGGCGCAGCGTGTCCGCCTGGAGCTGCTCCTCGGCGACGATCAGTGCGGCGATCTCGGGGTCCTGCTGGGCAAGGTACGACATGGCGTCCTCCGGGTCTCTACTCCACGCTACGTCCGTCGTAGCGGAGTCCGACCCGGCTGCCCAGGCGTACGGCAGACCGGAGGTGGTGCACCTCGCCGCTCCCTCGGGGTCCCTTCCCCGTGCGCCAGTCACGGCCCGGCCAGCCTACGGGACGGCTAGCCTGCGATGGTGGAGACGCTCACAGACCGAGACTTCTGCCCGGAGTGGCACGACGCGCTGGACCTGGTGAACCGGGACCTGGCCGCGACCGAGCCCGACGTCGAACCGTTCGCGCTGCTGCTGGACGACTGGGGTGTCCGCGTGGGCTTCGCCTCCTGGGGCAGCCAGGGCAACGCGCTGCCCGAGGAGTCCGGCCTGCCCGAAATCGCCGACGCAGCCCAGGAGTCGGCGACGGAGTATCTGTGGCGCGCGTGGCCGGTCTGCCCCGCGCACGAGCTGGGCATGCACGTGAGGCCACGCCCCGAGGACGGGGTGACCGTCTGGTGGTGTCGCGGGCGCGGCCCGGGAGGAGCACACAGCACCCCGGTGGGAACGCTGGAGGCCCGGCGGACAACCGGCCGCCGGGCCTCGAAGCGTGCGGGGAAGCGCAAGCAGGTCAGATGAGGCCGAGCTCCTTGACCGCGTCGCGCTCCTCGATCAGCTCGTTGACCGAGGCGTCGATGCGCGGGCGGGAGAACTCGTTGATCTCCAGGCCCTGGACGATCTCGAACTTGCCGTTCTTCGCCGTGACCGGGAAGGAGGACATGAGGCCGGCCGGGACGCCGTAGGAGCCGTCGGAGACGACACCCGCGGAGGTCCAGTCGCCCTCGGCGGTGCCGTTGACCCAGGTGTGGACGTGGTCGATCGCGGCGTTCGCGGCCGAGGCGGCGGAGGAGGCGCCACGGGCGTCGATGATGGCCGCGCCGCGCTTGGCGACGGTCGGGATGAAGTCCTCGGCCAGCCACTTCTCGTCGGAGACGGCCTCGGCGGCGTTCTTGCCGGCGACCTCGGCGTGGAAGATGTCCGGGTACTGGGTGGCGGAGTGGTTGCCCCAGATGGTCAGGCGCTTGACGTCGGAGACGGTGACGCCGAGCTTCTTGGCCAGCTGCGCCACGGCGCGGTTGTGGTCCAGGCGGGTCATCGCGGTGAAGCGGTCGGCCGGGACGTCGGGCGCGTGGTTCTGGGCGATCAGCGCGTTGGTGTTGGCCGGGTTGCCGACGACCAGGACGCGGATGTCGTCCGCGGCGTTGTCGTTGATGGCCTTGCCCTGCGGGCCGAAGATGCCGCCGTTGGCCGCGAGCAGGTCGCCGCGCTCCATGCCGGCGGTGCGCGGGCGGGCGCCGACCAGCAGGCCGACGTTGGCGCCGGCGAAGGCGGCGTTCGGGTCGTCGAAGATGTCGATGCCGGCAAGCAGCGGGAAGGCGCAGTCGTCGAGCTCCATCGCGGTGCCCTCGGCGGCCTTGACGCCCTGCGGGATCTCCAGCAGACGCAGCTTCACCGGCACGTCCGCGCCCAGCAGGTGGCCGGAGGCGATGCGGAAGAGCAGCGCGTAGCCGATCTGGCCGGCGGCGCCGGTCACGGTGACATTGACGGGGGTGCGGGTCATTTCTACCTTCTCCAGCTGTCGCCGACGCGTCTCTCGACGTCGAGAGACCAGCGTCAGGCTATCGCAACCGGCACGAGCCGAGGGCGTGCTGTCGTCACGCCCCCGGGAGTCCTTCATCACGTTTCCGACGTGCTCATGCCGATCCGGCATCAACCCAGCTCAGAGCGGTATCACCGGGGCTCACCGGAGCCCACCGAGGCGCTCAGTTCCCGCTGTTGTCGCTGTGTACGAGGTCGCCCAGCTGGTTCACGAGCGGCAGGTGAATCACCGGATCGGGCAACGCGGCGAGCGCGAGCACCACGATCACCGCGCCCATCACACCCATCACCACGATGTCGGTGAACCGGCTGCGCACGGCCAGCATCCCGACCTCGGGCAGCACGGCGCGCAGCAGGGCCCCGAGCAGCATGCCGACGCCGATGGTGACGATCCCGGCCCGCCAGGCGTTCAGCGCGGTGACCAGCAGCCCGACGCCGACGACGACCAGCACCAGCACGATCGGCCACTGCCGCACCGGCACCGGCTTGTCGCGACCGGCCGCCGCCGAACCACCCTCGGGACGGAAGGTCCCGGTGGTCTTCACCGGCGGCCGCTGCTGCGCCTTCGGGCGCTTCTCAACCCTCGGCACGTCGCTCGGCCGCCTCGACGACGTTGCTGAGCAGCATCGCCCGGGTCATCGGGCCGACGCCGCCGGGGTTCGGGGAGACCCAGCCGGCCACCTCGGCGACCTTCGGGTCCACGTCGCCGGTGTACACGCCGTCCACGCGGCTGACGCCCACGTCGAGCACGGTCGCGCCCGGACGGACGTCCTCCTGCTTGATCAGGTGCGGCACGCCCGCCGCCGCGACGATGATGTCGGCGGCGCGCAGGTGCGCGGAGAGGTCGCGGGTGCCGGTGTGGCAGAGGGTCACCGTGGCGTTCTCGCTGCGGCGGGTCAGCAGCAGGCCGATCGAGCGGCCGACGGTGATGCCGCGGCCGACGACGCAGACGTTCGCGCCGTTGAGCTCCACCTTGTGGCGGCGCAGCAGCTCGACGATGCCGTAGGGGGTGCACGGCAGCGGGGCCTCGACGTTCAGCACCAGCCGGCCGAGGCTCATCGGGTGCAGGCCGTCGGCGTCCTTGGCCGGGTCGATCAGCTCCAGGACGCGCTTCTCGTCCAGGTGCTTGGGCAGCGGCAGCTGGACGATGTAGCCGGTGCAGTCGGGGTTCGCGTTCAGCTCGCGGACGACGTCCTCGACCTGCTCCTGCGTCGCGTCCGCGGGGAGCTCGCGCTGGATGGAGGCGATGCCGACCTGCGCGCAGTCGCGGTGCTTGCCGCGCACGTAGGAGTGGCTGCCGGGGTCGTCGCCGACCAGGACGGTGCCGAGACCGGGGTTGACGCCCCGCGCCTTCAGCGCCTCGACCCTGGTGACGAGCTCGGACTTGATCGCTGCGGCGGTGGCCTTGCCATCGAGAATCTGGGCGGTCATGAGGCCATTCTCCCGGATCGCGGAAGTGCTTGTGTCACGGCACCCTCCTCACGCACGGACCGTGGTGGTCCGGTTGCAAATACGCCACAAGTCCGTCCCCGCCCCTTATCGAGGTGGACACGGCAGGAGCGGATCGGAACGATGGAGCGGTATCAGAAACGGGGACGGGGTGTCGGGGGGACCGTGAGCACTACGAGCGCGCCAGGCGCGCGCGCCGCGTGGGAGTACCGCTGGTCAAGGATCGCCGGGAGCCGCTACGGCGCGCCCCTGCGGGTGCTGCTGCGTGGCAGCGGCGCCGGGGTCCTCGCACTGGCGGCTGCGGAGGTCCACGCGACGCACGATCCTGGCGTGCTCTGTCCGCTGCGCCGCTTCACCGGGATCCCGTGTCCCGGCTGCGGCAGCACGACGGTCTTCATCGAGCTGGGCGCCGGTCATCTCGGCGCGGCGATCGCTGCCAACCCGGTCACGGTGCTGGTCGGCCTCGGTCTGCTGTTCGCCCCGCTCGGTGGTGGCCGCTGGTGGTGGCGACTGCCGTCGCGACAGAAGAACATCGTCATCTTCTCGGCCGCGGCCGTCTCCTGGGCCTGGCAGTTGCACCGATACGGCTTCCTGCCCTCCTGAGCGTCACTCCCCTCCGATAATCTCACCGCCCGTCAGTACGTCACGTCCCGCATCCCTGCCCGGAGGCATGAGCATGAGTTACCCGCCCGACCCGAACAACCCCTACGGCCAGCCGCAGCAGCCCAACCCTTACGGGCAGCAGCCTCCCCAGCAGCCCCAGCAGCCGCAGCCGGGCTACGGCTACCCGCAGCAGCCCCAGCAGCCGCAGCCGGGTTACGGCTACCCGCAGCAGCCGCCGGCCGACCCGTACGCGCAGCAGCAACAGCAGCAGGCGTACGGCTACCCGCAGCAGCCGCAGTACCCGGGCTACCCGGGCGGCGACCCGTACGCGGGCTACGTCCAGAACGCGTACGCGGGCTGGGGCGGCCGCGCGGTCGCGCGGATCATCGACACCTTCGTGATCGGGATCATCCCCTGGATCATCCTGTTCGCCGCCGACGGCCCGTCGAGCACGATCAACGCTGACGGCAGCGTCAGCAGCAACGTGGGCAGCTTCCAGCTCGGCGCGTTCTTCGTGAACATCCTGGTGCTGATCGGCATCGGCGTCATGAAGGGCACCATGGGCCAGTCCCTGGGCCAGAAGGCCGTGAACATCCACACCGTGCGCGAGGCCGACGGCCAGCGCCTGGAGATCGGCCCGGCGGTCGTCCGCGAGATCGCCCACGTGCTCGACGGCATCTGCTGCATCGGCTACCTGTGGCCGCTGTGGGACGCGAAGAAGCAGACCTTCGCGGACAAGATCATGAACACCGTGGTCGCCAAGTCCAACTGACCTGACGCCACCTGAAGAAGGCCCGCCGCCCCGAGGAGGAGCGGCGGGCCTTCGTCATACCTGCTGCCGTACGGCTCAGTGGAAGAAGTGCCGCGTCCCGGTGAGGTACATGGTGATGCCTGCCGCCTTCGCGGCCTCGGCCACCAGGTCGTCGCGGACCGAACCGCCGGGCTGGACCACGGCCTTGACGCCGGCCTCGATCAGCACCTCGAGCCCGTCGGGGAACGGGAAGAACGCGTCCGAGGCCGCGAACGAACCCTGCGCCCGCTCACCCGCGCGCTGGACCGCGAGCTTCGCCGAGTCCACCCGGTTGACCTGGCCCATGCCGACGCCGACCGAGGCGCCGCCCTTGGCGAGCAGGATCGCGTTGGACTTGACGGCCCGGCAGGCACGCCAGGCGAAGGCCAGCTCGGCCAGATCCGCCTCGCCGAGCGCCTCGCCGCAGGCGAGCGTCCAGTTCGCCGGGTCGTCGCCCGCCGCGTCGATCCGGTCGGCCTGCTGGAGCAGCAGACCGCCGGTCACCGCGCGGGTCTCCACCGCCGCGACGGCGGGGGTGCCGCGCAGCACGCGGATGTTCTTCTTCTGCGCCAGCACCTCGACCGCGCCCGGCTCGTAGTCCGGGGCGAAGACGACCTCAGTGAAGATCGGCGCGATCTGCTCGGCCAGCGCCACCGTCACCGGACGGTTGACGGCGATGACGCCGCCGAACGCCGAGACCGGGTCGCAGGCGTGCGCCTTGGCGTGCGCATCGACGACGTCCGCGCCGACGGCGATGCCGCACGGGTTGGCGTGCTTGATGATCGCGACGCACGGCTCGGCGTGGTCGTACGCGGCACGGATCGCGGCGTCCGTGTCGGCGTAGTTGTTGTAGGACATCTCCTTGCCGTGCAGCTGCTCGGCGGCGGCCAGGCCGGTGCCGCTGCCGTCGACGTAGAGCGCGGCGGCCTGGTGCGGGTTCTCGCCGTAGCGGAGCACGTTCTCGCGCTCCCAGGTGGCGCCGAGGAACGCCGGGAACTGCTCCTCGTCCTGCGGGGCGTAGCCGCTGGAGAACCAGGAGGCGACGGCCACGTCGTAGGCGGCGGTGTGCGCGAAGGCCTCGCCGGCCAGGCGCTTGCGGGTGGCCAGGTCGAAGCCGCCGTCGGCGACCGCCTTCAGCACGTCCGCGTAGCGCTCGGGCGAGGTGACCACGGCCACGGAGGGGTGGTTCTTGGCCGCGGCGCGGACCATGCTCGGGCCGCCGATGTCGATCTGCTCGACGCACTCGTCCGGGCTCGCGCCGGAGGCGACGGTCGCGGCGAACGGGTAGAGGTTGACGATCACCAGGTCGAAGGGCTCGACGCCCAGCTCCTGGAGCTGCTCGCGGTGCGAGGCCAGGCGGAGGTCCGCCAGGATGCCCGCGTGCACGCGGGGGTGCAGGGTCTTCACTCGGCCGTCGAGGCACTCGGGGAAGCCGGTCAGTTCCTCGACCGGAGTGACCGGCACGCCCGCGCCGGCGATCTTCGCCGCGGTCGAGCCGGTGGAGACCAGCTCGACGCCGGCCGCGTGCAGGCCCTGGGCCAGCTCGGTGAGACCGGTCTTGTCGTAGACGCTGACGAGCGCCCGACGGAGGGGACGAACGTTCTCGGAGGTGGGCTGCGGCTGGTTGCTGCCTGAGCTCATTACCGAATCCTTCTGCAATGCCCCGACGAGATGACCACCCCGTCGGCGCGGTTGATGTGTGGTGGTGCTGGTGGTGCGCGCCGCGGTGTTACTCGGCGGGCGCCGGGATCAGCACCCGGCGTCCGTCGATCCGGTGGCCCTCGCGGGCCAGCCGTCCCACGGCGTCGACGAGCAGTTTCCGCTCGACGTTCTTGATGCGCTCGTGGAGCGCTTCGCCCTCGTCCTCGTAGTCCGAGTCGGCGACCTCGACCACGCCCTGGGCGATGATCGGTCCGGTGTCCACGCCCTCGTCGACCAGGTGCACGGTGCAGCCGGTGACCCGCACCCCGTACGCGAGCGCGTCGCGCACTCCGTGCGCGCCGGGGAACGCGGGGAGCAGGGCGGGGTGGGTGTTGACGATGCGGCCCTCGAAGCGGCGCATGAAGGCACCGCCGAGGATCTTCATGAAACCGGCCGAGACGACCAGGTCCGGCGTGTGGAAGGCGGTGGCG
Source organism: Streptacidiphilus sp. MAP12-20 (assembly GCF_041262525.1). Lineage (NCBI taxonomy): Bacteria > Bacillati > Actinomycetota > Actinomycetes > Kitasatosporales > Streptomycetaceae > Streptacidiphilus > Streptacidiphilus sp. MAP12-20. Next base: position 162,488 of record NZ_JBGCCK010000004.1, read on the forward strand.
GCGGTCAGCTCGGCGTCCCAGTCGGTGCGCTCGGGGTAGTCCTTCACCCGGTGCACGAAGGTGGGGATCCCGGCGCGCTCGGCGCGCTCCAGGCCGGCGATGCCGTCGCGGTCGGCGCCGACGGCGACGATCACAGCGCCGTAGGCCGGGTCGGCGGCGGCGTCGATCAGCGCCTGGAGGTTGGTGCCGGAGCCGGAGACGAGGACGACGAGGCGGGCGGGCGCCGCAGGTGCGGCGAAGTCCAGCGGTGCACTGCCAGGCGCAAGAGCCACAGCTCGGTCCTTCGGGTCGGGCCCGCGGGCGTCCTGCCGCCTGCTGCTGCTTCCGCGCGGCGTGCCGGGACGTCCATCGAGCTCAATCGGTGGCAGGCGCGGGGTGTCATCTCGTGACCGGCATCCGCGTCCGCCGAAGTGTGTCCGCGGTCGTCCCGCGGACCGGACGGGAACCTCTTGGGCACGCCGTCCGTCAGCAACTTTACCGGTACCCGCGCGCGGTCCCGTACCCCGGCTGTTCCCCGGCGGCTCCCCCGCCGACGATCATCCTGGGGTCGCACGCCGCAGAAGGGTCCGGAGTGAGAGGGTGTCTCCTACAAGGAGACCGCACACAGCGCGTCCGAAGCGGAAGATGCAACCAGGAGTAACGGCGAAGACCATGGGCCACAGCGGCGACACCAATCGGACCGGCTCGCAGGCGCGGGACCCTTTCGCGCCACCGCCCGCCGGCACGCCCGACCGGCCCTGGCAGCCGCGCGGTCCGATCGCGCACCAACAGCAGCCGCACGCGCAGCCCCCGGCGCAGGGCGGCGCGCCCGAGGGCGGCGACGAGCCGCGTGACGCCGCGCCTGACGGCTCGGCCCGGCCGGACGGTGCGGCCGCGCCCGAGGACGCCACGCCCCCGTCGCGCGGACGCGCCCAGGTCCCGCCGCCGCACCCGTGGAGCCCGGGCTACCAGGGCCAGCAGCCTCCGATGCCGCGCTTCCCGTACCCGCCGCAGAACTCCGGCCCGCGCTTCGACCCGACCGACCCGGTCCAGCGCCGGGCCCGGTACGCGATGCTCAGCGGCATGTGGGGATTCCTCTTCCTGATCCTCGGCATCCCCTACCTCACGCTGCTGCTGGGCGCCCTGGCGCTGTACTGGGGCATCAGCGCGCTGCGCGGCGAGGCGAAGACGCCGACCCCCGCGGTCAACGCCGGGCTGCCCCCGATGCCGCACGGCCCCGGCTACTACCCGACGGCCCCCGCCAAGCCGCAGGCCCCGGCCGCGATCGGCGGCCTGATCGCGGGCGCGGTGGGGCTGGCGCTGGTCGGGGCGGTCTTCGGCGTGCAGCTCTACTACAAGAGCTACTACGACTGCCAGGCGAACGCGCTGACCAAGGCGGCCTACAACACCTGCGCCACGTCTGTCACGCCGACCCCGCCGGCGTGGCTGGTGCAGCTCAACGGCGGCGGCTGAGCGGGCCGGTCTTTCGCGCTACTTTGGTGGCATGGCGACCACCGACGAGGTCTACCGACGCCTGCGCGAGTACCGCGACGAGCTCACGCTCCCCTCTGGCTTTGCCTGGCCGGAGATCAGCGCGGGACAGATCCTGATGATGATGAGCCCGTCGACGGCTCATGATTTCAATGCGATCCGCCTCCGGCGTCAACTCGATGTCCAACTGACAGCAGGCCTGCTGGCAGCGACCACCGGTGATGTCGAGGACATAGGGCACGGTGTGCTGCGGCGCCCGGACGTGTTCGTCTATCCCGAGGCGGAGTTCGAAGCAGCCGCCGAACGGGGTGACGCTGCCCTCGATCCGCACGCGATTCTCCTGGCCATCGAGATCGTCTCGCCCTCCAACCCTGAGAACGACTACGAGGGCAAGATGCGGGACTACCCGGCGATGGGCATCCCCCACTACCTCATCGTCGACCCACGAAACGGCACCTGCGTGCATCACTGGGCCATCAGCGTCAAGAACGGCGTACCGACGTACGAGGGCACCGCGCCGTACGTGTTCGGCGACAAGATCACTATCGCGGAGTGGACCCTCGATACGGGAGAGCTCCGCCGCTACAAGAAGGCCGCCGCCTCCGGCTGAGGGCTCACGCCGTCCTCCGTCTCGGCGGTCTCCGCGACCTTGTGGGCGCGGCGGGCGGCGTGCCAGCGGAGGGCGAACAGGGTCGGCAGGGCGAGCGCGGCGGTCCAGCCGAAGGCAGCCAGCGCGCTCCAACCGACGGGTGGGCCCACCTGCGCCAGCGCTGCGGTCCCCAGCGCGCCACCGGCCCAGAGGGCCGCCGCGCCGGTCAGCAGTCCGGTGCAGGCGGCCGCGGCCAGTGCGGTGAACGCGGCCGTCCAGGCGCCCGGCAGCGCCGACGCGGCGAGGAACCGGCCGACGACCGGGCCGGCGACGGCGGGAACCGCCAGCGCGCAGAGGCCGAGCAGCGAGCGTCCTGGCGTGGGGGCGTCGGCGAGCAGCGGCAGCGCGAGCGGTGACAGCGCGGCCGAGCCGGTCGCCGCGGCGTGGCCGCCGAGGGTGAAGCCGGGCCCGAGCGCATAGCCCGCGGACCAGACGGCGGCGTTCGGCAGCAGCGCGGCGCAGAGCAGCAGGAGGGCCGCGCGCCCCGCCGGGTCCGGGGCGAGCTGCGCGGCGAGCGCCCCGGCGTCGCCGAAGTGCGCGAGCAGTGACCCCAGCAGCACGAGCCCGCCACCGCCGAACAGCGCGAGCGCGCCGGCCAGCCCGGCGCGCAGCGCGACATCCCGGTACGGCGCGACGGCCCGCAGCTGCTCCACGCGCCGGGCGAGCCACCCGTCCGGCACGGAGACCGGCCAGACGCCGAGCCACTCGCCGTGCGCGCGGAGCGCCTGCCAGCCCGCGACCAGCCCCCAGACGCCCGTGCTGCGTCGAGCCCCGGCCATCGCGGCGGGGAGCGCGAGCAGGGCGACCCAGCACAGGTCCGGCAGCGGCTCGCTGCGCGGGGCTCCGCCCAGGCCGACGAGGACGGCGAGCAGCGCGACGGCGAGGTACCCGAGCACGACGCCGCCGATCCGCGCGGTGCGGGCAGCGGCCCGGAAGACGAGCGCGGCGGCGAGCGCGGTGACGAGCAGCGGGGCCACGCCGAGCGTGGCGGCTCCGGCGAGGCCCTCCCAGCGCAGCGGTCCACCGTGGCCGAGCAGCCAGATCCCGGCAGCGGTACGGGGAACGGCGGCGAGTCCGCCCCCGGCGTAGGGGGTGACCACCCAGAGCAGGAACACGGGTCCAGCGACGACCCCCCACCCCGCGGCGGCGGCCGCGGCACCGGCGAGGAGGGCGGGTCGGTCGAAAAGCGGCATGGTCCAGGGTCGACCCGTGACACGCCCGATCTGTCACAAAACATGCAGTTATCACTCTTTGCTCCAACAATTCATATATGCGACTGAGCCTCACCGTGGCCACGACGACCCCTGGGGGGCTCGCATGACCGCGCCCTCATCCCGCACCCCCCGCACCAAACGCCGGGCCCAAGCCGCCCGCCGCGCAGGCACGGAGAAGCCCCCGCCGAGCACCCCCAAGGCCACAGCCCCAGACCCACCCCGGCCCACCCGGCCACCGCGCACCGGCAAGGCCGGAGCCGAGAGCCCAACGCGGGAACCGGCGCAGGCGCCGACAGCCCCATCTCGGACCACACCTGACCCAACGTCCATCGCAGGGGCCCGCGCAGCGGTCGACGGCGCGCCCGCCGCCAAGCCGGTCGCCGACCGGTCAAACCGGACATCCGAATCTCCGCGAAGCGGCAAGACCGGGGCTGAGAAGGCAGCGGGCGGTGACCAGCAAGCCGCACCAGCGGTCAGCAGCACGGCGCAGGCGAGGGAGGGGGTGGAGCCGTCGTTGTCGTCGTTGGCGCCGGCGCCGGTCGCGGTGGGGAGGCGTGGGGCGGTGGGGCATGTCGCCGTCGACGCCACGCGGAGCGTGGAGGCCGCGGCGGCGGGGCGGGGTGGGGCCCGGGGCGCTGCCGTCGGTGTCGAGGAGGCGCGGGCGCTGGGAGTGACCGCCGAGGCGTTCGACGCGCTGTACGCCGCCGCCGGGCCGCGGCTGGCCTGGCAGACGTACCTGCTCACCGCGCACCGCCACCGCGCCGCCCACTGCGTGCGCCGCGCGTTCCAGCTCGCGTGGACGAACTGGGAGACCGTCAGCGCCGACGCCTCCCCCGAGGGCTGGGTCCGGGCCGGCGCGTTCGAGCTCGCGCTCTCGCCCTGGCACAGCGGCGGTCCCCGCATGCAGCACCTGCTGCACCTACCGCACCGACAGCTGCGCACCCCTGACGGCGAGGAGAATCTGACCAAGCGTGACAAGGCGCTGATGTCAGCGCTCATGCGCCTGCCCCGCCCGCAGCGCCGCGCGCTGGTCCTGCACGACGTGATAGGGCTCGACTGGGCGCAGACCGCCGTCGAGGTCGAGGGCAGCACGCCGGTGGCCTTCGGGCGCGTCGCCCTCGCGCGGCGCGCGCTCGCCAGGACGGTGCCCGGGATCGTCGGCACCGACGCGGACGCCCCCGGTTTCGGCCGTCGCGTCGGTGAGCAGCTGCGCGCCACCGCGATCCGCGCGTTCGGCGACCAGGCGAATCTGCCGCACCTCGCGCCGCCGCAGCGCACCCGCGTCCGCGCGCGGCTGCACGACCGCGGCATGACCGCCGCCGCGGGCGCGCTGACCCTGGCCACGGCAGGTGGTCTCGCCGCCTCGCTGATCTGGGGCACCCCGATGCACCCGAAGGAGCAGCCCTTCATCAGCCATCGCCAGCCGACCCCGGCCGACCAGGCGTTCTCCATGCCGCAGCCGCTCCCGCCCCAGCCGCTGATGCACACGATCCCGGTGACCCGTCACGACACCACCGCCGCCGCCGTGAACGCGGCCCTCCGCGGCAGCGGCAGCAGCAGCTCCAACGGGAACGTGGCACAGCAGCACCCGCACCACGCGGGGAACACAGGGAACACAGGGAACGCAGCGCACACCGGGCAGCACAAGAAACACCACTGAAAGCAGACACGGCGAAGGGCCGCCCCCGCAGGTGGGAACGGCCCTTCGTTCGTGGAACGACTCAGCGGTGAGCGATCAGCCGATCAGCTCGCGCGCCAGGCGCGCGGTCTCGGACGGCGTCTTGCCGACCTTGACGCCGGCGGCCTCGAGGGCCTCCTTCTTCGCCTGCGCCGTGCCGGAGGAGCCGGAGACGATGGCGCCGGCGTGGCCCATGGTCTTGCCCTCGGGCGCGGTGAAGCCCGCGACGTAGCCGACGACCGGCTTGGTGATGTGCTCGGCGATGTACGCCGCCGCGCGCTCCTCGGCGTCGCCGCCGATCTCACCGATCATCACGATGATGTCGGTGTCCGGGTCGTCCTGGAACGCCTGGAGGGCGTCGATGTGCGTGGTGCCGATGACCGGGTCGCCACCGATGCCGACCGCCGACGAGAAGCCGATGTCGGACAGCTCGTACATCATCTGGTAGGTCAGCGTGCCCGACTTCGACACCAGGCCGATGCGGCCGGCCGAGGTGATGTCCGCCGGGATGATGCCCGCGTTGGACTGTCCGGGGCTGATCAGGCCGGGGCAGTTCGGGCCGATGATCCGGGTCTTGTTGCCCTTGGAGGTGGCGTAGGCCCAGAAGTTGGCGGTGTCGTGGACCGGCACGCCCTCGGTGATCACGACGGCCAGGCCGATCTCGGCGTCGATCGCCTCGATGACCGCGTCCTTGGTGAAGGCCGGCGGCACGAAGATCACGGAGACGTCGGCGCCGGTGGCGGCCATGGCCTCCTTGACCGAGCCGAAGACCGGCACCTCGGTGCCGTCGACGTCAACAGTGGTGCCCGCCTTGCGCGGGTTCACGCCACCGACGATGTCGGTGCCGGAGGCGAGCATGCGGCGGGTGTGCTTCATGCCCTCGGAGCCGGTCATGCCCTGGACGATGACCTTGCTGTCCTTGGTGAGGAAGATAGCCATTTCGGTGTCCCCAGCCCTTACTTCGCAGCCGCGAGCTCAGCGGCCCGGTCAGCCGCGCCGTCCATGGTGTCCACCTGCTGAACCAGCGGGTGGTTCGCGTCGGTCAGGATCTGACGACCCAGCTCCGCGTTGTTGCCGTCCAGGCGGACGACGAGAGGCTTGGTGACGGCCTCGCCCTTGCTCGCGAGCAGCTCGAGCGCCTGCACGATGCCGTTGGCGACCGCGTCGCACGCGGTGATGCCGCCGAAGACGTTGACGAAGACGGACTTGACGTCCGGGTCGCCCAGGATGATCTCCAGGCCGTTCGCCATCACCTCGGCGGACGCGCCGCCGCCGATGTCGAGGAAGTTGGCGGGCTTGACGCCGCCATGGTTCTCACCGGCGTAGGCGACGACGTCCAGGGTGCTCATGACGAGACCCGCGCCGTTGCCGATGATGCCGACCTCGCCCTCGAGCTTGACGTAGTTCAGGCCCTTGGCCTTCGCCTTCGCCTCGAGCGGGTTGGCCGCGGCCTTGTCCTCCAGCGCCTCGTGCTCCGGCTGGCGGAAGTCGGCGTTGGCGTCCAGGGAGACCTTGCCGTCGAGCGCGACGATCTTGCCCTCGCCCGTCTTGACCAGCGGGTTCACCTCGACCAGCAGGGCGTCCTCGGCGATGAAGACCTTCCACAGCTGCTGCAGCACGTCAGCAACCTGGTCGGCGACCTCGGCCGGGAACTTCGCCGCGGCGACGATCTCGGCGGCCTTCGCGGCAGTGACGCCCTCGACGGCGTCGACCGGCACCTTGGCCAGCGCGTCCGGGTTCTCCTCGGCCACGACCTCGATCTCCACGCCGCCCTCGACGGAGGCCATGGCGAGGAAGGTGCGGTTGGTCCGGTCGAGCAGGAACGAGACGTAGTACTCGTCCTTGATGTCCGCCGTCTGGGCGAGCATCACCTTGTGGACGGTGTGGCCCTTGATGTCCATCCCGAGGATGGCTTCGGCCTTGGCCACGGCGTCCGCCGGGTCCGAGGCCAGCTTGACGCCGCCGGCCTTACCGCGGCCACCGACCTTCACCTGAGCCTTGACGACCGCGCGGCCGCCCAGGCGCTCCGCGACCGCACGAGCAGCCTCCGGAGTCTCGATGACTTCACCGTCCAGCACCGGTACACCGTGCTTGGCGAAGAGATCCCTCGCCTGGTATTCGAACAGGTCCACGCGCGTCCGTCCTTGTGATCGCGACTGCTTGTCTTCCCAGCGTGCCGCACGGACCGAGGTAGGCGGAGTACGCAGGCCCTGGCAGGGGCCTTGCGTCAGCGCCGTCGCTACGGGGAGCACACGGCGGCGTGGCACGCGGCATGTCCGTCTCGCAGGTTATCCCCGTCCGGGGGGCGGGGTTCACCCGGAGGACTCCGTCGGCCGGTGATAACCATCACAACGGGGTAGCGCGGGGCGACTGGCGTCCGGATCGGGCGCTTTCCGGCGACCCGCCGCAACCTCCTGGTCGATCGTCCGAAGCGCCTCGGCGGGGGTAGCGCAGCGGGTATAACGGATGCATCACGGTGGCCGCCTCAGGCGCCACCTGTGCCCGAGAAGCGGACGCCCGATGCACAGAAGCGCGCACAGACCCGGTCACAGCCCCGGCTCAGCCGAGCTCACCATGGAGCTCACCGTCGACAGTGCCGCGCTGGGCGCGGCACGCTACACCTGGGCGATGGACCGGCAGGCCGCCGCGACCTTCGTCGCCACCGCCGAGTCCGTGGCCCGCGCCCGCCGCTTCGTGCGGATCACGGCGGCGATGTGGCGGCTGCGCCCGGACACGGTCGCCGACACCGAGCTGTGCATGTCGGAGCTGGTCGGCAACGCCATCCGGCACACCCGGAGCGCGCGCCTGCACTGCAGGCTCTGGAGTGCGCGCGGCATGCTCTTCGTCGAGGTCGACGACGAGGACCTGCGGGACCTCCCGAGGCTCGAGCACGCGGGCGAGGACGACGAGGGCGGTCGCGGCATGCTGCTGATCGACACCTTCACCACGGCCTGGGGCACGGTGCCGCGCCCCGGCAGCGGCGGCAAGACCGTCTGGGCGGCGCTGCCGCTGCCGCTGCCGCGCTGAGGTCCTTCTCAAGCGGCCGGTATCGGCAGCGGGCGCTTCTGCAGGGCGGCGGCCATGATCTCGGGGAAGAGGTCCGGCATGCAGGCGAAGGCGGGCGCGCCGAGCGCCGCGAGCGCGGCGGCGTGCTCGCGGTCGTAGGCGGGCGCGCCCTCGTCGCTGAGCGCGAGCAGGGCGATGAACTGCACCCCGGCCGCCTTCATCGCGGCGACGCGCTTCAGCATCTCGGCCCGGATGCCCCCCTCGTAGAGATCACTGACAAGGACGACCACGGTGTCGGCCGGCCGGGTGATGCGCGACTGGCAGTAGGCGAGCGCCCGGTTGATGTCCGTCCCGCCGCCGAGCTGGACCCCGAAGAGGACGTCCACCGGGTCGGCGAGCTCCTCGGTGAGGTCGACCACGGCGGTGTCGAAGACGACCAGCCGGGTGCTGAGCGAGTGCATCGACGCGAGCACCGCGCCGAAGACGGAGGAGTGCACGACGGACGCGGCCATCGATCCCGATTGGTCGATGCAGAGGATGACGTCCTTCTTCACCGCCTGCTGGGCGCGGGCGTAGCCGACGAGACGCTCGGGCACGACGGTGCGGTGGTCGGGCAGGTAGTTCTTCAGATTGGCCCGGATGGTGCGGTCCCAGTCGATGTCACGGTGGCGCGGTCGGTGGGTCCGGGCGCTGCGGTCGAGCGCGCCGCCGACGACGGAGCGGGTGCGGGCCGCGATCCGACGTTCGAGATCGGCGACGACCTTACGGACGACCGCGCGGGCCGTCTCCCTGGTGGTCTCCGGAAGCGCCTTGCCGAGGGAGATGAGGGTGCCGACGAGATGGACGTCGGGCTCGACGGCCTCCAGCATCTCCGGCTCCATCAGCAGTCGGGTGAGCCCGAGGCGCTCGATGGCGTCCTGCTGCATCAGTTGAACGACGCTGGTCGGGAAGTAACTGCGTATGTCCCCCAGCCAGCGGGCGACCTGCGGCGCGGAGCCGCCGAGTCCGGCGCTGCGCGGCCCGCCGCCGGGCTGGGAGGCGTAGACGGCGGCGAGGGTGCGGTCCATGGCGGCGTCGCGCCCGGTGAGCGCGCGGCCGGTGCCGTCGGCGTCGCCGCCGAGGACGAGCCGCCAGCGGCGCAGGCGCTCGTCGTGCGTGGGCGTGGTCGTCATCGTGTCTCCGTAGGGCCGAGGATCAGCTGAACCGTCGCGAGGGCGGGGGCGGCCTGCGCCGCGTCGAGTTCGGTGGCGAAGCCGGCGTGTTCGGTCTCCGCGTCGTGGCGCCGGCCGCCGCGGACCAGCTCCCCGACGCTGCGCCGGACTCCCGGCTCCAGCCTGGAGAAGGTGCGGCGCAGCAGGGGCAGGACGTCCGGGAAGGCGGCGTCGGGGATCCTGGCGATCCATGCGTCGACGAGCCCGAGCAGCCGCTGGTCGTGCACGAGCAGCACGCCGCCTCCGGCGAGGAACCCGTCCACCCACGCCGCGCCCTCCGCCGGCGGCACGCCCGGCGTCAGCACGAGCCCCAGCAACCGTGCCGCCTCCCCCTCCTCCAGCCACCCGTCGTCCAGCAGCAGCCGGGCCGCCCTCCCGCGCACCACGCCTGCGGCGAGCTCCCGCTCCACGAGCCCGCGGAGGCAGGCCACCCACCGCGCCTGCACCCCGGGCTCACCGAGCAGCGTGATCGCCGTGTGGGTGGCTGTCAGGTGGCCCGCCAAGGCTTGGGCCGCTGTCGCGTCGAGGGAGGTCGCCGCTGAGGGGAGGCCGATGCAGATGCGGGTGGCGAGGGAGGTGGCCAGGTCCGCCAGGAGTGGGGTCGCGGTGGCGCGGACGTCGCCGTAGCGGAGGGAGCGGACCAGGGCCGGGAGCGCCTCCGCGAGGTGGGCGACGTCGGTGTCCAGCGCCGCACGGTCGGCCAGGCAGCGCAGGACGACGGGCAGGGCGTCGGGGAGGGAGGCGAGCAGGCACGTCTCGGCGAGCGCGGTGACCTCGCCCAACTGCCGCGCGTCCACCGCGCGCGCCGATGCCCGCGCCGACGCCGCCGCCTCGACCGTCGTGCCCCAGATGCCCGCCTCCGCGACGCGGACGGCCAACTCCGGCTCCCAGGAAAGCTCCCAGCTCTCCCTGAAGGTTCCCGTCGCCCGCGTCTGCGACTCCGTCGGGACCGCCCAGTCGATGCCCAGCAGCACCAGCCGGTGCAGCAGCCGGCTTCGGGCCGCGTCCACGTCCTTGCGCAGATCCAGGTCGAGGGCCCGCACCCGCGTCTCCGGCTTGAGCCGGAGCTCGCGCTGGAGGCGCGTCAGGTCGCGTTGCAGCGGGACCGCCGGGGCCGCCTCCGGCACCTGGCCCAGTGCGTCGCCGACGATCAGCCGCTCCTCGATCAGCCGCAGCGGCACGTCCGAGCCCTCACAGAGCACCGCCCGCACCGCGTCGACCGTCTCCGCCAGCCCCGCCAGCGGCCGCCCGCGCATCGCCGCCAAGGTCTCGGCGAGGCGTACCGCCTCGATCACGTGCGCGGAGGAGACCGCGTAGTCCTCCTCCCGCAGCAGCGCCGCGACGCGGGCCAGCCAACGTTCGACGACCTGGCGGCCGTCCGAGTCGAAGAGGTGCTGGTACCAGCCCGGCGAGGCGATGCCCGCGCCGTAGCCGGTGTGCTGGGAGAGTCGGCGGTGCGTCCAGGGGACCCAGGTCAGCTCGACCTTGGCCTTGGGCAGCCCGCGCAGCAGCGCGTTGTCGGCGGCGACGGGGACCTTCGCCGCCAGCGCGGGGACGTGCCAGGCGCCGCAGACGACCGCGATCCGCTCGTGGCCCGCCCGCGCGGCGGCGCGGATCTGCTTGCGCATGTACGCCTCGCGGCGCGCGTCTTCCAGCACCTCGGGCGCCTCCTCGCGCAGCGCCGTCATCGCCTCCGCCAGCGCCTGGAACGGCGCCAGCGCGTCCTCGCCTCCGCCGCCGGGACGCGCGTGCTCGACGACGTCGTCCCACCAGCGCTCCGCGTCCTCCTGTCCGGCCGCTCGCGCCAACTCGCCGATCGGGTCCACCGCGTACGCCTCTCGCTCCTCGCCGTCGCTGGAGGCGGGAGCGGTCAGCGCGAAGGTGTGCGCAGCCGGCAGATCGATGAAGCGGACCGGGATCTCCTCCTCCAGTGCGTGCCGCAGCGCGACCCACTCCGGGGAGAAGGCCGCGAAGGGCCAGAACGCAGCGCGGGCGGGCTCGTCGACCACGTGCGCGAGCAGCGCGACCGGCGGCGTCATCTCCTTGTCCGCGGCGAGCGCCAGCAGCGCGTCCGCCTCGGGCGGGCCCTCGATCAGCACCGCGTCGGGCCGGAACTGCGCGAGCGCCGCGCCCACTGCCCGTGCGGAGCCTGGACCGTGATGACGCACGCCGAGCAACGCGATCTCCTGGGCAGCGCTGATGAGGGAAGGCACCCCGCCCATCAGCGCGCAGCCGCGTCGCGGCAGCTGCGGTAGAAGTCCTTCCAGTCCGCGCGCTCACGCACGACGGACTCCAGGTACTCCTGCCACACCAGTTGGTCCGCCGCCGGATCACGGACCACCGCTCCGAGGATGCCCGCGGCGACGTCCCCCGCGCGCAGTTCTCCGTCGCCGAAGTGCGCGGCGAGCGCGAGACCGCTGGTGACGACGGATATCGCCTCCGCCGTGGAGAGCGTGCCGGAGGGCGACTTGAGTTTGGTGCGGCCGTCGGCGGTGACGCCGGCGCGCAGTTCGCGGAAGACCGTGACGACGCGCTGGATCTCGGTCAGCGCGCTGGGCAGCTCCGGCAGGTCGAGCGAGCGGCCGAGCTCGGCGACGCGGCGCGCGACGATCGCGACCTCGTCGTCCAGCGAGGCGGGCAGCGGCAGCACCACCGTGTTGAAGCGGCGACGCAGCGCGGAGGAGAGCTCGTTGACGCCTCGGTCGCGGTCGTTGGCGGTGGCGATCAGGTTGAAGCCGCGGACGGCCTGCACCTCCTCCCCCAACTCCGGTATCGGCAGCGTCTTCTCGGAGAGGATGGTGATCAGCGTGTCCTGCACGTCGGCCGGGATCCGGGTCAGCTCCTCGACCCGGGCGGTCTTGCCCTCGGCCATCGCGCGCAGCACCGGGCTCGGCACCAGCGCCTCCCTGCTGGGGCCCTCGGCGAGCAGCCGGGCGTAGTTCCAGCCGTAGCGGATCGCCTCCTCGGGCGTGCCCGCCGTGCCCTGGACCAGCAGCGTCGAATCGCCGCTGACGGCGGCGGCGAGGTGTTCGGACACCCACGTCTTGGCCGTGCCGGGCACGCCGAGCAGCAGCAGCGCCCGGTCCGTCGCCAGCGTAGTGACCGCGACCTCGACGATCCGGCGCGGGCCGACGTACTTGGGCGTGATCACGGTGCCGTCCGGCAGTGTGCCACCGAGCAGGTAGGTCGCGACGGCCCAGGGCGAGAGCCGCCAGCGGACCGGGCGCGGCCGGTCGTCCGCTGCGGCCAGCGCGGCGAGTTCGGCGGCGTAGGCCGTCTCCGCGTGCGGCCGGATGGCCTCGGGGGTGGGTGTGGGCGTGAGTGCGGACGTGGACATAGGTCTCCTCAGGGAGGAAGGCACCAGGGCGTCGTCAAAGACCAGGGCGTCGTCAAAGAGCAGTCGAAAGGGCGCTCACAGCTCGGGCGCCGCCTGCAACAACCACTCTGCACGGTGGGTCTGACAATTCCTCGGGGCGTCGGGATCGGCCCTCGGGACTTGTCAGTGGTGCGTCCTAACGTCGGAGGCATGGACGTTCGCTGGACTACCGATCACGTTCTCTCCCTCTCCCCCGACGCCGCCTCCGCCAAGGCCGCCGCCAAGCTCGCCAAGGCGGAGCCCTGGTCCGGCACGGGGGCGAGCGCGGAGGCCGTGTGGGGCGCGTGCAAGGGCAGCGGGTCGCGGCCGTACCAGACGGTCGTCGCGCTCGACGGTCCCGCCTACCACTGCTCCTGCCCCAGCCGTAAGTTCCCCTGCAAGCACGCGCTCGCACTGCTGCTGCTCTGGTCCGCTGAGGCACTGGCGGGCGAAGCTTCACCCGAATGGGCGGATTCCTGGTTGACGGGCCGTCGGCAGCGCGCCGAACGTGCGGCGGCTGATCCGACTGATCCAGCGTCAACCATCGTGCCTCCGCGCGACGACGCGGCCGCGGCGGCCCGGAGGCGGCGTCGCGAGACGCGGGTGGCGGCCGGCGCGGCCGAGCTCCAGGCCCGCCTGACGGACCAGTTGCGCGGCGGCCTCGCCGACGCCCCGACGCGCGGCCACGCGTTCTGGGAGGGCGTGGCCGCGCGGATGGTCGACGCCCAGGCGCCCGGTCTCGCCGCGCGGGCAAGGGAGTTGGGATCCCTCCCCGCCTCCGGCGGGCCCTGGCCCTCGCGGCTGGTGGAGGAGTACGGGCTGCTGCACCTGCTGACGGCCGGCTACCGGCGCGTCGACGCCCTGCCCGGCCCGCTGGCGGCGACGGTCCGGGCGCGCGTCGGCTTCACCGTGGACAACGCCGACGTGCTGGCGAACGGCCGGCTGATACGCGACCGCTGGCTGGTGCTGGGCTCCCGCGACAGCGCGGACGATCGCCTGACCACCCGCCGTCTCTGGCTGCGCGGTGCGGAGTCCGGGCGGCTCGCCCTGCTGCTCTCCTTCGGACGCCCCGGCGTCGCCCCGGAGTTGTCTCTGCCCATCGGCCTGGAACTGGACGCGGACCTCGCCTTCCACGCCGCCGCCCGCCCGTTGCGCGCCGCGCTCGGTCCGCGCTACGCCGCGCCCGCCTCCCCGGCCGCAGCGCGCCCGATCGGCGTCACCCTGGACGCGGCGCTGGCGGAGTACGCACGCGCGCTCGGCGAGGATCCGTGGCTGGACGCCTGGCCCACCGTGGTCTCCGGTGTGACGCCGGTGCCCACGGAGTCCGGTTGGCAGCTCGTCGACGCGACCGGGGCGGTGCCGCTCCGGACCGCCTCGCTCTGGCGCCTGGTCGCAGCGTCCGGCGGGCGTCCGGTGACGCTCTTCGGCGAGTGCGGCCACCGCGGCTTCTCGGCGGTCACCTGCTGGACCGACGCCGGATCGCTCTCGCTCTGACCACCTCACCCAACCAGCCGGACGACACCGAAGGGTTCGCTGTGAACGACTGGACCGACCTCGTCGAGGACGCCCTCCTGGGCACCAACCGGCGTGACAGTCCCGATCTCCTCGACCGCGCCGCCGCCTGCACCCTCGCCCGCCGCGCGGGCCTGCGTCCCGCGCCCGCGCCGGAGACGCCCGCGCCCGCACCGCTCGACCACCGGCCGCCGCTGCCCGCGACCGCTGCCCGGCGGCTCGCGTCCTTGCTCGCCGAGAGCGGGAGCGAGCTGCTGCCGCAGTGGCTCGGCACCGCGCGGTCCCGTGGCTTCGCGCCCCCACCCGCCCTGGTGCCGCCCCTGCTCGACGCCGCCCGCCAGCGCAGCGACCTGCGCGGGGACGCCGTCGCGCTCGCCGGACCGCTGGGCCGCTGGCTGGCCGAGGTCAATCCGGACTGGCGCTACGTCCTGCGCGTGCCCGCCGTCGGCCAGGACGGGGAGCAACATGACCACACCGACGATGCCGCCGCTTGGGAGGAGGGCCTCTTCGCCGAGCGGGTCACCCAACTGACCCGGCTGCGGCGCCGCGATCCCGCCGCCGGCCTGGCCCTGCTCCGCTCCACGTGGCGCACCGAGCGCGCGGAGGACCGGCTGCTCTTCCTCGACGCCCTCCAGGAGGGCCTCGGTCCAGCCGACGAACAGTTCCTCGAGGAGGCCCTCGCCGACCGCGCCAAGAACGTCCGCGCCACCGCCGCCGAACTGCTCTCCACTCTGCCGGGTTCGGCGCTCTCCACGCGGATGGCGGCGCGAGCCCGGGAGGCCGTCAAGGTCACGGCCGAGGGCCGCCTGGCCGTCGAGCCGCCGACGGCCTGCGACGCCGCGATGCAGCACGACGGGATAGCCCCCACCTCGCCCACCGGGCGCGGCGACCGGGCATTCTGGCTCGGCGAGGTGATCGCGGCGACGCCGCTCTCGTGCTGGACTGAACTGCTGGGACCGCCGGAGCTCGTCCTGTCCCTGCCCATGACGCCCGCCTGGGCGGAAGAGCTGCACGAGGCCTGGGCCCGGGCAGCCGTCCGGCAGCACGCCGCCGCGTGGGCGCGCGCGCTGCTCACCCGTCATCAGGGCCGTGGAACCAGCGGGACGCAGTCCCGGCTGCTCTCCGTCCTGCCGCCGGTGGAGCGGGCGGCCTGGACGGCGCGGTTCGTGCTGGAACAGGGGCCGGCGGAGGCGTTCCAACTGCTCGTCACCTGCCCGCCGCCCTGGCCCGAGGAGCTGGCCGACGCCGTCCTGGACGCACTCGCCCACGTGGCGGGCTCCGGGGCGTACCCGTGGAGCCACAGCGGCGTGCTCGGCGTGGCCGAGCGCTCGCTGCCCTTCGCCGCGGCCGCGCGCGCCGACGCGCTCGCCGAGGCGTCGTCCCCCGCCTGGGCGGAGGTCTTCACCCGGCTCGCGACGACCGTGCGCACGCGCTCCGCGATGCTCGCCGAACTGGCCTGACCTCAGGCGGTGGCGCCCGCGCGGAGGTTGGACTCGACCCAGCTCACGACATCACGCGTGGGCGTGCCCGGCGTGAAGATCGCGGCGACGCCGAGCGCCTTGAGCTGCGGAATGTCTCCGTCGGGGATGATCCCGCCGCCGAAGACCACGATGTCGGCCGCGTCGCGTTCGCGCAGCAGCTCGACCACCTTCGCGCAGAGCGTCATGTGCGCGCCCGAGAGGATCGACAGACCGATGCCGTCGGCGTCCTCCTGGATCGCGGTGTCGACGATCTGCTCCGGGGTCTGGTGCAGGCCGGTGTAGATGACCTCCATGCCGGCGTCGCGCAATGCGCGAGCGATCACCTTGGCGCCACGGTCGTGACCGTCGAGCCCAGGCTTGGCCACGACCACGCGGATAGGGCCGGACACGCCCATCTTTGCCTCCTGCATCATCCCTGCGTCCTTGCAGCTGCTGCGTTAACCGGCGTTCCCATCCGGTGAGGGAACGTTATCGCCAGCCGGGCCCAAACGCTGTTTCGCGGGCCCAAGCGAGGGGAGAATCACACTGATCAACCAGTTCACTGCGCGTTCGAGCACCGGCCGCACCGACGACACCCACCTGTGGCGGTCGGTCGTGGCCCAGTCGCGGACACGCGCAGCGGGGAGCCGCAAGCCGTCACGCACACCTGCCGCCTTGGCCTCTTTCGCGCTTGCCTGCTCTCGCGAGGGCCGTGCACGTTCGCCTGTCCGCGCCGCACGCTTCCCGGATCTGTACCTGCGGGGAGGTCGGAGCCGTGAGCGTCCCGTTCTGTCGTACTGCCGCGCTGGCCAGAGGCGTGGGGCTGGAGGGCGCCGCCCTCGCCGGACACCTGGCCCTCTACCCGGGCGGCTTCACGCCCGAACGCCGACCGCTGCCGCCGGAGCACTGCGACCACGGCGCGGCCGCCGGACACAGTCCGGTCCTGCTGCTGCACGGCCTCTTCGACAATCGCGCGGTCTTCACCCTGCTCCGCCACAACCTCCACGTCCACGGCTGGGACCACCTGCACGGCCTCAACTACAACCCGTTCACCCTCGACGTCCCGCGCGCGGCGGCACTGCTGGGCCGACACGTCGAACACGTGCGCAAGGTCTACGGCGGCGAGCGGATCGCGATCGTCGGCCACAGCCTCGGCGGACTGATCGCCCGCTACTACGTGCAGTTGCTGGGCGGTGACGCCCACGTGCACACCCTCGTCACGCTGGGCACCCCGCACCAGGGCACGGTGATGGCGCACGCCCTGCGCCCGCTGCCGATCGTCCGGCAGATGCTGCCGGACAGCGAGGTGCTGGCCGCGCTCAACACCCCCGCCACCGGCTGCCGGACGCGCTTCCTGTGCTTCTGGGGCGATCTGGATCCACTGATCGTCCCGAACGGGAACGCACGGCTTGCGCACCCCGACCTGATGGCGGAGAACGTGCTGATCAGAAACGCGGGGCATCTGACGCTCCCGGTGCACTGGGAGGTCCTGGCCCGGATCCGCGAGGAGCTGACCCATGGGCAACCCACGGTGATTGATCGTCAGATCGCTTGATGTGACAAATGGTGCACGAGGGATAATTCGGCTGTTCTCTTGTTTCCGATCCGTGACCGGGGATACAGTCACGCTCAATTTCTCGCCGTCGCCGAGGTGGATTGGGAGCCCGTGACCACTGACACCAGTTGGTACGGCCAGCAGACCCTGGTTCATCCGGAGTACCCCCAGCAGTACACCGAGTACGCCGCGTACACCGACTACTCGGCCTACGGGTACGAGTACCGGAACCACTACCAGTACCCGGCCTACGAGCAGCCGCAGGCGGAGTATTACGAGCAGCCGGTCTACGAGCAACCGGTCTACTACCAGCCGGAGCCCGTTCCCGGCTACTACGAGCACTACGAGCACTACGAGTACTACGAGCCGGAACCGGAGCTGGTACTCGAGGCGGAACCTGAGCCGACCCCCGAACCCGACCCGGAGCCCGAGCCCGTCGTCGGGGGCCGCGCCGCGGCGCGGGGTGCGCGCCGGCGGCCTGCGCGGCGCAGGTCCGCCGTGCTGACGATCGCCGTGCCGTCCGTGGCGGTCCTTGGCGTCGCCGGAGCCGCCGCCGCGACGATCGGGCCGCTGCGCCCGCACCACCCCACGACGACCGCCTCCGCGTCGGTCGACGCCGCCGCCCAGGCGAAGGCCCAGGCGCTCGCCGCCGCCGAGGCCAAGGGCGCTGCCGAGCGCGCCAGCCGGGACAAGCAGCGCACGGCGCTGCAGCTGCGCAACGCCGCCGCCAGGAAGGCCGCCGCCGAGGCGCCCAGGTTCACCCTGCCGATCGCCTACCACTCGGGCCTGAGCGCGCTGTTCGGCCAGGCGGGCACGCACTGGATGCAGCTGCACACCGGGATCGACTTCCCCGTCCCGGTCGGCACCCCCGTCCACGCCGTGACCGGCGGGACCATCGCCACGGAGTGGAACCCTTTCTACGGGTACATGGTCAAACTGACCGCACCCGACGGCACCGTCACCTGGTACTGCCACCTCAGTTCGTACCGGGTGCGCAGCGGCCAGGTGAAGATGGGCGACATAATCGCCTACTCCGGCGACACCGGTAACTCCACCGGCCCGCACCTGCACTTCGAGGTGCACCCCAGCGGAGGCGACCCGGTCGACCCCCTGCCTTGGCTGCTGGCAAGGGGCCTCGACCCCCGATAGCTCTTCTGACTCGCTACAACTTCTCCACCGGCGCGTAGCGCAGCAGCAGCTGCTTCGTTCCCTCGGCGCCGAAGTCGATCGTCGCCTTGGCGTCGTCCGCAGGACCGGAGACGGACACGACCGTGCCCAGCCCGAAGCGGTCGTGGGTGACCCGGTCGCCGACGGCCAGGGTGACCGTCGGGCGCTCCTTCATCCGGCCGGCGTTCTTGCCCCAGCCCGCGGCCGGAGCGGAGCGCCGTGAGAACCCCCCTGCGCCCGAGCCGCCTCCCGATCCGCCACGCGAACCGAATCCTGACGGCACGGCCGCGGCAGCCGAGCGCTTCTCCTCGACCAGCGTCGGCGGGATCTCGTCCAGGAAGCGGGAGGCCGGGTTGTAGGACGGCTGGCCCCACGCGCTGCGCAGCACCGCGCGCGAGAGGTAGAGCCGCTCGCGTGCCCGGGTCAGCCCGACGTAGGCGAGCCGGCGCTCCTCCTCCAGCTCCTTGGTGTTGCTCATCGCCCGCATGTGCGGGAAGACGCCGTCCTCCATGCCGGTCAGGAAGACGACGGGGAACTCCAGACCCTTGGCCGTGTGCAGCGTCATCAGCGTGATGACACCGCGGGGCTCACCACCCTCGCCCTCCTCGTCCGGGATCTGATCGGAGTCCGCCACCAGCGCGACCCGCTCGAGGAAGCCGGGCAGGCCGGGCTGCAGCAGCGGCTCGCCGTCCGGGCCCTCGACGGGCTCTTCCTGCTCGAACTCCAGCGCCACGGCCGCGAGTTCCTGAAGGTTCTCCACGCGCGTCTCGTCCTGCGGGTCCGTCGACGCCTGGAGCTCGGCCAGATAGCCGGTCTCCTCCAGCACTGCCTCCAGGACGGCGGCGGGCCCTGCACCCGACTCCACCACACCGCGCAGCTTCGCCATCAGGTCGTTGAACTTCTTCACCGCATTGGCGGAGCGCGCGGCCATGCCGTACGCCTCGTCCACGCGCAACAGCGCCTGCGGGAAGGAGATGCGCTCGCGGGAGGCCAGCGCCTCGATCATCGCCTCGGCCCGGTCGCCGATGCCGCGCTTGGGCACGTTGAGGATCCGGCGCAGCGGCACGGAGTCCTCCGGATTGGCCAGCACCCGCAGGTAGGCCAGGACGTCACGCACCTCCCTGCGCTCGTAGAAGCGGACACCGCCGACGACCTTGTAAGGCAGGCCGACGCGGATGAAGACCTCTTCGAAGACGCGGGACTGCGCGTTGGTGCGGTAGAAGACCGCGATGTCACCGGCCTTCGCGTCGCCCGCGTCGCTGAGCCTGTCGATCTCGTCGGCGATGAACTGCGCCTCGCCGTGCTCGTCGTCGGCGACGTAGGAGGTGATCCGGGTGCCCTCGGCGCCGGCCGTCCACAGGTTCTTCTTGCGGCGGCCGCTGTTGCGCTCGATGACGGAGTTGGCGGCGCTCAGGATCGTCTGCGTGGAGCGGTAGTTCTGCTCCAGAAGGATCGTGGTCGCGTTCGGGTAGTCCTCCTCGAAGTCGAGGATGTTGCGGATCGTCGCGCCACGGAAGGCGTAGATCGACTGGTCCGCGTCACCGACGACGCAGAGCTCGGCGGGCGGGATCTGCGCCAGCTCGGCGGCCGCCGGGTTCACGAACTCGCCGTCCACCGTCTTCTTCGGGGCCTGACCGCTCGCGCCGCCGCTCAGCTCGCGGACGAGCATGTACTGGGCGTGGTTGGTGTCCTGGTACTCGTCGACCAGGATGTGCCGGAACCGGCGGCGGTAGTGCTCGGCGGCATCGGGGAAGGCCTGGAGCAGGTTGACCGTGGTCATGATGATGTCGTCGAAGTCCAGCGCGTTCGCCTCGCGCAGACGGCGCTGGTAGAGCGCGTAGGCCTCGGCCAGCTTGCGCTCCATCGGGTTGGCGGCCTGTCCGGCGTAGGAATCCTCGTCGATGAGCTCGTTCTTGAGGTTGGAGACCTTGGCCGTGAAGGACTTCGGCGGGAACTGCTTCGGGTCCAGGTCGAGATCGCGGCAGACGAGCGCCATCAGGCGCTGCGAGTCGGCGGCGTCGTAGATCGAGAAGCTGGAGGTGAAGCCGAGCCGCTTGCTCTCGCGGCGCAGGATGCGGACGCAGGCGCTGTGGAAGGTGGACACCCACATCGCCTTGGCCCGCGGCCCGACCAGGGCCTCGACGCGCTCGCGCATCTCGCCGGCGGCCTTGTTGGTGAACGTGATCGCGAGGATCTCGCCGGGCTGCACGTCGCGCGCGGCGAGCAGGTAGGCGATGCGGTGGGTGAGCACGCGCGTCTTGCCGGAGCCGGCGCCGGCCACGATGAGCAGCGGGGAGCCGGCGTGCACGACGGCCTCGCGCTGCTGCGGGTTCATCCCGTCCAGCAGCGTCTCGGGGTCCGCGACCGGGTGTGCGGCGCCATTGCGGTAGTACGAACCTGGCACAGGCTCGGCCGAATCGAACGACTGGAAGAGATCCGCGGGGATCTCCTCCTCGTACGGCGAGTAGGCGGCGTCGTCGTACGGCTCGTCGGCCGGGGGCGGAACCGTCGCGGAGACGTCCAGGCCGGGCAGGGGGATGTCGTCAAAGAGGCTGCTCATCACCCCCGAGTCTAGGCCGCCCGACCGACACCCAGGGACGGGTTCACCGCACCTGGCTCCTGACCTCGGCGAGCATCCCGTCGCATCCGGCCTCGCAGAGCTTGAGGACCTCCTCGAAGCCCTCCTTGCCGCCGTAGTAGGGGTCGGGGACGTCGAGGTCCCCGCTCGCCGCCGGGTCGTAGGAGCGCAGCAGGCGGACCTTGGCGGCCTCCTCGGGTGTCCGGGCGAGGCGGCGCAGGACGCGCTCGTGGCCCTGGTCGAGGGCCACGACCAGGTCGAGCGTGCGGAACCACTCGGGCCGGAACTGTCGCGCCTCATGATCGCTCGTGTACCCGGCCTCGCGCAGCACCCGCACCGCACGCTCGTCGGCCGGGTCGCCCTCGTGCCACGAGCCGGTGCCGGCGCTGTCGACCAGGACGAGACCGTCGAGGCCCGCCTCGGCCAGCCGCTCCCGCATGACGTGCTCGGCGATGGGCGAGCGGCAGATGTTCCCGGTGCAGACGAAGCAGATGCGCATCACAGCACCATGATCCTCCAGCCCTGCTCCGCACGGGCCTGCGACCCCGGAAACTCGCGCGACGTACGCCCCGACGGCGGCCTACCGTCGCCGTATGGAAGACAACAGAAAAATGATCAAGAACTCCAAGTTCCTCTCCCGGGTGCTGCGGCACGATCCGGAGAGCATCGGGTTGAGGCTGGACCGGGCCGGCTGGGTGGACGTGAAGGAGCTGCTCGCGGCGGCCGCCGCGCACGGGCGCCGGATGTCCCGGGCGCAGCTGGACCAGGTCGTCGCCGAGAACGACAAGCGACGCTTCGCCTTCAGCGAGGACGGCAGCCGGATCCGGGCCAGCCAGGGCCACACCGTCCCCGTCGAGCTCGGGTACGAGGAGGCCGCTCCGCCGCCGCGGCTGTTCCACGGCACCTACCCGGGTGCGCTGGATGCCATCCGGCGCGAGGGACTGCGGCCGATGCAGCGGCATGCGGTGCATCTGTCGCCGGACGTGGCGACGGCCGAGCGGGTCGGCGGCCGACGCGGGCGGCCGGTGGTGCTGACGGTCGACGCGGCGGCGATGGCCGCGGCGGGCTTCGCGTTCCGGGTGAGCGCGAACGGGGTGTGGCTGGCGGAGCGGGTGCCGCCGGAGTACCTGAGCCCGGCTGCAGGCTCCAGCGAAATCGGGCCGGACGAAATCGGGCCAGATGAAATCGGATCGTCGGATTGATGTCCCGATCGATCGTCAAATGATCGATCCTCGCCGGGAAGACGACAGGAAGCCGTGATCGGAACAACTGATTCCGCCTAGTTCCGGCCAGCCTCGTCAACCTCAGGGTGCACACCACTCGCAGGGGGTTAGCGTCACGGTCCGACCACTCCCCCGGCGAAGGGAACGCCCTCGTGGCGTCACATCGAAAACCCCGAACCTCCCCGCTCGTGGGCCCCACGGCCCGCGCCGCCGCCACTCTCGCGACGGCGGCAGCGGCCTCGGTCGCCGTCCTGGCCCAGCCCGGACACGCCGATCCCCAGCCGACGGCCGGCCAGGTCAAGGCCCAGGTCGACACGCTCTACCAGCAGGCCGAGCAGGCCACCCAGAAGTACGACGGCGCGACCGCCGCGGCTCAGGCGCTGCAGACGCAGGCGACGCAACTGCAGGAGCAGGCCGCCCGCACCGACGAGGCGATGAACGCGCTGCGCACACGCCTCGGCTCGATGGCCGCCGAGCAGTACCGCAGCGGCGGCTTGGACCCCCAGCTGGAGCTGCTGACCTCGGCCCACCCCGACGACTACCTCCAGCGAGCCGGGGACCTCTCCCAGGCCATGACCTCCCAGGCCGGGCTGATGTGGCAGTTCGAAGCCCAGGCCACGACGCTGGCCACGCAACGCGCCGCCGCCGGGGCGAAGCTTGCCGCGCTCCAGGCCGAGCAGGCCAGGCTCGCGGCCGCCAAGGCCGAGATCCAGCGCAAGCTGGCCGCCGCACAAGCCCTCCTCAACAGCCTGGACGCCGCCACCCGCGCCACCATCGACCAGTCCCTGAGCGGCTCGGGAAGCACCAGCACCACCACCCCGCCGGACCTGGGCTCCGTTCCGGTCTCCGGGCGGGCTGCCGTGGCCGTGGCCTTCGCCCGCGCGCAGCTCGGCAAGCCGTACGTCTGGGGCGCGACCGGCCCCGGCTCCTACGACTGCTCCGGCCTGATCCAAGCCGCCTGGGCCGCGGCCGGCGTGGGCCTGCCGCGCACCACCTACGAGCAGATCAACGCCGGACGCCGGGTCTCAACCGCCGACCTGCAACCGGGCGACCTGGTCTTCTACTACTCCGGCGTCAGCCACGTGGGCATGTACGTCGGCGGCGGCATGATCATCCACGCCCCGCACCCCGGTGCCTCCGTGGAGTACGCCCCGGTCGGCGAGATGCCGATCGTCGGCGCCGTCCGTCCGGGCTAGTTCAGCTCGACTACACCAGTCGGCGAGCCGTCGCCCACCGCGTGAGCTCGTGACGGTTGCTCAGCTGGAGCTTGCGCAGCACCGCCGAGACATGGCTCTCCACCGTTTTCACCGAGATGTAGAGCTGCTTGGCGATCTCCTTGTACGCGTACCCGCGCGCGATCAGCCGAAGGACCTCGCGCTCGCGCTGGGTCAGCCGGTCGAGATCCTCATCGACGGGCGGGGTGTCCGTGGCGGCGAAGGCGTCCAGCACGAAGCCCGCCAGGCGCGGCGAGAAGACCGCGTCGCCGTCCCGGACCCGGAAGATCGCGTCGACCAGATCCGTGCCCGTGATCGTCTTGGTGACGTAGCCGCGCGCACCACCGCGGATGACGCCGATGACGTCCTCCGCCGCGTCGGAGACCGAGAGCGCCAGGAACTTCACGCCCTCCAGCGAGGCACAGCGGCGCAGCACCTCGACGCCGCCGCCGCCGGGGAGGTGGACGTCGAGCAGCACCACGTCCGGCAACGTCGAGCTGACCACCGAGACCGCCTGCTCGACGTCGGCAGCCTCACCCACCACGTCGACGTTGGTGCGCTCGGTCTGGCCGATCTCCGCGCGCACGCCCGTCCGGAACATCCGGTGGTCGTCCACCAGGACCACCCGGGCCTGGCTCCGCTCCGCGTTCGCGCTCATCCGCTCGCCCTCTCCATCTCCAGCTCGACCTCCGTGCCGCCCGCGGGGGCCGGACGAACGCGGGCGTGGCCGCCGTTGCGCTGCATGCGGCCGATGATCGAGCCGCGCACGCCCATCCGGTCCTCCGGGACCGCGTCCAGATCGAAACCGGGGCCGCGGTCGCGGACGAACACCCACACCGTACTGCCCTCGACCTCCGCGTAGACCGAGACCGGCTCGCCGCCACCGTACTTCGCAGCGTTGACCATCGCCTCCCGCGCCGCCTGGAGCTGGGCGGCGAGGCGTTCGTCCATGGGAGCGTCGCCGACGCAGATGACCTCGACCGGAACGCCGTGGTGGTCCTCGACCTCCGCGGCGACCGCGCGGACCGACTCGGCCAGGGTGTCCGGCGTCGTCTCGTCCTTCGGATCCCCGGAGCGGTAGAGCCATTGGCGCAGGTCGCGCTCCTGAGCCCTGGCCAGACGGGCGACCTCCTTCGGGTCGTCCGCGTGGCGGAGGATGAGCGTCAGCGTGTGCAGCACGGAGTCGTGAATGTGGGCGGCGACCTCGGCGCGCTCCTGGGCCCGGATGCGCTCGCGGCGCTCCGTCGTCAGGTCCTGCCACATGCGGAGCAGGTAGGGGCCGGCCAGCAGCAGGACGCCGGCCAGCACCACCAGGACGGCCTGCATCACCTTGCCGAACTCCGCGAGCGAGCCGGACACCACCAGGAAGCTGATCACCCCGGCGGCCACCAGCACCACGCCCGCGCCCAGCCGCAGCGTGACCGCGCCCTTGCTGCTGTCGTCGAGCGAGAACCAGCGGGCCCAGCGGGCGTCGTCGACCTGGCGCCAGACCAGGGCGACCCCGGCCCCGGAGATCAGCACCGGCCAGAAGTACGGGTCGTCCCGCCCGGCTGTGAGCACGTTGACCAGCACCAGCACCCCGGCGAGCACCGCGATCAGTGCCAGCAGCCGCCCTCGGTCCTTGACCGCGCGCTGGCCCTCGGGCGAGGGATCCCCACGGAAGAGCGCCTGGAGCGAGCGCCTGGCCCGCGCCAGGCCGCCGGGCGGCCGCCCGGAACCCGGATCCCCCGACTCGGGGCCGCCGACGGGCCGGCCGGACGCCCCCGCGCCGCCCACCCCGCCCATCGGGACCACGAACCAGAACGCGGCGTAGAGCACCAGGCCCAGCCCCTGACCCAGCGTCAGCACCACGAAGGCCGCCCGCACCCAGAGCACCGGAATGCCCAGGTGCGCGGCGAGCCCGCTGGCAACGCCGCCGACCACGCGACCCTCCGGACGGCGGTACAGCTTGCGGACCGGCGCGCCGAGCGACCCGGCCACGTCGGGCCGGGCTTCGGGCCGCGGGTCCGGGCGGTCGGGAGAGAGGTCGCTGGTTGCCACGGGTCGATCGTCACACGACGCACCCGCGAAAAGCATCAGGGTCGACCCCGATCGTCGCCCTGGTTCCGCTCGGGGCGTATGTCAGGGTGGATCTCAGGGTTCGACCAGGGAGATGACGGATGGGCACAGCCGCCGACGACCCGCAGGATGAGGGTATGGATGTCACGCCCGGCACGCCCCCCTTCTCGGAAGGCGCTCCCGCCCCCGGTGGCCAGGAGCCCGAGAGCTCACGCCCGCCGCTGGAGCGCAGCGCCAGCCACCGGGTGGTGACGGGCGTCTGCGGTGGCCTCGGCCGTCGGCTGGACATCGACCCGCTGGTCTTCCGCGTGGTGATCGCCGTGCTCTGTCTCTGGGGCGGTATCGGGCTCTTCATCTACGGGGTCGCCTGGCTGATGATCCCGATGGAGGGCACGGGCAAGAACGAGTTGCAGCGGCTGATGTCCGGCCGGGTCGACGGCCAGTCCCTCGGCGCGGTGCTGGTCACCGTGCTCGGCACCGGCATCTTCTTCTCCTACATGGGCGCCAAGGGCCACATCTTCCCGCTGCTTTTGATCGCGGCGCTCGCCTTCGCCGCGCTCCGCTACGACCCGAAGCGCCACCAGCTGCCCCCGCGCGAGCCGGAGCCCGCCGTCGCCCAGGAGCCGCCGCCGGCCGCGCCGAACTGGTGGCAGCGGCCCGATCCGCTGCTCAAGACCTCCGCGCCGCCGGCCCCCTCCGATGCGATCCCGGGCACTGCGATCCCGGGTGCTGCGGGCAGTCCCCTGGACCCCATGGACCCGCTGGACGCGCCGCCCGCCTGGGCCGCTGCTCCTGCGCAGCCGCCCCTGCCGCCGCCCGCACCCGAGGGTCCGCGTCGGGTGCGCGGCCCCTGGGGCCTGCTGACGCTGCTCCTCGCCGCAGGCACGGCGGCCGTGGTCTTCGGCCTCGGGCACAGGCACCACCAGGTCAACGCACTCGCCGTCGTCGCCTCGGCGCTGGCCGTGCTCGGGCTAGGGCTGATCCTCAGCGGCATCCTGCGCCGCCGGGCCGTCGGGCTGGCCGTGGTCGCCGTGCTGCTCTCGGTCTCCACGGTCGTGGTCGGCGTCTCGCCCTGGCACCACTGGAGCCGGACGACGTGGGCGCCGGCCTCCGCCGCCCAGTTGGAGACGCACTACTCACTACACGCCGGGGAGGCCACCTTGGATCTCACCCAGGTCCTGCCGTTGTCCGGCCAGACGGTCGGCACGCACATCAGCATCGGTGCGGGCGAGCTCCAGGTGCTGTTGCCCACGGGGGCGAACAGTCCGGAGATCAAGATCGACGCCCAGATCGGCGCCGGCGAGCTCCGGCTCCCGGACGGCACCACCTCGTCCGGCCTGGGCCGCTCCCGCACGGTCGACCTCAACGCAGGTGCCTCAGCCACACACGGCACGGTCCAGATAGAGCTCCAGGTAGGCGCCGGTCAGGTGGAGGTGGTCCAGTGAAGCGGCAGCGCAGCACCCGCCCGGTACGCCCGGTCCGGCTCTTTCCGATCCTCAGCGGCCTGGTCTTCGTCGTCGTGGCGGTGCTCTACCTGCTCCAGGCGAGCGGCGCGCTCACGGTCGGCTGGAAGCTGCTGCTCCCGCTGGAGCTGATCGGCCTCGGCCTCGCCGGGCTGCTCACCGCCCTCTACAGCCGGGCGCCCCGGCGGGAGGCCAGCCAGGAGTCCAGGGAGAGGTAGGGCGTGCCGGCCAGGATCAGCGGCAGCCACGCCATCAGGTAGATCAGGTCGTTGCCCAGGAAGTACGGGTACGTCTGCCAGCTGACCGTCAGGAACAGGCTCAGGTTCAGCAGCGCCCCGCCGAACGCGGCGACCCGGCCCAGCAGCCCGAAGAAGATGCCGAGCCCCACCGCGAGCTCCCCTATGGCGAAGGCGACCGCGAAGGCGGTCGGCGCCTTGAGGGCCAGATCCAGCAACGGACCGATCGGGCTCCCCACCTTGACTCCCTGCGTCATCGACGCGAAGGAGAGGGGATCGGAGAGCCCGGCGAGATAGTGCGTGTCGGTCAGCTTGTACAGCGCCGCGTAGACGAAGGTCACCCCGAGGAAGACCCGCAGGGGCAGCAGCGCATAGGTGGTGCCGAGTTCCTTCAAGCGCTTCCGCGAAAGCGTTCCACCCATGGCTGCTGCTCCCGACATCCCTCTGCCCCGCGTGTACTCGGTCCCCGGTTACTACGCGACCGGCCCGCCCAAGGTTCACCCTAGGGTGATCAGCTCTCGTCGTACGCGCCGACGAGGGCGTCCGAGTGTCCGGCCGCGAGCGGCTGGTAGTTGATCCAGGCGACGAGGTCGTTGCCGAGCTGGTCGCGGGTGAGGACGGCACTCTCGTGGTCGATCGGCACGACCTTGCCGGCGGCCTGCGCGAGCAGCTGCACCTGGCAGGAGCGCTCCATGGTGATGAACCACCAGGCGGCGGCGTCGACGGAGTCGCCGACGGTCAGCAGCCCGTGATTGCGCAGCACGACGGCCTTGTGCGGGCCGAGGGCGGCGCCGATCCTGCGCCCCTCCTCGCGGTCCAGCACGACGCCGGTGTAGTCGTCGAAGAGCGCGTGGGACTGGTAGAAGGCGCAGACGTCCTGGGTGATCGGCTCCAGCAGCTGGCCCAGCGCGGAGAAGGCGCGGCCGTAGGTGGAGTGGCTGTGCGCGGCGGCGACGACGTCGGGGCGCGCGGCGTGCACCTCGGAGTGGATGGCGAAGGCGGCCTGGTTCACGTGGTGGCGGCCATGCACGACCTGGCCCTCGTGGTTGACCAGCAGCAGGTCACTGACCTTGATCTGCTTGAAGGACATCCCGAAGGGGTTGACCCAGAAGTGGTCCGTCCACTCCGGGTCCCGCGCGGTGATGTGACCGGCGACGCCCTCCTCGAACCCGAACTTCCCGAAGAGCCGGAGCGCGGTGACGAGCCGCGCCTTGCGGTGGGCCCGCTCGGCCTCGACGGTGTCGAACT
Organism: Streptacidiphilus sp. MAP12-20; assembly: GCF_041262525.1. Classification (NCBI taxonomy): domain Bacteria; kingdom Bacillati; phylum Actinomycetota; class Actinomycetes; order Kitasatosporales; family Streptomycetaceae; genus Streptacidiphilus; species Streptacidiphilus sp. MAP12-20. Next base: position 190,785 of record NZ_JBGCCK010000004.1, read on the forward strand.
TCTGCGGCATCGCGAAGTGAAGCTGATCCATGGGCACGGGCTGCGGCGGCGGGTTCGTCATACCGGGAAGCTACCGCGCGGTAGCGCCGGAGAACAGAGGCAGGTGAGCAAGCACAACAGGGGCACGGGGAACTGCGCGACAAGCCACCCAGCGAGGTAGAACCCCGAACGTGCAGGGCCATCCGCATGTCAGTGGTTGTTCGCGCAGTTCCCCGCGCCCCTGGAGGTGCAACCTCAGCGCTTGCCGAGAATTACTCCCACTCGATCGTCCCCGGCGGCTTGCTCGTCACGTCGACGACCACGCGGTTGACGTCACGGACCTCGTTGGTGATCCGGGTGGAGATCTTCTCCAGCACCTCGTACGGCAGGCGCGACCAGTCCGCCGTCATCGCGTCCTCGGACGAGACCGGGCGCAGCACGATCGGGTGGCCGTACGTGCGGCCGTCGCCCTGGACGCCGACGGAGCGGACGTCCGCGAGCAGCACGACCGGGCACTGCCAGATCTGCCGGTCCAGGCCCGCGGCCGTGAGCTCCGCACGGGCGATCGCGTCGGCGTCGCGCAGCAGGTCGAGTCGGTCCTTGGTGACCTCGCCGACGATCCGGATGCCGAGGCCCGGGCCCGGGAACGGCTGCCGCTGGACGATCTCCTCCGGCAGGCCCAGCTCCTGGCCGACCATCCGGACCTCGTCCTTGAACAGCTTGCGCAGCGGCTCGATCAGCTGGAACTCCAGGTCCTCAGGGAGCCCGCCGACGTTGTGGTGCGACTTGATGTTCGCCGTGCCGGCGCCGCCGCCGGACTCGACCACGTCCGGGTAGAGCGTGCCCTGGACCAGGAACTCGACCGGCTCCCCGGACGCGCCCGCCTCGGCGATGATCTCCACCTGGGCCTGCTCGAAGACGCGGATGAACTCGCGCCCGATGATCTTGCGCTTCTCCTCGGGGTCGGTGACCCCGGCCAGCGCGGTGAGGAATCGCTCCTCGGCGTCGACGACCTTGAGCTTGACGCCCGTGGCCGCGACGAAGTCCTTCTCGACCTGCTCCGTCTCGCCCTTGCGCATCAGGCCGTGGTCGACGTAGACGCAGGTCAGCTGGTCGCCGATGGCGCGCTGCACGAGCGCGGCCGCAACCGCCGAGTCGACGCCGCCGGACAGGCCGCAGATCGCCCGCTTGGTGCCGACCTGGGCGCGGATCGCGGCGACCTGCTCCTCGACGACGTTGTGCGTGGTCCACGTCGGGGCCAGGCCTGCGCCGCGGTACAGGAAGTGCTCGAGAACCTGCTGGCCGTGCGTGGAGTGCATGACCTCGGGGTGGTACTGCACGCCGTAGAGCCGCTTGGCGTCGTTCTCGAATGCGGCGACCGGAACGACCTCGGTGGAGGCCGTGACGGTGAAGCCCGCCGGCGCGGCCGAGCAGGCGTCGCCGTGCGACATCCACACCGGCTGCTCGGCGGGCGTGCCCTCGAACAGCGTGGAGCCGGTCTGGCTGACCGCGAGCGGCGTGCGGCCGTACTCTCGCGCGCCACTGTTGTCGACCACGCCGCCGAGCGTGGTGGCCATCAGCTGGAAGCCGTAGCACATGCCGAAGACCGGCACGCCGGCCTCGAACAGGGCCTTGTCGACCGTCGGGGCACCCGGCTCGTAGACCGAGGACGGTCCGCCGGAGAGGATGATCGCCTTGGGGTTCTTGGCGAGCATCTCGGAGACCGGCATGCTGTGAGGCACGATCTCGCTGTAGACGCGGGCCTCACGGACTCGCCGTGCGATGAGCTGGGCGTACTGCGCGCCGAAGTCGACGACCAGAACGGTGTCGACGGCGCTGTCCGCGGGGTCGGGGGTCGCTGTTGCCACAGGGCGGCCTTCCGGCGGTTGCTATGGGGGGTCAACCGCCATTCTACCGGCCGACCCGCCCACCCCCAGCCACGCTCAGACGCGGCCCCGGCAGAGCTCCAGCATCAGCATGGCGATCTCGGTGCCCGGACGGCCCAGCCTGGCGCGGTAGCGGTCGAGGATCTCCATCTCCCGCGTCAACGAGAGCCGGGGCCCGCCGGTGGCGATCCGCGCCGCCTGCACCTCCGCCGAGACGGCGATCCGGCGCCGCAGCAGGTCCAGGATCTCGGCGTCGAGCGCGTCGATCCGCCCGCGCGCGTCGGCGATGACGGTCTCGGCGGCCTCCTTGGTCATGGTGTCGCTGGTCATGGTCTGGCTGGTCGCGGTCTGGCTGGTCGCGGTCGCGCTGGTCGTGGTCTCGATGCTCATGCGTCGTCCTCCGGGGTTCGGCGCCGCCGACGGTCCTGGGAGACGAAAAAGCGCCCCTGGGCCATCGGCCCGGGGCGCTCTCAGGGTCTGCGTCAGTTCAGACGGCATCACCATGGCGACCGGAGCCTCCGGTGCCATAGGTAAAGAAGTAGGCCATCTGGAACATGCGGACATCCTAGCGCGTGACCCGCCGCCAGAAGAATCGTTGTGCCCGATGACCGTACGGGGTGCAGCGTCCCCGCCAAGGACGGGCTCCAGCCTCCTTCCGGGGGCGATCGTGCGGCAGGCAGGACCACGCGTGGGAGTGACACCCAGTCCGTGGACGCGATGAGGCGTACGCCGTGGCGTGCGTCGTGGGACCTCGCGGCCACGCTGTGACCGGACAGCAGGGGACAGCGGCCCGGTTGCGACTGCAGAGAAGGGGTGGTCGGCAACGGGGACGCCCGACGCCGACCACCCCTGATCTCGTCCCGCTGATCCCGTCCCACCCCGTCCCGGGGGTGGCGCTGCGCCACCCGGCGCACAACCGGAGCCGCGCTACCTACAAGAATCCTTGCTGAGCGTGACCAAAATCGAGTGTGCCGAAGTATGTCGAACTGGTTGCGCCGAGCGGTCCATATCCCCCACGATGCTGGTGAGGGGGTGGACCACACGCACCAGGGACGCCCGGCGACAGGCCGGTCCCTGCTGCCGAGAGCGGCCGGACACGAGCGGTATTCGGTGACGTTCCGTAGTCTCTTGGCCGCTCGCGGAACGCAGCAGGCGCACTGTGAACGCGCGCGCCCCACACACGAACCACCATCCGACGGCACCCATCCCCCGGTGCCGTTACCACAGCACCGGCGCAGCCCTGACGCCGTGTGCTGCCAGCAAGGGGCCCCGTCTTCCCCCGCGGGGCCCCTTGCCGCTGCCTCAGACGGATACCCGGATACCCGGATACCTCAAGCGGAGACGTCAGGCGGACACAACGGCCTCGTCGTCGGCCTCGGCGCCCGGATTCAGCGGGATCGGCAACTGGTTGAAGGCGTAGTAGAGCGCCATCGCGCCGTGCAGCCCCAGCGTCGCCACCGGCGAGACGAAGGACAGGCCGAACAGCAGCGGATAGACCACCGTCCCCACCGCGAAGCGCACCCGCAGCGCCCGCGCCGCGGCCACGTCCACGCGTGAGTCGAAGAGGTGCCCGGTCCGGGTCAGCCACCACCACAGGGACTGGAAAGTGAACGCGTGCGCCACCATGAACCCGCTGAAGACCGCGACGGCCACCTTGCCCGCACCCGGAATGCGCAGCCAGTCCGAGACCAGCCCCGTCGGGAACGGCAAGGCCGCCACCACGAGCAGCAGGAGCAGGTTCAGCACCAGCAGTCCGCGGTCGACCCGGGCCACGTAGCCGAAGACGGTGTGGTGGTTCAGCCACATGATGCCGATGACCAGGAAGCTGACCACATAGGCGTCGTAGGAGGCCCAGATGCCGCCCAGCTGCGACCACGCGTCGGCCCCGTTCTTGACCGACGCGGGATCCTTGACCGCCACCTGCAAGACCAGCAGCGTGGTCGCGATCGCGAAGATCCCGTCGCTGAAGGCCTCGACCCGACTCGACTCACTGCGCCCCGTGTTGTCCACCCGCGACAAGGTACCCGAGCGGCGGCGCCTACTCCCCCTTGCGTGGCGGGATCTGAGGAACCGCCAGCAGCGGGAGCCGCAGCGCGCCGAAGGCGTCCGCAGGGACGACCGGGCGGGCCGGCGTGACCGCGGCGACGCGGCGGTAGGGCTCGTCCTGCGTCGGACGTGGGTCCGCCTCGCCCTTGTTGGGCCAGAAAGACATCGCCCGCTCGGTCTGCGCGGTGATCGTCAGGGAGGGGTTGACGCCCAGGTTGGCCGAGACGGTCGAGCCGTCGGCGACCGTGATGCCCGGGTAGCCGTAGAGCCGCTGGTAGGGGTCGACGACTCCGTGCTCCGGCGAGTCGCCGATGGGGCAGCCGCCCAGGAAGTGCGCGGTGAGCGTGCGGCCCATCAGGTCACCGACGTTGGTGCCGGGGAAGCCGCCGATCTCCGACGCGATCCCCGCGGCGGCCGTCTCCGCGGCCGGGATGAACTTCGGGTTCGGCGCACCGTGTCCCTGACGCGAGCTCAACTGCCCCTTCAGCGGCCCGCTCGTGCGTCGCGAGACGTTGATCGAGTTGTCCAGCGACTGCATCACCAGGCCGATGATGGTCCGCTCGGACCAGCGGCGCTTGTTCATCGCGTGCGCCACCAGGTCGGGACGCTTGAGCGAGAGGCCGACGGCCCGGAGCAGGCGCGGCGCGCGACCCTCCCCCGGCACCTGGATGGTGGTCATCAGGCTCATCGCGTTGGAGCCCTTGCCGTAGCGGACCGGCTCGATGTGGGTGTGCTCGTCCGGGTGGACGGACGAGGTGATGGCGACGCCCTTGGTGAAGTCGACCCGCTGCCCGTAGCGCTTGTCGGTGGTCATCGCGCCCACCAGCGCCTCGGAGTTGGTCCGGGTCAGCTCGCCGAGCCGGGCCGAGATCTTCGGCAGCACGCCCTCGTCGCGCAGCCGGTGCAGCAGCTTCTGTGTCCCGTAGGTGCCGGCCGCGACGACGACGCGCTGCGCGCGGATGCTCCGGAAGCCGTTCTTGGCTGGGTTCTTGGAGCGCGAGTCGGTGCGCTTCACGTCTACCGCGTAGCCCTCGCCGTCGACCCGGATCGCGGTGACCGTCGTCATCGGGACGATCTCCGCGCCGGCCTTCTCGGACAGGTAGAGGTAGTTCTCCGTCAGCGTGTTCTTGGCTCCGTGGCGGCAGCCGGTCATGCACTCGCCGCACTCGGTGCAGGCCTTGCGGCGCGGCCCGGCCCCGCCGAAGTACGGGTCCTCGACCTCCTCGCCGGGACGCGTCTTCGCGCCCGCGCCGCCGCAGTCCTCGCCGTCGCCGAAGAAGACGCCGACCGGGGCCAGGTGGAAGGTGTCGCCGTACCCGAGCTTCTCCGCGGCGGCCTTCAAGTGCACGTCCGACGGGGTGACCGTCGGGTTGGTGCGGACGCCGAGCATGCGCTGGGCCTGGTCGTAGAAGGGCGCGAGCTCGTCCGACCAGTCGGTGATGTCCTTCCACTGGTCGTCCTGGAAGAACGCCTTCGGCGGGACGTAGAGCGTGTTGGCGTAGTTGAGCGAGCCGCCGCCCACACCCGCGCCGCCGAGCACCATCACGTCGTCGAGGACGTGGAAGCGCTGGATGCCGTAGAGGCCGAGGGCGGGGGCCCAGATGTAGTTCTTGGTGTCCCAGGAGTTCTTGGGCAGCGTCTCCGGCGTGAACCGGCGACCGGCCTCCAGCACGGCGACCTTGTAGCCCTTCTCGGTCAGCCGCAGGGCCGACACCGACCCGCCGAACCCGGAGCCGACGACGACCACGTCGTAGTCGTAGCCCGTCTCCGCGACCGGCTGTTCCGGATTCTCCTGCACCTCGGACACCTCAGAACTCATCAACGCGCCCCGCCTTCAGCTTCAGCCTCAACAGATGTGGGTGACCTACTTGAACCGCAGTGCCTTGAGCATGCCGAGCGACTTGCCCATGAGCTTGGCGTAGCCCTCGTCGTCCATCCCGAAGGACGGCGACATCTGGATCAGCCGCTGCACGGCGACCGTCTGTACCTCGGTGTACTTCCAAATGCCCTCGGCGCCGTGACGGCGGCCGATGCCGGAGTCGCCCATGCCGCCCATCGGCGCGGCGACGCTCGCGTACGCGGGCGCGTAGCCCTCGTTCACGTTGACCGTGCCGGTGTGCAGGCGCGCCGCGACGGCCTTCCCGTGACGGAGGTTCTTGCTCCAGACACTGGAGTTGAGACCGTAGGAGGTGCTGTTCGCCCGGTTGATCGCATCCTCCTCGTCGTCGAAGCGGTAGATGGAGACGACCGGGCCGAAGGTCTCCTCGTTGCAGACGGCGCTGTCGGCGCCGACGCCGTCGAGGATGGTCGGCTCGTAGAAGAGGGGGCCGACATCGGGGCGCGGCTTGCCGCCGGCCAGCACGGTGGCGCCGTTCTTGACGGCGTCCTCGATGTGGCGGGTGACGGTGTCGAACTGGCGCTGGGAGACCAGCGAGCCCATGTCGGCGCCCCAGGAGAGGCTGTTGCCGAGCTTGAGGGCCCGGGTGCGGGCGACGAACTTCTCCAGGAAGGCGTCCGCGATCGACGAGGCGACGTACATCCGCTCGATCGAGATGCAGAGCTGACCGGCGGAGGAGAAGCAGGCGCGGACGGCGCCCTCGGCGGCCTTGTCCAGGTCGGCGTCGGCGAGGACGAGCATCGCATTCTTGCCGCCGAGCTCCATCGACGCGCCGATCAGGCGTGCGGCGGCGCGGGTCGCGACGTCGCGGCCGGTGCGGGTGGAGCCGGTGAAGGACACGTAATCCGCGTGGGCGACGACCTCGGGGCCGACGACCGGACCGTCACCGATCACGATCTGCCAGACCTCGGCGGGCAGCCCGGCCTCGACCATCAGCTCGCGCGCGCGCAGCGCGGTCAGCGCGGTCTGCGTGTCCGGCTTGGTGACGACGGCGTTGCCGGCGACGAAGGCGGGGACGGCGTCGCCGGTGAACAGCGCCAGCGGGTAGTTCCACGGCGAGATCTGCCCGATGACGCCCTTGGGCTGACGCAGCTCCAGCACCTGGGTCAGGACAGGGAAGACGCCGCCGCGACGGCGGGGCTTGAGGTACTTGGCGCCGGCGCGGCCGTAGTGGCGCGCCTCGATCGCCGAGGCGAGCACCTCCTCGAAGGCGTGCGCGCGGGTCTTGCCGGTCTCGGCCTGGACCAGGTCGAGCAGCTCGTCCTTGTGCTTGAGCACCAGGTCGTGGAAGCGCAGCAGCACTGCGGCGCGCTCGCGCACCGGCCGCTTGGCCCAGTCCCGCTGTGCGGCGCGCGCCCGCACGAAGGCGGTGGCCACGTCGGCGGGCGAGGACTCGGGGATCTCGGCGAGCCCGTCGCCCGTGAACGGGCTGCGGCTGGTGGCGATCGTGGGCTCGGAGCCCGTGACGACCGCGCCGACCAGGCGCGCGACCAACTGCGCCGACACGGCGTCGGCGGCGCTCCGCGCCCCCGGGGTGGCCACGGGATTGCCTGCGACGGCAGTGCTGCCGCCGGTGCTGATGTCAGTCATGCCCGCAGCGTAGGCGGTTTCGGGCTGTTGCGATACCCATCGGTAACCAGAAATATGTCTGCGACCGAGCAAATGCGCGGCGCGGGCGAGCGGCAGCCCGCTACCCCAGCGCCGCCACCGCCGTGCCCACCGCGCGGTGGAACGTCGGGTAGGCCCAGATCGTCGAGGCCAGTTCGCTGATCGGTACGCGGGCCGAGACCGCCAGGGCCAGCAGGCCGAGGACCTCGCCGCCGGTCGGGCCGGCGGAGGTCGCGCCGAGAAGGGTGTCGCCGGAGGCGATGAGCTTGATGAAGCCCGCGTTGCCGTTCGCGCCGTGGATGTAGCCGCGACTGCTGGTGGCCAGGTCGGTGGTGGCGACGCGGACGACGTGGCCCTCCGCGCGGGCCTGGTCCTCGGTGAGACCGACCGCGCCGATCTCCGGGTCCGTGAAGGTGACCCTGGGGACCGCGTGGTAGCGCGCGGGCGCTCCACCCTGGCCGAGGATCGCGCGGACGGCCACATCCGCCTGGTACATCGCCATGTGCGTGAACGCGCCCTTGCCGGTCACGTCGCCGATCGCCCACACGCGCGGAGCGCCGACCACCCGCAGCCGCTCGTCCACCGGCAGCGCTCGCGCGTCCGCCGGCACGCCCAGCACGCCGGCGCCGATCCGGTCCAACGCGACCCTGCGGCCCGTCGCGACCAGCAGCCGCTCCCCGCTGAGGCGTACGCCGCGACGGCAGCGCACCTGGAACCGGTCGTCGCTGTATTCGACGGAGACGATGTCGGTACCGGTGTGGACCGAGACGCCGTCCGTGGTCAGCACCCGGGTCACCAGCTCGCTCGACTCCGGCTCCTCGCGACCGAGCAGCCGCGGCCCGGCCTCGATCACCGTGACGTCACAGCCCAGCCGCTGCCAGGCCTGCCCGAGCTCCAGACCGATCGCGCCGCCACCGAGGATCAGCAGCGACTCCGGCAGCTCGTCCGCCTCGATCAGGTCCCTGTTGGTCCAGTACGGCGTCGACGCCAGACCCGGCACCGGCGGCGCCACCGGCTCCGAACCGCTGGCGATGACCACGGCCTGACGGGGCCTCAGCGCCGTCTCCCGCCCGTCCGGGCCGAGCACGGTGACCTCGCCCGGCGCGGTCAGCCGCGCCGTCCCGCGCAGGAACCGCCCGCCGCGGGCGGTGAAGCGGTCGACGGCGACCTTGTCGTCCCAGGTGTCGGTGGCCTCGCGCACGCGCCGGGCGACGGGCCGGAAATCCGGGTGGACTCTCGCGATGCCGGCCATGCCGGGGATCCGGTGCGCCTCACCGACCAGGTCCGCCGAGCGCACCATGATCTTCGAGGGGATGCAGCCCCAGTACGGGCATTCCCCGCCCACCAGCCGTTCGTCCACGCCGACCACGTCCAGTCCGGCGTCGGCCAGGCGGCCGGCGACGTCCTCACCTCCGGGGCCCATTCCGATGACGACCGCGTCCGGGGTCTCTCGCACCGCAGCGGGCATGGCGTGCCTCCCGGTGAATCAGTCAATCTCGGGGGACGGCTCGGTTCACACCACGGTACCGGTCTACTGTGCGCCGGGCACGGTGAGCGTCTCAATGACTTCCTCGAAGCGGCCCTGGCCGGTCTTCCAGTCAGTCGCCGGGTAGGCGACGTACACGTCGTACTCGTTGCCGTTCGCCGCCTTGTAGAACTGCTCCATCCCGTGGCGCAACTCGTGCGTCTTGGCGTCGACGAAGGTGAAGTCCAGCTGGGCGCCCTGGGTGCCCTTGTAGACGTTCGAGCCGAAGCTGAGCTCGTTGAAGGTGTGGTCGTGCGCCCGGACCTGCTGGACGATCCACTGACCCTGCTCGTACGCGCTGCGCGGGTTGGCGTAGGTGACGCCGAAGCGGAGCAGGTGCTCGCCGTTGTCCGGGCTGTAGTCGATCCGGCCCGAACCCTTGCTGCCGTCCCTGGTCCACTCCGCAGGGCCGCCGGTGGGCAGCCCGAAGCTGAACCCGCCGTCCGGGTCCGTCGTCCAGACGTAGCCCGCAGGGACACGGCCAGGCGAGGTGGGAGTTCCGCTCGGGGCGGGAGTGGACGGGCCGCCGGTGGGGCCGGTGGTGTGCGCGGACCGGTCGGTACCGGGATGGCGGTTGACCCAGTACGCCGCGCCCCCGCCCGCCGCGCCCGCGACCAGCGCCGCAACCAGCAGCCACGGCCAGGCGCGGCGTCGCGGCCGCGCCGGACGCTGCCCGCCGGTCGTTCCGTAGTGCGACCCGTTCCCCGCACCGTACGGCTGGGACTCGTACGGCTGGGACTCGTACGGCGGCTGCTGGGTCGGCGGTTGCTGCGTCGGCGCTGACACCGCGGTCTGCCCGGCCTCGGCGTAGAGCGGCCCGGAGACCAGCCGCGGCGAGCCGGAGGCGGATGCCGGGACGAAGCCCGACTGCGCCGACACCCGCGCCGTCGGCCCGGTCGGCATACCGCCGGGACGCGCCTCCGCCTCGGCACTCGCGACGGCCGTGCCCAGCTGGGTCGGGGTGTAGCCGCCGTCCTGCCGGTCCACCGCCGGCACGGCCTGCGTGGGCGTGCGCAGCGGGCTCGGGCCCAGGGTGATGTTGGTGGTGTGGCCGGCCGCGACGTGCTCCAGCATCCGGACCACGTCCGCCGCCGGGGGCCGCTCCTGCGGCTCCTTGGCCATCAGCGCGCGCAGCACCGGCGCCAGCGGGCCCGCGTTGCGCGACTCCGGCAGCGGGTCGGTGACGACCGCCGCCAGCGTCGTCAGCGGGGAGTCGCGGCGGAACGGCGACTGGCCCTCCACGGCCGCGTAGAGCGTCGCGCCGAGCGCCCAGAGGTCCGATTCGGGCCCGGGGCGGCCGCCGTGGACCCGCTCGGGGGCCAGGTAGTCGGGCGAGCCGACCAGGTCGCCGGTGCGCGTCAGCGCGGAGTCACCCTCGAAGGTGGCGATGCCGAAGTCGGTCAGCACGACGCGGCCGGTGCCGTGCTCCAGCAGCACGTTGGCAGGCTTCACATCGCGGTGGATCACGCCGACCCGGTGGCCGCGGTCCAGCGCGGCGAGCACCTGCGCGCCGATCCGCGCGGCCTCGCGCGGGTCCAGCACGCCGTCCTGCTCCACCAGCTCGGAGAGGGAGCGGCCGTCGATCAGCTCCATCACGATCCACGGCTTGCCGTCCTGCTCCAGGACGTCGTGGATGGTGATCACGCCGGGGTGCTTGATTCTGGCGGCGGCGCGGGCCTCCTGCTTCATCCGGGACTGGACGATCTGCAGGTCCTCCTCGGCGAGGTGGCCGACGGAGAGCTCCTTGACCGCGACCTCCCGGTCGAGCATCTGGTCCGTCGCCTGCCAGACCGTGCCCATTCCGCCGCGCCCGAGGCGTGCGCCCAGCAGGTATCTGCCCGCGAGCATCCGCCCCGTCTCCGTGCCCACCGTCTGCCCCCTTGTCCGCGGGTCCTGCCGTAGGTCCATGGATGGCCCTGTCCGCGGCTGGGACCGCGGTAACGCGCACCCTATCCCGATCGTCGAACACTCCGCCGCCCCGGCTGCCACCGAGACCGGGATGTGACGCTCCGGCACCCGCCGGGCAGGAGCCCCAAGGGAGGAATCGACTGCGCGACTCAGCGCGCGAACATGGCCGTCAGTACCAGAGTGCCCAGCACCGCAAGGATTATCGCACCGACCAGCACCGGTCCCAGCAGCACCGATCCGCGCCGTGGAGCGGCATGGTGATGCCGCTCGGCCACCTCCGCGGGCGTCCGCTGCGCAGGCAGTCGCGCGGCGACGGGCAGCGGCACGGCCAGCCGGGCGGAGCTGGGCAGCATCGGCGCCGAGAGCACCGTGAACGGCGTCGGCTCCTCCAGCGGCTCCGGCGCGCGCTGCAGCAACTGTCGCAGCGCGGCCCTGACCTGGGGCAGCGTCGGCCGTCGCGCCGGATCCTGGTCGAGCAGCCGGTCGAGCAGCGGGCGCAGCGGACCCGTCTGCCGGGTGTCCGGCCGCGCTCCGGTGCGCACCGCGTCGAAGAGCCGGTCCACCTCGTGCTCGGGGAACGGCGGCACGCCGGTCACCGCGCGGAACAGCAGCACGCCGAGCGCCCAGGCGTCCGCGCCGGGGCCGACCGGCAGGCCCGCGCCGCCGACGATGCCGAGCTGCTCCGGCGCCCAGCGCTCCGGCACCGCACCGACGATGACGGCCCGCGCGTCCCTGGCCCGCACCCGCGCCGGGCTCCACAGCGCCGTCGGCACGCCCGCGCCGGATTCGGCGGTGCCCGGTCCGCCGCAGAGCGCCTCCTGCGCTGCGGAGACGACCAGGCCGCCGACGAGTGCCGTGCCGTCCTCGCAGACGGTGACCGTGGTCGGCGTCAGGTTTCCGTGCACCAGCCCGGCGCGGTGCACGGCGCCCAGCCCCGAGCTGAGGTCGTAGGCCAGCTCGGCAGCCCGATAGGGCGTCAGCGGCCCGGCCTCCAGCAGCTGTGCGAGCGGCACGCCGGGAACCCACTCGCCCGCGACCCAGAGGTAGCCGTCCTCGGCGAAGACCTGGAAGACCTGGCTGAGCCGGGGGTGGTCGGCGACCGCCTGCGCCGCGAAGGCGGCGTGAGTGAGCGCCAGCCCGCGGGCGTCGTCGGTTTCCGGACGGTCCGGTGCGGATGCGTCCCCCGCGTCCCCCGTCGCATCCGCCAGCTGGTCGAAGGGCGTCACGAGTTCAGGCAGCGGCACCGCGTCCAGCAGCACCGGCGCGCCGCTGCGCAGATCCCGGGCCTCGGCCGCCCCGCCGCGGCGCAGCTCGGTCAACTGGTAGCGCTCGGCGAGGAGCCGGCCACCGGACGCCTTCGCCATCGGCTCAGCCCCCCGGCTTGAAGGTCTTGAAGAAGTGAGCGAGCAACTGCTCGCTGCGGCCGACCTGCCACGTCGACTCGGGTGCCGTCCAGTAGATCGCGTACGCGTGGCTCGCGTCCACCACGAAGCCCCGGTTGAGGGAGTGACGTGTGGTCACCCCCGTACGGAAGCTCCACTCCCAGTCGGCTGCGTCCCAACCACGCCACTCGACCTGGGCCAGCTTGATCCGGTGGTAGTCGGCGAGCTTGCCCGCAACGGCCGGCTCCTCCTGCTGCCAGGCCCGCAGCGCGCCGACCTTGAGCGGGTGCGCCGAGAAGTCGATCTGCAGCGTTCCGGCCGCGCCGGTGTACACCATCGCACTGCCGGTCTGCTTGGTGAGCCGCCAGCCATCGGGGATCTCCACACTCGACCCGCCCGGACCGGCGACGCGCTGGAAGGCGAGAGGCGCGACGGTGTCGTTGTCGGCGGGAGTGCTGCCGGTCCCGGCAGGGACGCCGGTCTGCGCACCGGACGCGGAGGCGGAGGCCTTCGGATGGTGCCCGGTCCGGTCCTGGCTCGTGTTGCCCCCGCCGTTGTTCATGGCGGCGACGGCGGCGGTGACCAGCAGGGCCACGGCCAGCACGATCCCGCCGACGACCAGCCCCCGCCGGCTGCGCCGCGCGGGCGCGGATGCCGGCGCCGGCTGCACCTGCGTGCGCTCCGGCTCCGGCACGACCTGGGTGGGCGCGTCGGGCAGGCCCACGAACTGCGTCGCGACGCGCGACCGCCGCTCGTACTCGCCGACCACCCCGCGCAGCATGGCCTGCGCGGTCGGCGCGTCCAGCCGCTGGGCCGGATCCTTGCGCAGCAGGCCGGCGATGACCGGACCGAGCAGCCCGCCGTTGGTCAGCGGCGGCACGGGTGCCGTCATCACCGCCGTCAGCGTGGACAGGGCCGAGCCGCTGTCGTACGGCGGAACGCCCTCCACCATCGCGAAGAGCGTGGCCCCGAGCGACCACAGGTCCGCGGGCGGTCCCGGCACGCCACCGCGGGCCCGCTCCGGCGAGATGTACGAGGGCGCGCCGACGAGCATCCCGGTGGAGGTGACGGAAGGGTCCCCCTCCACCCGCGCGATCCCGAAGTCCGTGAGCACGACGCGGCCGTCATGGCCGATCAGCACGTTGGACGGCTTGACGTCCCGGTGCAGGATGCCGACCCGGTGCGCCTCGGCGAGCACGCCGAGCAGCTCCAACGCGACCTCGGCGGCCCGCTGCGGCGGGAGCACCCCGTCGTCCCTGATCACCTCGCTGAGCGAACGCGACTCGACCAGCTCCATGACGATCCACGGGCGGCCGTCCTCCTCGACCACGTCGAAGACGGTGACGGCGCCGCTGTGCCGCACCCGCGCGATCGCCTTCGCCTCCGTCAGCGTCCGCGCGACCAGCCGCCGCTGCTCGTCCTCGTCGACCCCGGCAGCGAACCGCAGCTCCTTGACGGCGACGTCCCGCCCAAGAAACTCGTCCTCGGCCCGCCACACGGTCCCCATCCCGCCCTGCCCCAGCACGGACGCCAGCCGATACCGCCCTGCCAGCAGTTTGCGCTGGTGCTCGCCGTTCATCCGGACCCCTCCGCGTCGCCACCGCTGTCACCGCCCATCATCCCGTGACGGACGCATGCAGCTGACACAGGGTTGCACCTTCTCAGGGGCGCGGGGATTCTGCAGGCGAGGTAGCTGCACCATCCAGGGGCGCGGGGAACTGTGCGAGAAACCACCGTGTGCGGATGGCCCTGAGCGTTCGGCCTGCCACGTGGGTCGGTGGCTTGTCGCGCCCACGCGGCGGAGCCGCATATCAGCAGGGCCTCGCGCCCCTGGAGTTGCAACTACCTGCGGCAGCGAAAACTACTTCAGGGGAACGATATCCGCCGCGCCGAGTCGCGCCGCGTCCGCTGTCAGATCGTCGGGCTGTTGCTGGGACTCCCGCTCCGCGGCCACGCGCTTGCGGTAGTGCTCGACCTCCTTGTCGATCTGCGCCTTGTCCCAGCCCAGTTCGGGCGCCATCAGCTCCGCCGCCTCCGTCATCACCGCCGTCCCCCGGTCGAAGGTCTCGATCGAGATCCGCGTCCGCCGCGCCAGCACGTCGTCCAGGTGCCGGGCCCCCTCCGCCCGCGCCGCGTAAACGACCTCCGCCCGCAGGTAGTCGTCCGCGCCGTCCAGCGGCTCGCCGAGACCCGGGTCGGCCACGACCAGCTGCAGGACCTCCTCCGCCAGCGAGCCGTAGCGGTTCAGCAGATGCTCGACCCGAGCCACGTGCAGACCGCTGCTCCGCGCCAGCTCGCCCCGCGCGTTCCACAACGCGCGGTACCCCTCCGCGCCGGCCAGCGGGACGGTGTCCGTGCAGCAGGGGGCCACGCGCTGATCCAGCGCGTGCACCACCTCGTCCACCGCGTCCTTCGCCATCACCCGGTACGTCGTGTACTTGCCGCCTGCCACCACGACCAGTCCCGGCGCCGCGTGCTGGACGACGTGCTCACGGCTCAGCTTCGACGTCGCGTCCGACTCGCCCGCCAGCAGCGGGCGCAGACCGGCGTAGACGCCCTCGACGTCCTCGCGGGTCAGCGGCATCGCCAGCACGGAGTTGACGTGCTCCAGCAGGTACTCGATGTCCGCGCTGCTCGCGGCCGGGTGGTCCTTGTCCAGGGTCCACTCGGTGTCGGTGGTGCCCACGATCCAGTGGCGACCCCACGGGATCACGAAGAGCACGCTCTTCTCCGTACGCAGGATCAGCCCGGTCGAGGAGTGGATCCGGTCGCGCGGCACGACCAGGTGGATGCCCTTCGACGCCCGGACGTGGAACTGTCCGCGCTCGCCGACCATCGCCTGCGTCTCGTCCGTCCACACGCCCGTCGCGTTGACGATCTGCCGGGCGCGGACGACGAACTGCGCGCCGGTCTCCAGGTCGTGGACCCGCGCGCCGACGACACGCTCGCCCTCGCGCAGAAAGCCGACGACCCGCGCGCGGTTCGCCGCGTACGCCCCGTACGAGGCCGCGGTCCGCACCAGCATCGTCACCAGCCGCGCGTCGTCCACCTGCGCGTCGTAGTACTGGATCGCACCGACCAGCGCGTCCTTGCGCAGCGCGGGTGCGGCGCGCAGCGCCTGACGCCGGGAGAGGTGCTTGTGCAGCGGCAGCCCACGCCCGTGGCCGCTCAACACCGACATCGCGTCGTAGAGCGCGACCCCGGAGCCGACGTACGGCCGCTCCCAGCCGCGCCCCTGCAGCGGATAGAGGAAAGGGACCGGCTTCACCAGATGTGGCGCCAGCCGCTCCAGCAGCAGCCCGCGCTCCTGCAGGGCCTCCTTGACCAACGCGAAGTCGAGCATCTCCAGATAGCGCAGACCGCCGTGGATCAGCTTGCTCGACCGCGAGGACGTCCCCGCGGCCCAGTCCCGCGCCTCCACCAGCCCGGTGACCAGCCCGCGCGTCGCGGCGTCCAGCGCGGTCCCCGCGCCGACGACTCCACCGCCGACCACCAGCAAGTCGAGCTCGCGCTCCCCCATCCTCGCGAGCGCGGCCGCGCGCTCCTCCGGACCCAGCTTGATGCTCCGCATGACGCCTCCGCGTGTAGCCCAGCCTTCCGATCAACAGTACGTTCGGGCACTCGGGAAACCGTTGAGGGGCGCGGGGCTCTGCTTGATTTACTGCTGCGCGACAAGCCACCCCAGGCGGTGAGTCCCCGAACGTTCAGGGCCATCCGCACAGGGTGGTTGCTCGCGCACGCAGTAAATCAAGCAGGGCCCCGCGCCCCTAAGGATGTTGCAACTGACCGTCGGTTGCTCAGCGGGCGACGGTGACCTCGACGCGCTGGAACTCCTTGAGCTCCGAGTAGCCCGTCGTCGCCATCGCGCGGCGCAGCGCGCCGAAGAGGTTCATCGTGCCGTCCGGGGTGTGCGACGGGCCGAGGAGGATCTCCTCGGTCGTGCCGACCGTGCCGAGGTCCACGCGCTTGCCGCGCGGCAGCTCCTCGTGGACGGCCTCGGCGCCCCAGTGGAAGCCACGGCCCGGCGCGTCGTTCGCGCGCGCCAGCGCCGCGCCGATCATCACGGCGTCCGCGCCGCAGGCGATCGCCTTGGACAGGTCGCCGGAGAAGCCCACGCCGCCGTCCGCGATCACGTGGACGTAGCGGCCGCCCGACTCGTCCATGTAGTCCCGGCGCGCCGCCGCGACGTCCGCGACCGCCGTCGCCATCGGGACCTGGATGCCAAGGACCGTGCGCGTGGTGTGCGCCGCGCCGCCGCCGAAGCCGACCAGGACACCCGCCGCGCCCGTGCGCATCAGGTGCAGGGCAGCCGTGTAGGTCGCGCAGCCGCCGACGATGACCGGGACGTCCAGCTCGTAGATGAACTGCTTCAGGTTGAGCGGCTCGGCCGCGCCGGAGACGTGCTCCGCGGAGACCGTCGTCCCGCGGATCACGAAGATGTCGACGCCCGCGTCCACGACGACCTTCGAGAACTCCGCCGTGCGCTGCGGCGACAGCGCCGCCGCCGTCACGACGCCCGAGTCGCGGATCTCCTTCAGGCGCTGCGTGATCAGCTCCGCCTTGATCGGCTCGCGGTAGATCTCCTGGAGGCGACGGGTCGCGACGGCCTCGTCCTTGACCTCGGTGATCTCCTCCAGCAGCGGGCGCGGGTCCTCGTAGCGGGTCCACAGGCCCTCGAGGTTCAGCACGCCCAGGCCGCCCAGACGGCCGAAGGCGATGGCCTGCTCCGGGGAGACCACGGAGTCCATCGGCGCGGCCAGGAACGGCAGCTCAAAGCGGTAGGCGTCGATCTGCCAGGCGATCGAGACCTCCTTCGGGTCCCGCGTACGGCGGCTCGGGACGACCGCGATGTCGTCGAAGGCGTACGCCCGCCGGCCCCGCTTGCCCCGCCCGATCTCGATCTCGGTCACCTGTACTGCTCCCTCGGTTGTGCTCAGCGTGCGACTGCCGTGCCCCAGTATCCCGCACAACGCGAAGGGGAGCCGCCCGGTCTCATTCCCCGGTGCGGCTCCCCTTCGGGACGCTGGCTACGTTCAGCTGTGGTAGTTCGGCGCCTCGACCGTCATCTGGATGTCGTGCGGGTGGCTCTCCTTGAGCCCCGCCGAGGTGATCCGGACGAAGCGGGCGTCCGTCTTCATCGACTCGATCGACTCCGCGCCGACGTAGCCCATGGACTGCCGCAGACCGCCGACCAGCTGGAAGATGACCGAGCTGAGCGGGCCGCGATAGGCGACCTGGCCCTCGATGCCCTCGGCGATCAGCTTCTCGTCGGAGCTGACGTCGCCCTGGAAGTAGCGGTCCTTCGAGTAGGACTTCGCCTGGCCGCGCGACTGCATGGCGCCCAGCGAGCCCATGCCGCGGTAGGACTTGAACTGCTTGCCGTTGATGAACAGCAGCTCGCCCGGCGACTCCTCGCAGCCGGCCAGCAGGCTGCCCAGCATGACCGTGTCGGCGCCGGCGGCGAGCGCCTTGCCGATGTCGCCGGAGTACTGCAGACCACCGTCGCCGATCAGCGGCACGCCGGCCGCCTGCGCGGCCACCGCGGCCTCGTAGATCGCGGTGACCTGCGGCACGCCCACGCCGGCGACCACGCGGGTGGTGCAGATGGAGCCGGGGCCGATGCCGACCTTGATGCCGTCGCAGCCGGCGTCGATCAGCGCCTGCGCGCCGTCCCGCGTCGCGACGTTGCCGCCGATGACGTCGGCGTCGATGGACGACTTGATCTTGGCCATCCAGTTGAGCGCG
The DNA here is from genome assembly GCF_041262525.1 of Streptacidiphilus sp. MAP12-20. Classification (NCBI taxonomy): domain Bacteria; kingdom Bacillati; phylum Actinomycetota; class Actinomycetes; order Kitasatosporales; family Streptomycetaceae; genus Streptacidiphilus; species Streptacidiphilus sp. MAP12-20. The sequence continues at coordinate 208,761 of NZ_JBGCCK010000004.1, forward strand.
TTGCGGTTGTGGCCGTGCGAGGTGTCCACGACGATAAAGTCCGCACCGGCGGCGGCGAGGGCCTGCGCCCGCTCCAGCGCCTCGGCGGAGGCGCCGACAGCGGCGCCGACGATCAGACGGCCCTCGGCGTCCTTGGCGGCGCTCGGGTACTTCTCGGCCTTGACGAAGTCCTTGACCGTGATCAGGCCCTTGAGCTTGCCCTGGTCGTCGACCAGCGGCAGCTTCTCGATCTTGTGGCGACGAAGCAGCCCGATGGCGTCCTCACCGGAGATCCCGACGTGGCCGGTGATCAGTGGCATCGGCGTCATGATCTCGCGGACCTGACGGGTGCGGTCCAGCTCGAAGGCCATGTCGCGGTTGGTGACGATGCCGAGGAGACGACCCTCGCCGTCCGTGACCGGCACGCCGCTGATCCGGAACTTCGCGCACAGCGCGTCCGCTTCGGCCAGCGTGGCGTCGGGCGAGACCGTGATCGGGTCGGTGACCATGCCGGACTCGGAGCGCTTGACCAGGTCGACCTGGTTCACCTGGTCCTCGATGGAGAGGTTCCGGTGCAGCACGCCGACGCCGCCCTGGCGGGCCATGGCGATCGCCATGCGGGCCTCGGTGACCTTGTCCATGGCGGCGGAGAGCAGCGGGATGTTCACCCGCACATTGCGCGAGACGCGCGAGGAGATGTCCACAGCGTTGGGCAGGACCTCGGAGGGGCCTGGCAGTAGCAGCACATCATCGTAGGTAAGCCCGAGCATGCCGAACTTCTCGGGTACCCCAGCTGCGTTGTAAGACATGACACCCTTCCCGAAGTGGATCCGTGGATCTCCTGGACGGGAAGCTGGTGGCCGCACCCGCCCGACGCGACACGGCGCCTACGGGGGCCGCAGGGTGGGCAGCTCGGCACCGTTGACTAATTCTACCGGGCCCGGCGGGGCCCTCTTGTGCATCAGGAACAACTGAGGTAGCAGTCACATTCCTGCCCTTCGGCAGAACGTCCAGTTGCACTACCCAGGGGCGCGGGGCTCTGCTTGATCAACTGCGCGCGCGAACAACCACCCTGTGCGGATGGCCCTGCGCGTTCGGTGCTCTACGTCCCAGGGTGGCTTGTCGCGCAGTTCCTCGCGCCCCTCGGCTACGCCGACAAGCCTTCGGTGCCGCCCTCGGCCAGGGCCCGGAGGCGGCTCAAGGCGCGGTGTTGGGCAACCCGCACCGCGCCGGCGGACATGCCCAGGACCTCGCCCGTCTCCTCCGCCGTCAGCCCCGCCGCAACGCGCAAAAGCACGAGCTCCCGCTGACGCTCCGGCAAGAGCGCAAGCAGCTCGCGCATCCACGCCGCGTCACTGCTGAGCAGCGCCCGCTCCTCAGGGCCCAGCGCGTCGTCCGGGGTGTCCGGGAGCTCCTCGCCGACCGGGACACTGTGGCCGGGGCCACGCATCGCCGCCCGCTGGAGATCCGCGATCTTGTGCGCGGCAATGCTGTAGACGAACGCCTCGAACGGGCGACCCTCGTCGCGGTAGCGCGGCAGCGCGCAGAGAACGGCGAGGCAGACCTCCTGCGCCACGTCGTCCACGTGGTGCCGGGCGTTGCCGGGGAGCCGGACCAGTCGGGCCCGGCAGTACCTCAGGACCAGCGGGTGGACCTGCGACAACAGGGCGTCGACCGCGTCGGGATCACCCTCGACCGCATGCAGGACCAGCGACCCGATGGGCACGCCCGGCCCCGTCGCAGGGCTCGCCTCGTCGTCACGCACTGGTCCATGGTGCCTGGTCATGGGCGAAAACGTGACACCGCACCCTGACTTGTGCATCGGAACGTTATCCGCCACGCCACCATCCCCGCCCAGCCGGACTCCGCGCTACACCCCCATGGTGCGCCCTCGGGTGGGAAGCGGGCCATGCCCCCTCCCACCCGGGAAGCCATCCCACCCGGGCAGGCGGTCAGCGGACCAGACCCCAGCGGAAGCCGAGCGCCACCGCGTGCGCGCGGTCCGACGCGCCGAGCTTCTTGAAGAGGCGACGTGCGTGCGTCTTGACCGTGTCCTCGGAGAGGAAGAGCTCGCGGCCGATCTCGGCGTTGCTGCGGCCATGGCTCATGCCCTCCAGCACCTGGATCTCACGAGCCGTCAGCGTGGGGGCCGCGCCCATCTCCGCGCAGCGGAGCCGGCGCGGGGCGAGGCGCCAGGTCGGGTCGGCCAGGGCCTGGGTGACCGTGGCGCGGAGTTCGGCGCGGGACGCGTCCTTGTGCAGGTAGCCACGGGCGCCGGCGGCGACGGCCAGCGCCACGCCGTCCAGGTCCTCGGCGACGGTGAGCATGATGATGCGCGCGCCGGGATCGGCGGACAGCAGCCGCCGCACGGTCTCGACCCCGCCGAGGCCGGGCATCCGGACGTCCATCAGCACCAGATCGGACCGGTCCGCAACCCAGCGGCGGAGCACCTCCTCACCGTTGGTAGCCGTGGTCACCCGATCGACACCGGGGACCGTGGCCACCGCGCGCCGCAGCGCCTCCCGGGCCAGCGGGGAATCGTCACAGACGAGAACGGATGTCATGACCCGCCTCCGCAGCTGATGAGCGTCACGTTGAGCCTCCTGGCTGGTACGAATCGTCACCGGCACGGCCTCCGGTGTACTGGCGTCTTCCCCGACGCCCGTGCCGTTTGCCGCCTCCGCACTCCCAACGACCGTCACCCGAATGAGTTACGGCCTGGCAGCAGCCTCCACCACTCTACGTGGCTGACCCGCTACGGATCATCCACCTCGCGGGTGCACAACGGCGCAAATGCGTCGCTCGTGCGACGCCCGCGCGCCTCGTCGGGCGTGCCGTTAGGCCCAACGAGTGCACCCGCATGCAGGACACGCTTCCCTTCCGCTTGCCCGGTTAGTCCGTTTTCATGGGATTTGATGGTTATCGGCACGTTATGCAACGCTGATGGCCTCTTGTCCGTTAGATCTGCATGAGTCATATTTCCATCAGTTCGTACTGAATCGCTAGCACCACTCAAGGGAATGACGACCATGGCCGACTACTCACGGCTCCCTGGCCCGAACGCAGACCTGTGGGACTGGCAGCTCTCCGCCGCATGCCGCGGCGTGGACAGCTCTCTGTTCTTCCACCCGGAAGGCGAGCGCGGGGCAGCCCGCAGCTCGCGCGAGCAGTCCGCGAAGGAGGTCTGCATGCGGTGCCCGGTGCGCGCGGAGTGCGCGGCGCACGCGCTGGCGGTACGGGAGCCCTACGGGGTGTGGGGCGGACTCACCGAGGACGAACGCGAGGAGCTGCTGGGGCGTGCCCGCCGGCGCACGCTCGACCCACTCTCGCTGCTACCCGTCGACTGACCGACCGACTGACTGTCGATCAAGGCGGAACGTTTCTTCACATACACGCGCCGCGTCCCACGGCGTGTCAGCCTGGGCCTGTCGTCACAGGCCCTTCAGTTTCTCCAGCATCAGCGCGACTGCCGGGACCCGTCCCAGGTCCGGCAGCGTCAGCGCGACGATCTCGCGGGCGATGCCCGCACCCAGCGGGACCACGGCGACGCCGTCCGTCCGGCTCGCGGCCAACGCGAGCTCGGGCAGCACGGCCACGCCCAGACCGGCGGCGACCAGGCCGAGCACGGCCGGGTAGTCGTCGGTCGCGAAGTCGATCCGCGGGGTGAACCCGGCGGCTTCGCACAGGTCCACGAGATGCCCCCGACACTGCGGGCACCCGGCGATCCACGGCTCGTCCGCGAGGACGGCCAGGTCGCTCACCTCGGCGCGCCCCGCGAGCGGGTGGCCCTCCGGCAGGAGTGCGACGAGCGGGTCACGCCGCAGGCGCGTGACCGCGAGGTCACTCCAGTCATCCGGCTCCGCCACGGCGTTCGGGTAGCGGAACGCGAGGACGACCTCGCACTCGGCTGCGCGGAGCATGCCGACGGAGGCCGGCGGCTCGGCCTCGGTGAGGGAGACCTTGACCCCGGGCTGCTCGGCGCGGAGCGCGGCGACGGCGGCGGGCACGAGGGTGGCGCTCGCGGTCGGGAACGAGACCAGGCGGACGCGCCCGGCGCGCAGCCCTGCGATGCCGGCGAGCTCGTCCTCGGCGGCGGTCAGCCCGGCGAGGATGCCTGCGGCGTGCCCGGCGAGCACCTCACCCGCTTCGCTCAGCGCGACGCCGCGTCCGACCCGGACGACGAGGGGGGTGCCGACGGACTTCTCCAGCGCCTTCATCTGCTGGCTGATGGCGGGCTGCGTCAGCCCGAGCTCGCGCGCGGCGGCGGAGAAGGAGCCCTGCCGGGCGACAGCGCGCAGTACTCGTAGATGACGGGCCTCGATCACGGGCCTCAGCATAGGCACATCCGAGGTTGCACCTTCAGGGGCGCGGGGAACTGCGCGAGCAACCACCCTCTGCGGATGGCCCTGCTCGTTCGGCCCGCCAGCTCGTTGGGTGGCTTGTCGCGCAGTTCCCCGCGCCCCTGAAGGTGCAACGGGCCCTCCGTCGTGACCTGTCGCGCCCACGCCGCGGAGCGGGCGCGAGTCCGCCGCCAAACGCCTCAATGCCTGAGACCCCCAGCGAACGCCGGAAGCCCGGCTCCCCGAAGGGGGGCCGGGCTTCCGGTCGAACGCGAGAGCGTCAGTGCGAGTGGCCGTGGCCACCGTGCGAGTGACCAGCGGCGGCCGGCTCCTCTTCCTTCTTCTCGACGACCAGGGTCTCGGTCGTGAGCAGCAGGGACGCGATGGACGCGGCGTTCTCCAGCGCGGAGCGGGTGACCTTGACCGGGTCGATGACGCCGGCCTTGAGCAGGTCGCCGTACTCGCCGGTGGCGGCGTTGAAGCCCTCGCGGGCGTCGGTCAGCTCGGCCACCTTGGTGGTGATGACGTAGCCCTCGAGGCCCGCGTTCTGGGCGATCCAGCGCAGCGGCTCGATCAGCGCGCGGCGGACGACCGCGACACCGACAGCCTCGTCACCGGTCAGGCCCAGGCCGCCGTCGAGCACCTTCTGCGCGTGGACGAGCGAGGCGCCGCCGCCGGCGACGATGCCCTCCTCGACCGCCGCGCGGGTCGCCGAGATGGCGTCCTCGAGACGGTGCTTCTTCTCCTTGAGCTCGACCTCGGTGGCCGCGCCGACCTTGATGACGCAGACGCCGCCGGCCAGCTTGGCCAGGCGCTCCTGCAGCTTCTCGCGGTCCCAGTCGGAGTCGGTGCCCTCGATCTCGGCCTTGATCTGCGCGACGCGACCCGCGACCTCCTCGGAGGAGCCGGCGCCGTCGACGATCGTGGTGTCGTCCTTGGAGACGGTGATGCGGCGGGCGGAGCCCAGCACGTCCAGGCCGGCCTGGTCGAGCTTGAGGCCGACCTCCTCGGCGATGACGGTGGCGCCGGTCAGCGTGGCGATGTCGCCCAGCATGGCCTTGCGGCGGTCACCGAAGCCGGGGGCCTTGACGGCCACGGCGTTGAAGGTGCCACGGATCTTGTTGACGACGAGGGTGGAGAGCGCCTCGCCCTCGACGTCCTCGGCGATGATCAGCAGCGGCTTGGAGGCACCGCCCTGAAGGATCTTCTCCAGCAGCGGGAGCAGGTCCTGGATCGAGGAGATCTTGCCCTGGTGGACGAGGACGTACGGGTCCTCGAGCACGGCCTCCATCCGCTCCTGGTCGGTGACCATGTACGGGGACAGGTAGCCCTTGTCGAACTGCATGCCCTCGGTGAACTCGAGCTCGAGACCGAAGGTGTTGGACTCCTCGACGGTGATGACACCGTCCTTGCCCACCTTGTCCATGGCCTCGGCGATCAGCTCGCCGACCTGGGTGTCCTGCGCGGAGAGCGCGGCGACGGCGGCGATGTCCTCCTTGCCCTCGATCTCGCGGGCGACGGAGAGCAGGTGCGCGGAGACGGCCTTGACGGCGGCGTCGATGCCGCGCTTCAGGGCGGCCGGGCCGGCGCCGGCGGTGACGTTGCGCAGACCCTCGTTGACGAGCGCCTGGGCCAGCACCGTGGCGGTGGTGGTGCCGTCACCGGCGACGTCGTTGGTCTTGGTGGCGACCTCCTTGACGAGCTGCGCGCCAAGGTTCTCGTACGGGTCGTCCAGCTCGACCTCACGGGCGATGGTCACGCCGTCGTTGGTGATGGTCGGAGCGCCGAACTTCTTGTCGATGACGACGTTGCGGCCCTTGGGGCCGATCGTCACCTTGACCGTGTCGGCCAGCTTGTTGACACCGCGCTCCAGCGAGCGGCGGGCGTCCTCGTCGAACTGCAGGATCTTGGCCATGCTATGAGGTTCCCTCTCAAACAACCGCGCCCCGGGCCCCGTGTACGGGTCCCGGGGCGGGTCACGACTTAGCCGTCTTGACGGTCAGGTCAGGTGGAGCAGTCTTACTTCTCGATGATCGCGAGCACGTCGCGGGCCGAGAGGACCAGGTACTCCTGGCCGTTGTACTTGACCTCGGTGCCGCCGTACTTGCTGTAGAGGACGACGTCGCCGACGGAGACGTCCAGCGGAAGACGCTGGCCGTCCTCGAAGCGACCCGGGCCCACGGCGAGGACGACGCCCTCCTGGGGCTTCTCCTTCGCGGTGTCCGGGATGACCAGGCCAGAGGCCGTGGTCTGCTCGGCGTCGAGCGGCTGGACCACAATGCGGTCCTCAAGCGGCTTGATGGCAACCTTGGAGCTGGTGGTCGTCACGATCCGACCTCCCCCTTCGGAGATCCGGGGTACACATGTCTTGGGGCGTGAGACATGGCAAGCCCGTCGTCGCGGTGCCGGACGTGCCGTTTCACGCTTAGCGCTCTCTGGTGGAGAGTGCCAACGACGACAGTAGGCGGCGCTTAGCACTCAGTCAACCAGAGTGCCAACGCGTCGCTTATCTGGAGGCGTGCAAGCGGGTCAGTTGCACCGCCCAGGGGCGCGAGGAACTGCGCGACAAGCCACCCTGGGACATCGAGCACCGAACGAGCAGGGCCATCCGCACAGGGTGGTTGTCGCGCACGCAGTTCATTGAGCAGAGCCCCGCGCCCCTGGGCGGTGCAACACAATGTCGGTGTGGAGATCGACTCGTTTGCCCAGCTGATGACCCCGGAAGGCCAGGCCCTCCTGGCCGAGCTGCGCGACTACGCGCCCAGTGACGAGCTCGCGCTCGCCACGCGGCTGCGCCGCTCCTACGACGCCGGGCTGGTGTCGGCAGCGCTCGCGCAGGCCCGGCTGAGGACTCGAGCGGCAGTCAAGTTCGGCCCCGACGCGCAGCGCATGTACTTCACGCCGAACGGCGTCGAGCAGTCCACCCGATCGAGTGTCGCCGAGTGGCGCGCACAGCGGTTCGCCGCGCTCGGGGTGACCTCCGTCGCCGACCTCTGCTCCGGGATCGGCGGGGACGCCGTCGCGCTCGCGCGGGCGGGGATCCGGGTGCTGGCCGTCGACCGGGATCCGGTCGCCTGCGCCGCCGCCGAGGCGAACGCCGAGGCGCTCGGGCTCGCCGGCCTGATCGAGACGCGCTGCGCCGACGTCGCCGAGATCGACACCGCCGGCTACGACGCCGTCTTCGTCGACCCCGCCCGCCGGGGCGGTCGGGGCCGGATCTTCGATCCGGAGGCGTACTCACCGCCGCTCAGCTGGGCCGTCGAGGCAGCGCGCAGCGCGCCCTTCGCCGCGCTCAAGGTGGCGCCGGGCATCCCGCACGACGCCGTCCCCGAGGACGCCGAGGCCGAGTGGGTCTCCGAGAGCGGGGACGTGAAGGAAGCCGCCCTCTGGTTCGGCACGAAGGCCGCGCAGCCGCACCGCGCGACCCTGCTCCCCGCCGGGGCCAGCCTGACCGGCGGCCGGCTGCCCGACCCGCCTGCCGGGCCCGTGCGGCGCTACCTCTACGAGCCCGACGGCGCGGTGATCCGCGCGCACCTGGTCGCCGAGGTCGCCGCGCAGCTGGGCGGGGCCACGCTCATCGACCCGACCATCGCGTATCTGACGACGGACCAGCTCACGCCCACCCCCTACGCGACGGCCTACGAGGTCACCGACGCGCTCCCGTTCAACCTCAAGAAGCTGAAGGCCCTCGTCCGCGAACGCGGCATCGGCACGCTCGTCGTGAAGAAGCGCGGGTCCGCGATCGAACCCGAGGAGCTCCGGCGGAAGGTCAAGCCCGAAGGGGCGAACTCGGCGGTCGTCGTGTTGACCCGGGCCGCCGGAGCGCCCGTCATGCTGCTGGCTCAGCCCGCCGTCAGCCCGTAGGCGGCTGAATGTAGTCGTCGAGCCGGGCGACGGTGAAGCCCTGCTCCTCGATCCGCTTCACCATGTTCACGAACATCTGCACCATGGACTCCCCCTTGAGCTCGGAGGGGCCACGGAAGTGCGCGAGGATGATGTCGCCGGGCCGGAACTTCTTGTCCGCCGTCTGGTACTGCAGGCCGGTGATCTGCATCGTCTCCTTCCAGAGCACGACCGCGCGCGGGCCGCAGGCCTGAACCGCCTGGTTGAGGCTGCTGGTGTGCGCTCCGGCGCCGAAGGGCGGGCGGAAGAGGAACGGCGCGGTGCCGTACTCGGTCGTCAGCGTCTTCTGGTCCTCGCACACCTGCTGCTTCTGCGCGGCGAGGGAGATGGTGTTCATCGGCGGGTGGCTGACGGTGTGGTTCTGGATGCTGTTGCCCAGCGCCTGAAGGGGTTTGAAGTAGCCGTAGTTGCTCTTGATGATGTCCCTGGTCAGGAACATCGTGACCGGGATCTTCAGATCCTGCATCAACTGGACGAAACGCGGATCCTTCTCGGCCCCGTCGTCGAGGGTGATGAAGACGACCTTGTCGGTGGTCGGCACGTTCGAGAAGACCGGGACCGTGCCGGTCTTCGTCAGCTTGATCGGCTTGTCCGCGGGCGCGGCGGGCGCGGGCAGCAGTGGCTGCAACCCCCACTTCGCCCAGGCGGCGGCGTCGACGCCGCCGGTCTCCGTGCTCGTCTGGGGCGTCGCTGAGCTCGCGTCCCCACTGGTCGACTTGGGCGAGCCGTTCGTACCGCTGCCGCCGCTGCTGCTGCCACAAGCGCCGACGGTCGCCGCCATCCCGAGCGCGATCGCCGCGCCGAGCCACCTCTTCATGACGTACTCACTGACCCTTACTCAGACGTACTCAGACTTACTCAGACAAACGGTGCAACTCATCATGAGACGCAGGAACGTGCGTCTCGGTTACCGGCAGGGAGGAATCCGCGGAGAGATCGAACGCCGAGGGCGCGCGGTCGCGCCAGACCATCTCCGCGCCGAGCGCGGCGACCATCGCCCCATTGTCGGTGCAGAGCTTGGCGCGCGGCACACGCAGTGTGATGCCGGCCCGGTCGCAGCGCTCCTGAGCCATCGCGCGCAGGCGGGTGTTGGCGGCCACGCCGCCGCCGATCATCAGGTGGTCGACGCCCTCGTCCTTGCAGGCGCGGATCGCCTTCTTCGTCAGCACGTCCGTCACCGCCTCCTGGAACGACGCGGCGACGTCCCGGATCGGGACCTCCTCGCCGGCGCGGCGCTTGGCCTCGACCCAGCGGGAGACAGCGGTCTTGAGGCCGGAGAAGGAGAAGTCGTACGCCGGGTCCTTCGCGCCGGAGAGCCCGCGCGGGAAGGCGATGGCCTTCGGATCGCCCTCACGCGCGTAGCGGTCGATGACCGGGCCGCCGGGGAAGCCGAGGTTCAGCAGCCGGGCGACCTTGTCGAAGGCCTCCCCCGCCGCGTCGTCGATCGTCGCGCCGAGCGAGCGGACCTGGCTGGTGATGTCCTCGGTGAACAGCAGCGAGGAGTGCCCGCCGGAGACCAGCAGCGCCATCGTCGGCGAGGGCAGCCGACCGTGCTCCAACTGGTCGACGCAGATGTGCGAGGCGAGGTGGTTCACCCCGTAGAGCGGCTTGTCCAGCGCGTAGGCGTAAGCCTTCGCCGCGCTCACGCCGACCAGCAGCGCGCCGGCGAGACCGGGCCCTGCGGTGACGGCGATGCCGTCGAGGTCGCTCGCCTTGACCCCGGCCTCGTCCAGCGCGCGCTGGACGGTGGGGACCATGGCCTCCAGGTGCGCGCGGCTGGCGATCTCGGGCACGACGCCGCCGAAGCGGCCGTGTTCCTCGACGCTGGAGGCGACGGCGTCGGCGAGCAGCGTGGTGCCCCGGACGATCCCGACGCCGGTCTCGTCGCAGGAGGTCTCGATCCCGAGGACCAGCGGTTCGTCAGCGGCCATCGTCAGTCTTTCCTTCATCCTTCATCTGGCGGAGCATCACCAGGGCGTCGACACCGGACGGTTGGTAGTAGTTGCGGCGAATGCCGACCGGCTCGAAGCCGAAGCGGGCGTAGAGGCGCTGGGCCCGCTCGTTGTCGACGCGAACCTCCAGCAGCAGCTCGCCGCAGGAGGCGGCGGCGGCCTGGTCGATCAGGCGCTGGAGGAGCCGTGCGCCGAGCCCGGTTCCCCACTGGTCCCTGGCGACGGCGATCGTCTGCACGTCGCCTTCTCCGGCGATGGCCATCAGCCCGGCGTAACCGACGATCCGCCCCTCGGCGTCCTCGGCGACGGTGTACCACCGCGTGGCCCGCGCGTGCCGCGCGTCGGCGAGCTCGGACCAGAACATCCCGGCCGACCACGCATCTTCGGGAAACAGTTCCCGCTCCAACTCCAGCACGGCCTCGATGTCCCACCACCGCATCTCCCGCACCGCGGCTGCGCCGCCCGCCGAGGTCGGGTCGGAGGCCGTCATGCCGGGAGGACCGTCTTGTAGTTCTTCGGGACCTCCGCGTCAGGGCGGCGGAGATAGAGCGGGGTCGGGGGGAGGAGGGGGGCGCCGGAGGCGAGCGCGTCGGCCGCGTAGGCGGCGAGCGCGGCGGCGGACTGGTGGGCCGGGGCCTCGGGGAGTGCGTCGGGGAAGGTCTCCGGGTAGAGCAGCGCGCCCGCGCCGACCGAGGCGAGGCCGGAGACGCGGTCGGCGATCTCGGCGGGGCGGTCCACCGCAGGGCCCTCGACGCGGACGCCGTCCGCGTCGTACCTGGCCCAGTAGACCTCCTTGCGGCGCGCGTCCGTCGCCGCGACGAAGGGACCGGTCACGCCCGCGTCGCGGGCCGCGCGGGCGACGCCGTCGAGCGTGCAGACGCCGTGCACGGGGATGCCGAGCGCGTGGCCGAGCGCCGCGGCCGTGGCCAGACCGACGCGCAGCCCGGTGTAGGGGCCCGGGCCGACGCCGACGACGATCGCGCCGAGCTTCTCCTTCGGCGTGCCCGCCTCCCGCAGCACCGCGTCGAGGGTGGGGAGCAGCAGCTCACCGTGGCGCCGCGCGTCGACCTGATCGGCGGAGGCGAGCACCGTGCCGGTCTCCGTGTCGAGGACGGCGGCGGTGACGGCGGGGGTGGCGGTGTCGAAGGCAAGCAGAAGCACGCCCCCAGGTTAGTCGCCCGCCCCCACGCCCGCCCCCACCCCCGACGCCGCGCCCCGAGGCGCTGCCTGTGGCGGGTCGCGGCTGGCAGGATGAGAGGCTTGGTCCGGCTGCCGCGATTCGGATATGGACCAAGCGGAAGCAAGCGGAGCCAAGCGGCATCAACCGGAATCTAGTGGAACCAAGTGGAGGAGACCGTGGCGAAACTCGGGTCGGGCACGGTCGTCACCGCGCTGACCGCCGGCGCGCTCGCCCTGGTGGCGATGCTGGCCGTGCAGGCGAAGAGCTCCGCCTCCACCACCGTCGCGAGCGGGACCGGCGGCAAGACGCCCGCCGTGAGCGCGTCGAGCACGCCGGGCGCGGTGACGCCGGCCAAGCCGGTCACCGTCCCGAAGGACTCCGGCACCGGCAAGCGGGTCGTGTACTCCGTCGGGCAGAAGCGCGTCTGGCTCGTCGACCCCTCGCAGCCGGGACAGGTCCGGACCTTCACCGTCCAGCCGGGCACCGTCGATCCGGCTGCCGGGAGCTACGCCGTCTTCCGCACCCGGTCCGGCCCCTACCAGGGCTCCGACGGCAAGCAGATCAAGAACGCGGTGCTGTTCACCACCCGGAACGGCTCCATCATCGGGTTCAGCTCGGCCGTCGACGGCAGCACGCCCGTTCCCGACCCGAGCAAGCACACCGGCGGCATCCGCGAGACCGTCGCCGACGGCCAGGCGCTCTTCGACTTCGCGCCGTACAACACCAAGGTCGTCGTCGTGGCGTGAGTGGCGTGAGTGGCGTGAGTCACGTGGCTCACGTGAAATGAGATGCGCCCCCGCACCATCGGTGCGGGGGCGCATCTCATGATCGGTCAGATCAGTGGATCTGCCGCCAGGCGAAGGACTCGATGTAGTCCTCCGACGGGCTGCCGAGCCCAGTGACGTTGTCGTAGCCCTTCGTCGCCGCGAGCGACGAGTCCTGGCCGAGCGTGCGGAGCGAGGTGACCAGGCCGTTCGTCGCGTCGACGCCGTTCGCGAAGTCGACACGCGCCACCGCCAGGCCCACCTTCGGGCCGTAGGGGTGGTCGGTCACGTCGTGGAGCGTGTGCTGCCGGGCGTAGATCGCCGGGTTGGCGAAGCCGAGCGCGAAGCCCTGCTCCTGCTGCACCAGCGCCTGGATGCCCGCGAAGACCGGGGAGGCCAGGCTGGTGCCGCCGATGCGGTACTCGCTGTACTTCACCGTGCCGTTCGGGAAGGTCTGGGTCTGACCCACCAGGAAACCGGTGTTCGGGTCGGCGACCGCCGCGACGTCCGGCACGACGCGCTTCGCGCCGCCGCCGTTCGCGTTGGCCAGGGCCGAAGGAACGATGCCCTTCTGGTACCACGGCTGCGCGGTCCGCGCGCTGGTGCCGCCGCCCGCGCCACCGTGGAAGGCGCCCGGGAAACCGACCCAGCTCTTGCGGTCCTTGGAGAGCGCGGACTTGCCGGTGCCCCAGCCCGTCTCGAACATGTAGTTGTTGTTCTTGCCGACCGCCAGCGAGGTGCCGCCGACGCCCGTCGCCCAGGCCAGGGAGGCGGGCATGTCGCTCTGCTTCGTGCCGGTGTTGGCGAGCTCGTCGCCGTTGTCACCGCTGGAGAAGTAGAAGCCGATGCCCTCGACCGCGCCGCGCTCGAACACCAGGTTGTAGACCGCGTCGTTCGCCGGGTCGCTGCCGTTCTCCGGGGAGCCCCAGGAGTTGGTGACGATGGTCGCCAGGCGGTTGTCCACGACGCGGTTGAGCGAGTCGATGAGGTCCGCGTCCTGGCAGGAGGCCGCGCCGACGTAGGAGATGTTCGCCGCCGGGGCGATCGCGTGGACCGCCTCGACGTCGAGCGTCTGCTCGCCGTACCAGCCGGACGCGCCACAGCCGTTGGGGTTGGTCTGCGACGGGTCGGCCGTGTCGATCCAGGTCGCCGCGTCGTACTGCTTGAGCTGGCCCTTCTTGTACGCCGCGTCACCGTTGCGCTTGGCGTAGGTGGCGGCGTCGCCGGCGATGGTCGGCGAGTCGTACGCGTCGACGATGGCGACCGTCACGCCCTTGCCGGTCAGGCCGGTCGCGGTCGCGCCGTAGGCGGCGCGCAGCTGGTGACCGTTGTAGCCCTTGACGGTGTAGGACACCGTCTTGCCGTACGCCTTCGGCAGGGTCTTGGCCTCGGTCGAGCCGTAGTACGACGAGAACGGCCCGGCGTTGACGAAGGCCGCGCCCGGTCCGGGCAGCGTGTCGCCGTGCGTCATCTTGGTGGGCTTGGTGCTCAGCCCGGTCACCGTGAGCACGGCGTCCGCGACGTCGGCCGGCACGCTGAGCGCACCCGCCGGGGCGCGGTAGACCTGACCGGCGACCGCGTAGGAGCGCAGCTGGGTGCCGAAGGCACGCTGCGCGGCGGCGACGTCGCCGCTGACCGAGATGTAGTGCTGGTTGGCGCCGGTGATCCGAAGGCCGGCCTTGGCGAGCCACACCTTGACCCGCTCGATCTGGCCGGCCGTGGCGCCGAACTTGGCTTCCGCCTGCTGTGCCGTCAGGTAGTGGCCGTACTGCGCGTTCTGCGGGTTCGACACCTGCTGTGCGAAGGCGTCGAGACCGGCCTGGTCGCCCGCGAGATAGACGCGAGCGTTGACCGCGCTGCTCGGGGCGGCCTGCCCCTTGTCCGCAGCGGCTGCGGCCCACGCCGGCTTTCCGCCGGCGATGGCGTGCCGCGCGGACGTGGCACTTGCGGGCGCCCCCGCCGCGACGGCGGCGGCCAGCATCGGCAGGGTTGCTGCCAATGCGATGCCGATACGCCGATTCGTTCCCCTGCTGTGCATCAAACGCCCTCCCCGGGCCGTTGACTGTGGGCCTAGCGTTTCCCCTGTGATGTGGGGGCAAGGAAAAGGGAACCGGGGAATGAAGCTTCGGTCAAGAGTGCGAGCCCGGTGTGTTACTGACCTGAGTGGTGACAGCACAAAGTTTTAACAACCGGAAACATTTGGACAGCCTGATATCGCGTCAGGCGAATATCCCCGCACCGCGCGTAGATGGCCTTCGACTACTCGTCCGCAGCCGTGCCGCCGGCCGGCCCGCCGGCTTCGGGCGGCAGGCAGACCGCCGCGACGGACGCGGTGCAGGCGAGAACCCGGGCCGCGCTCACCTCGGGCACGCGGACATCAGCGGTCCGCTGAGCGGCGTCACGGGCGGCGTCTCGCGCGGCGGCGCGCAGCTCTTCGCGGACGGGCGGGGTGGTGCCGGGCATGCGGTCTCCCGGGGGTCGGCGCTGGCTGATCCCATCTTCCCGACACCGCGTCGGAATAACAACAGCTGCCCGCCACCAGGGTCAACCGAGGTCAGGCGCGGGCGACCGCCAGCGCGGACAGCTCGACCCCGGCCCAGCGCGGGCCGAGACCGTTGAGGGTGACGGAGCGCTCGTCCGGGATGTCCGGGTTCAGGTCCTGTTCCAGCGAGAGCTCGGCGTCCCCGCCCATGGCCCGCTCGATCCTGACCTCCAGTCGGGACTCGGAGAGGTCCTCGACCTTGCCCTCGCCCCACTCCACGACCACCACCGAATCCGGGAGGCTGACATCCAGGTCGAGATCCTCCATCTGGTCGAGCCCCCCGCCGAGGCGGTATGCGTCCACATGCACCAGGGCCGGGCCGCCGACCAGGGAGGGGTGCACCCTGGCGATGACGAAGGTGGGCGAGGTCACCGCGCCGCGCACCCCCAGGCCCTCGCCCAGACCACGGGTCAGCGTCGTCTTGCCCGCGCCGAGCTCGCCGGAGAGCAGCACGAGGTCTCCGGGGCGCAGCACCGTGGCCAGGGTCCGGCCCAGCTCCTGCATCGCGGCCGGGTCCGGAACGGTGAGGGTGGCGACGTTGCCCATGGTGGTGCGGGTCCTTCCGTGCTGCGATCGGGCTGCGATCGGTCTCTACGGTCTACGGTCTGCGGTCAGGCACGCTGCGCGAGGTCGTGCACGTGCTGGGGCAGCGGCGCACCGCAGTGCGCGGCCGCGCGTTCGAGCAGGTCGGCGAGGCGGGCGTCGACCAGCCCCGGGCGTTCGAGCATCAGCAGATGGCCGGTGTCGGGCACTATCTCCAGCTCGGCGTCCGGGAGTTGGGCGGCGATGGCCTCACTGTGCGAGGGCGGCGTGAGCAGGTCCTGCTGGCCTGCCATCACCAGGGTCGGGATGTCGCGGAGGACCGCGAGCGCTGCGGTCTTCTCGTGGGCGGCGAAGACCGGGAAGAACTCGGCGACGACGTCGACCGGCGTCGATTCCAGCAGCTGCTGCGCGAAGCGGGCGAGGGCGGGGTCGATGTCTTCGGAGCCGAAGGAGAACCGATGGTAGATGGCCGAGGTCAGCTCGCTGCTGAGGCGCCGGCCGCGCTCGACGAGTCCGGCCTGACGGCCGAGCGCCTTGATGACGCCGGGACCGACCCGGTGGAACATCTTCGCGCCGACGCCGGGCAGCCCGAGGGTGACGCCGCGCCAGCTCCCGGACGTGGTGCCGAGGAAGGCGACCCCGGCGACCCGTTCGGCGAACAGCTCGGGCCGCTGGTCGGCGAGGGCCATGATGGTCATGCCGCCCATGGAGTGGCCGACCAGCACAAGCGGGCCGGTGGGCGCGACGGCGTCGATGACCGCGCCCAGGTCCCCGCCGAGTTGGTCGATGGAGGCGGGCTCACCGGCGAGGAAGCTGCGGCTCCGCTCGGACCGGCCGTGGCTGCGCTGGTCCCAGAAGACGAGCCGCAGGCCGTCGCGGAAGGCCTCGCGCTGGAAGTGCCAGCTGTCCTGGTTCAGGCAGTACCCGTGCGCGAACACGACGGTCAGCGGCGGCGTCGGCGGCATCCCGAGCCAGCTCCCCACCCCCGACAGCACCCCGCCGAGCGGCCCCGGCTGCGGCTCGGCGGAGGCGCCGCGCTTGCGGCCCAGCCAGCTGCGGCGGAAGGAGCGGGAGGGTGCCTGCTCCGCGGGAGATTCCGCCGCGGCGGCGGCCGCGTCTGCGGCCTCGCCCGCCACCGCTGCCTCCGCGCCGGCCCAGCCGGAGCCGTCCAGTTCGACGTAGAGGTCGGTGCCGTCGGGGGCGGGGACGTGGAGGGGGGTGCCGCGCAGGGAGCCGAAGGAAGCGGCGGCGTCGAGTTCGGCCTCGGCGCGGCGACGCATGTCACGGCCGACGGTGAGGCGTTCCAGCGCGACGCCGGCGACCGCGCCTGCGGCGACGACGCCGAGGGAGACTCCGACGATGCCCGCGCGACGCCAGCGGCCCGCCGCGACGTCGCCGACGACGGCGCCCGCCGCGTCCCTCACCTGACGGACGACGTCCCCGCCGGATCCGCCGCCGCTCTCGCCGGCCATCAGTCGTCGCCGCCCAGGTAGCGGCGCGGCACCCTGGCCCCGATGCGGGTGACGATCTCGTACGAGATGGTGCCCGCCGCGCGCGCCCAGTCCTCGGCCGTGGGCTCGCCGCGCTCGCCGCTGCCGAAGAGCACCGCGACGTCCCCGACCTCGGCCGCGTCGCCGCCCAGGTCCACCACGAACTGGTCCATCGCGACCCGCCCGGCGACCGTGCGCCACTTGTCGGCCAGCCAGACCGGCCCGGCGCCGCTCGCGTGGCGCGGGATGCCGTCCGCGTAGCCGAGCGGCACCAGCGCGAGCGTGGTCTCGCCGGGCGTGACGTAGGTGTGCCCGTAGCTGACGCCGTGCCCGCCCGGGACCTGCTTGACCTGCGCGATCCGCGCCACCAGCGACATCACCGGCCGCAGGCCGAAGTCCGCCGGGCTGCCGATCTCGGGCACGGGCGACAGCCCGTACTGCGCGAGGCCGGCCCGGACCAGGTCGAAGTGGGATTCGGGCAGCGTCAGCGTCGCGGGCGAGTTGGCGATGTGCCGGACCTCCGGGCGCAGCCCGGCCGCCTCGGCGACGGCCAGCGCCTCGCGGTACGCGGTGAGCTGCGCGGCGATGGAGGGATGCCCCGGCTCGTCCGCGCAGGCGAAGTGCGACCAGACTCCGGTGACGCTGATCAGGCCCTCCGCCTCGGCGGCGCGCGCGGCGGCGACCAGCGCGGACCATTCGGCGGGCTGCGCGCCGTTCCGGCCGAGGCCGGTGTCGGCTTTGAGCTGCACGCGCGCGGGCCGCCCGACGGCGCGGACCGCGTCCAGCACGTGCGGCAGCGCCCAGAGCCCGCTCACGGAGATGTCGATGTCCGCCGCGACGGTCTCGCGCCACGGGCTGCCCGGCGTCCACAGCCAGCAGAGCATGCGCGCGTCCTGCGGGCCGATCCCGGCCGCGCGCAGCGCGAGCGCCTCCTCCGGTGTGGCGGTGCCGAGCCAGCCGGCACCGGCGGCCAGCGCCGCGCGGGCGCACGGGACCGCGCCGTGGCCGTAGGCATCCGCCTTGACCACGGACATGATTCCGGCCGACCCCACGCGGTCCCGCAGCGCGGCGATATTGCCGCGCAGCGCCGCCAGGTCGATCAGGGCTTCGGCTCGCATCGCAGTGTCCATCGGGTGACAGTCTCCCAGAAGCACGAGGGCGCCCGTCCCGAAGTGACGGGCGCCACAGTGGCGCGTTGCGGTGGTGCGGTGGATCAGGTGCCCGGCTTGCGGCCGAAGACGTCGACGGCGTTGCCGACCCGGAGCAGGTTCCAGACGGCGGCCGCGTCGTGCATGGTCATGTTGACGCAGCCGTGCGAGCCGGGCGGGGTGGACATCGGGATGCCCACGGCGTGCAGGGCCTGGCCCTTGTCGAAGAACTCCGCGTACGGCATGTACACGTGGTAGATCGACGAGACGTGGTACCGGTCTCGCCAGTAGATGTGGAAGAGCCCCGGCCGGGTGGCGTAGCCCTTGCGGCCGGTGCGGACGGTGACCGGGCCGTAGATCACCTTGCGGCCGTCCTGTATCCAGAGCTTCTGGTGCGTCAGGTCGACGCACGCCACCCGGCCGATGTTCGTCGGACAGGGTGACGTCGCCCTGGTCGCTGCGTCGGCCTGCCCGGCCCCGAGGGTGCCCACCCCGCCGAGCAGTGCCGCCGTCGCCATCGCAATCGCGGTGACGCGCGCCTTCAACTGCTTCAACTCGCCCCTGCTTTCCTGCTTGAGATGCTCAGCTGATTGTCGTGCCGATCTGAAGACATTGAAGTCCACGGATTGGTTGCACGGAACACTCAGATGTCACTCGAACGGTCGGCCGAGAGTGAGAGCCGCCAGGCCTCGGGAAGCGCGGCCGTGATCGCGGTGGCAGTGATCGGCGCTCCGCGGGAGGAGAGCCGTCCGGCGAGCCCGTGCAGGTACGCGGCGACGGAGCCGGCGTCGAGGGGGGCGAGTCCGGCAGCGAGCAGCGCGCCGGCGAGGCCGGCCAGGACGTCGCCGCTGCCTGCCGTGGCGAGCTGGGAGGTCCCGGTCGGGTTGACCCTGACCGGCCCTTGGGGGCCGGCGACGAGGGTGGTGGAGCCCTTGAGCAGCACGGTGCAGCCGTAGGCACGGGCAAGCTCACGGACGTAGCGCAGGCGCTCCCCCTCCACCTGCTCACGGCTCGCGGTGATCCCCACGCCCGCCAGCAGCGCGACGGCCTCACCGGCGTGCGGCGTCAGCAGCGCGTCGGCGGGCGCGGTGCCGCTCTGCGCGAGCAGACGCAGGCCGTCGGCGTCGACCAGCACCGGCGTCTCGGCGGCGAGCGCCTCCCGCACGGCCCGCTCCGCCTCCTGCCCCTGCGCGAGCCCCGGCCCGACCACCCACGCCTGCACCCTCCCGGCGTCAGCGGGCCCACCCTCCCCCACCAGCGCCTCGGGATGCGCCCGCACCACGTCCCCGACGGCAGCCCCGACATACCGCACCGCCCCGGCCCCACCCCTCAGCGCGGCCCCCACGGCGAGCACGGCCGCCCCGGGATACCGCGCCGACCCGGCCGCGATCCCGACGACCCCACGCCGGTACTTGTCACTCTCCGCCGCGGGCCGGGGCAGCAACGCCGCCACATCGGCGGCCTCCAACACCTCGACGCCATGCGCCGAGCGCAGCCGCCGCGCGGCGGGGGCGGAGCCCGAGGGCGAAGCCGAGGCCGGGCCGGACGGGGCGGCGGGGTGGAGGGCCGAACCTGTCCCGAATTCCTGGACAGGTTCCCGATCCGACGTCCTCGCCCCGCCCCTTGAGGCCGAAGTTGTCCCGAAATCCTGGACAACTTCCCCCTCTGCGCCCCGCAGGCCGATGTCGACGAGGTGGACGACGCCCGCGTGGGAGGCGCCCGGGTCGATGAAGAGGCCCGGTTTGTGGGTGCCGAAGGTGACCGTCACGTCTGCGTGGACCGCGCGGCCCGGGACGGCGCCAGTGTCGGGGTCGACGCCACTGGGGAGGTCCACCGCCACCATCGTCGCCGCGCCGCGTTCCGCCGCGTCGACCCAGGGCAGCGCCGCGTCACGCAGCGGCCCCCGGCCACCGATGCCGACGATGCCGTCGAGGACGAGGTCGGCCCCCTCCGCGTCGGCGAGGTCGTCCGTCACCCGCCCGCCGGCCGCCAGCAGGGCGCCCAGCGCGGCCGCATGGACGTGGTCCGGCGCGAGCAGCGCCGCGCGGACGCGGGCGCCGCGGCGGGCCAGGCGGGCGCCCGCGTAGAGCGTGTCGCCGCCGTTGTCGCCGCTGCCGGCCAGCACCAGCACGCGGCTGCCGTACACCCGCCCCAGCAGCGACGCGCAGGTCACCGCCAGCCCGGCCGCCGCCCGCTGCATCAGCGTGCCCTCCGGCAGACGGGCCATCAGCTCTCTCTCGGCCGCCCGCACCCAGTCCACGGCGTGTGCACAACGCATGGCTCAACCCGCTCCCGTCAGCCTTGGACTGCTCACCCCTCGGCGATCACCACCGCCGACGCTACGCCCGCGTCGTGGCTCAGCGAGAGATGCCACGACCGCACGCCCAGCCGCGCCGCGCACGCAGCCACCGTCCCGCGCACCGTCAGCACCGGCCGGCCGGACGGCTCCGTCTGCACCTCCGCGTCCGTCCAGGACAGCCCGCCCGGCGCGCCCAGCGCCTTGGCCACCGCCTCCTTCGCCGCGAAGCGCGCCGCGAGCGAGGCGATGCCGCGCCGCTCGCCGCTGGGCAGCATCAGCTCGTCCGCCGTGAAGAGCCGGTCCGCCATGCCGGGCGTGCGCCGCAGCGCCTCGTCGAAGCGGTCGATCTCCGCGACGTCGATGCCCACCCCGATGATCATTCAAGCTCCTGGGAAGTGAAGAGGCCCGGACGTCGACAAGACGTCCGGGCCCCACCCTGCCACCGATCGCTTACTCGACCGTCACCGACTTCGCCAGGTTGCGCGGCTGGTCCACCTCGTGGCCCTTCGCCGTGGCCAGCTCGCACGCGAACACCTGCAGCGGCACCGTCGCGACCAGCGGCTGCAGCAGCGTCGGGGTCTGCGGGATGCGGACCAGGTGGTCGGCGTAGGGAACGACCGCCTCGTCGCCCTCCTCCGCGATCACGATGGTCCTGGCGCCGCGCGCACGGATCTCCTGGATGTTGGAGACGATCTTGTCGTGCAGCACCGAGCGCCCGCGCGGCGAGGGGACGACCACGACGACTGGCAGCCCCTCCTCGATCAGCGCGATCGGACCGTGCTTCAGCTCGCCCGCCGCGAAGCCCTCGGCGTGCATGTAGGCGAGCTCCTTGAGCTTGAGCGCGCCCTCCAGGGCCACCGGATAGCCGACGTGCCGGCCCAGGAACAGCACCGACTTCGCGTCCGCCAGCGAGCGCGCGAGCTCGCGCACCGGCTCCATGGTCGTAAGCACCTGCTCGACCTGACGCGGCGCGTCGGCGAGCTGGCGGATCACCTCGAAGATCTCGTCGCCCCACTTGGTGCCGCGCACCTGACCCAGGTAGAGGGCGACCAGGTAGCAGGCGACCAGCTGGGTCAGGAACGCCTTGGTCGAGGCGACCGCGACCTCGGGGCCGGCGTGTGTGTAGAGCACGGCGTCCGACTCGCGCGGGATGGTCGAGCCGTTGGTGTTGCAGATCGCCAGGACCTTCGCGCCCTGCTCGCGCGCGTGACGCAGCGCCATCAGGGTGTCCATGGTCTCGCCCGACTGCGAGATGGCGATGACCAGCGTCTGCGCGTCCAGGATCGGGTCCCGGTAGCGGAACTCGGAGGCGACCTCGACCTCGCAGGGGATGCGGGTCCAGTGCTCGATCGCGTACTTCGCGATCAGCCCGGCGTGGAACGCGGTGCCGCAGGCGACGATGACGACCTTGTCGACCTCGCGCAGCACCGAATGGTCGATGCGCAGCTCGTCGAGCGTCAGCGAGCCGTTCGCGTCGATCCGGCCCAGCAGCGTGTTGGCGACGGCCTCCGGCTGCTCGGCGATCTCCTTGAGCATGAAGTAGTCGTAGCCGCCCTTCTCGGCGGCCGACGCGTCCCAGTCGACGTGGTACTCGCGGAACTCGCCGGGCTTGCCGTAGAAGTCGGTGACCGTGACGCCCTCACGCCGCAGCTCGACGACCTGGTCCTGCCCGAGCTCTATGGCCTCGCGCGTGTGCGCGATGAACGCGGCGACGTCGGAGGCGAGGAAGTTCTCGCCCTCGCCGCGCCCGACGACGAGTGGCGAGTTGCGCCGCGCGCCGACGACCACGTCCGGCGCGTCCGCGTGCACGGCGACCAGGGTGAACGCGCCGTCCAGCTGACGGCAGACGGCGCGCATGGCCTCGGCGAGGTCCACGGCTCCGCCCTGCGCGTCCACCGCTTCGCCGAGCAGGTGCGCGACGACCTCGGTGTCGGTCTCGGAGGCGAGCACGTGACCGCGCTCGGAGAGCTCCAGCCGCAGCCGGGCGAAGTTCTCGATGATCCCGTTGTGCACGACCGCGACCTTGCCCGCGCCGCCCACGTGGGGGTGCGCGTTGGCATCGGTCGGACCGCCGTGGGTGGCCCAACGGGTGTGACCGATCCCGACTGTGCCCTCAGCCAGGGGGGTCTCGGCCAGCAGCGCCTCGAGGTTGGCGAGCTTGCCTGCCTTCTTCGCGACCGCGAGGTCGCCTTCGGGGGTCTGAACGGCGACACCGGCCGAGTCATATCCCCGGTATTCCAGACGACGCAGCCCGGACAGCACAACGTCCAGGGCGGGCTGCGCGCCCACGTAACCAACAATTCCGCACATCGCCCCAGCTTAGAGCTCCGGCTCGGACACGTGCGCGAGGTGCAACCCTCGTCACACGTTTATAAGGTGCATATGGATCAGACCATATGAAAGAGGGCACAGCCTGAAGGCCGACCTCGTGCTGGCGAAGGTCCGCCACGACCAGTACCTGAAGTTCGTCTGGCCGCTGCTGGCCATCCTCTTCATCCTGATCTGCGCGTTCGTCGGCCTCGGCGCCACGATGAGCTAGTTCTGCGCAGCGGGCGAGTTGCAACACCTCAGGGGCGCGAGGAACTGCGCGACAAGCCACCCTGTGCGGGTGTGTCCCCGAACGCGCAGGGCCATCCGCACAGGGTGGTCTCTCGCGCCCCCAACGGCCCTACCGGGCCGTCATGCGGAGGGCACCGTCCATGCGGATGGTCTCGCCGTTGAGGTAGTCGTGCTCGGTGATCATCGTGACCAGGCGGGCGAACTCCTCCGGCCGGGCCAGCCGCTGCGGGAACGTGACGCTCGCGCCGAGCCCCGCGCGGACCTCGTCGCTGAAGCCCGCCATCATCGGGGTGTCCACGATCCCCGGCGCAACGGTCACCACGCGGATGCCGTACTGCGCCAGGTCCCGCGCGGCCGTGATGGTCATGCCCGCCACACCGGCCTTCGACGCCGCGTAAGCGATCTGCCCGACCTGGGCCTCGAACGCCGCGATGGACGCGGTGTTGACGATCAGTCCGCGCTGGCCGTTCGCGTCCGGCTCGTGCCGGGCGATCGCCTCGGCGGCCAGCCGCATCACGTTGAAGGTGCCGAGCAGGTTGACCTTGAGAACCGTGTGGAAGAGGTCCAGGTCGTGCGGGCCGCCACGGCCGAGCACGCGGGCGGAGGGGGCGATCCCCGCGCAGTTGACGGCCAGCCGCAGCTCCGCGCCGTCGTCGTCGATGCGGGCGAGCGCCTCGCGCACCGGCGCGTCCTCGGTGACGTCGGCGGCGAGCAGGGTGACGCCGTCCGGCTGGACCCCCGCCGCGGCCACGGCCTTGTCCAGGTCCAGGCCGTAGACGGTGGCGCCGCGCGCGGCGAGAGCCGCTGCCGTCGCCGCGCCCAGGCCTGACGCGGCACCGGTGACCAGCGCGGCGGATCCGGCGATGTCCATGGGTCTCCTCGAAGAGTGCTGTCGGATGTCAGTGGGCCAGCTGACGGCTGATCACCAGCCGCTGGATCTGATTGGTCCCCTCGAAGATCTGCATGATCTTCGCCTCGCGCATGTAGCGCTCGACCGGGAAGTCGCGGGTGTAGCCGTAGCCGCCCAGCACCTGAACGGCGTCCGTGGTGACCTTCATCGCGGCGTCCGTGGCGATCAGCTTGGCGACGCTGGCCTGACGGCTGAACGGGCGGCCGAGATCGCGGCGGCGGGCGGCGTCGAGGTAGGTGGCGCGGGCCGAGTCGACCGCGGCCGCCATGTCGGCGAGCAGAAAGCCGAGACCCTGGTGGTCGACGATCTTCCGGCCGAAGGTGGAGCGCTCGTTGGCGTAGGCGACCGCGGCGTCCAGCGCGGCCTGGGCGAGCCCGGTGGCGCAGGCCGCGATGCCCAGTCGGCCGCTGTCGAGGGCGCTGAACGCGATCTGCAGGCCCTGGCCCTCCGTGCCGATCAGGCGGTCCGCGTCGATCACCGCGCCGTCCCACATGGCCGAGGTGGTCGGGACCGCCTGGAGCCCCATCTTCTCCTCCGGCTTGCCGAAGCTCAGGCCCTCGACGGCGCCCGGGGCCAGGAAGCAGGAGATGCCGCGGCTTCCCGGAGCGGTCCGCGCGAAGAGGGCGTAGAAGTCGGCCTTGCCGCCGTGCGTGATCCACGCCTTGTTGCCGGTGATCCGGTAGCCGGTCAGCTCGCCGCCGGCGTCCGTGACCTGCTCCGCCTTGCAGGTCAGGGCCGCGGCGTCGGAGCCTGCCTGCGGCTCGGAGAGGCTGTAGCCGCCGATGAGCTCGCCGCCGAGCATGGCGGGCAGCCAGCGCTCCTTCTGCGCGTCGGTGCCGAAGGCGTTGACCGGGTGGCAGGCGAGGGTGTGCACGCTGGTGGCCACCGCGACGGCGGCCCACCTGCTCGCCAGCTCCTCCAGGACCTGCAGGTAGACCTCGTACGGCTGCTCGCCGCCGCCGAACTCCTCCGCGTAGGGGAGCCCCAGCAGGCCGGCCCGGCCGAGGGTGGCGAAGAGGCCCTCCGGATAGATCTCGCCGCGCTCGTGTTCATCGGCCTTGGGCGCGAGCTCCTTGTCGGCGAGCTCCCGGGTCAGCGCGATCAGGTCCTCCGCCTCCGAGGTGGGCAGCAGACGGTCAACGGGCATCGGGGCTCCCAAAGCGGTACTCAGAGCGGTACGTCAGTACCGAATAGCGTAGCGCCAAAGCCGCCCTGGGATAATGCCCAGGTGATCGAGACTTCCGACAAGGTCGGACCGAAGCAGACCGGCCGTGGCGCCGCCCGCCGGTCCGAGTTGTTCGAGTCCCTGGTGGCCCTGCTCACCCAAGAGGGTTTCGCCCACCTCACCCTCGACGACCTGGCCGCGCGGCTGCACTGCTCCAAGCGCACCCTCTACGGGCTCGCGGGCAGCAAGGAGCAGCTCGTCCGGGCCGTGGTGGTGCACTTCTTCCGGCACGCGACCGTGCGGGTGGAGGCGGCGCTCGCCGCCGAGACCGGCACCGCCGACCGGCTGGCCGCGTATCTGCGCGCCGTCGCGGCGGAGCTCGCCCCACTGTCGCCCCGGTTCTTCGAGGACGTGGCCGGGTTCGAGCCGGCGGCGGAGGTCTACTCGCGCAACACGCGGGCCGCCGCGCACCGGGTCGAGCAGCTGATCGAGGAGGGGGTGGCCGCCGGGGAGTTCCGCGACGTGCACATCGCCTTCGCGGCGGACGTCATCGCCTCGGTGATGGTCCGCATCCAGCAGCGCCAGGTCGCTGCCGCGACGGGCCTCGCCGACGCGGAGGCCTACGCCCACCTGGCGGAACTCCTGCTGCACGGCTTGAGCAGAGGGGAAGTTGCAGCACGCTAGGGGCGCGAGGCTCTGCTCGATTCACTGCGTGCGCGACAAGCCACCCTGCGAGGTAGAGCACCGAACGCGCAGGGCCATCCGCACGCCGGTGGTTTCTCGCGCACGCAGTTGATCGAACAGAGCCCCGCGCCCCTGGATGGTGCAACTGACGGTCCTTCGGAAAACGGCCACGTCGACATCCTCCGCGAACTCGCCGACGGGCACGGGCTCCTGACAGCGCGCGGCCGTCAGCCCCCTGCGGCGGGCCGACCCCAGGAGCGAAGCGCAGCGTCGAGCGCGGAGAGCGCCGCGTGCCAGGAGTCGTCGATCGGGCGCTCCGCGCGGAAGCCCCAGCTTGCCTCGAAGACCGCCCAGCCGTGGAACGTACTGCGCAGCAGCCGCGCCGCGTCGATCGCGGCCGCCTGGTTCAGGTCGTAGCCGCGGAAGAGCGCGGCGCACGCCGCGACGATCCCGGTCGCTCCCTCGGAGGGCACCGGCAACTGCGTGGCCGCGTAGCGGCCCGGGTGGGCGAGGGCGAAGCGCCGGTACGCGTCGCCGAAGGCGAACAGCGCGTCCTTGCCCGCGCGGCCGGCGATCGCGTCCGAGAGCAGCGCGGCGAACTCCCCCGCCGACAGCGCGGCGACCCGCTCGCGCAGCGCGGCCAGGCTGCGGACGTGCGCGTAGAGGCTCGCGTCGGCGACGCCGAAGCTCCGTGCCACCGCCGCGACGGTGATCTTCTCCAGTCCGACCTCGTCCGCGAGGTCCGCAGCCGCCCGTGTCACCCGGTCGGCGGTCAAGCCCGCCCGAGCCATCGCCGCCACCTCCAACCTAGTCTGCTAATTGATTTGCCTAGGGCTCCTAGGAAACCTTAGCGTCAAGCGCATGGAGAAGCTCACCGAAAACGACATCCGCGCCTCGTTCGTCAACTGCACCAAGGGCGAGGCCACGCGCCTCCACATCCCGCACGACCTGGACGAACGCCCCTGGGCCCAGCTCGACTTCCTCGGCTGGCGCGATCCCGGCGCGCCGGACCGCTGCGCGCTGGTCGCCCCGCGCCCGGACGGCGCGCTCGTCGGCATCACGCTGCGCTTCCCGCCGCCGCAGCGCGGCTTTCTGGCCCGCAGCCTCTGCTCGCTCTGCCTGACCACGCACCCGCGCAACGGCGTCTCCCTGCTGACCGCCCGCCGCGCGGGCAGGGCCGGACGCGAGGGCAACACCGTCGGCCTCTACATGTGCACGGACCTGGCCTGCTCGCTCTATGTGCGCGGCCTCAAGAAGGCCGAGCCCGGCGCCCGGCTGGACGAGACGCTCGGCCTGGAGCAGCAGATCGAGCGGCTCGACACCAAGCTGCACGCCTTCCTGGACCTGGTTCTCGACCCGGCCGGCGCCCGCTGAGACGAATCTCTCGCCGCGGATCCCCCGGATCTCGGCAGAGAATAGGACCGTGCCAACCACGCTGGAAGCCCACCGCCGCGCTGACGCGTCCCCCTTCGTCGACCTCGACCGTGCCGACTGGAGCGCGCTCCACGAGCGCACGCCGCTCCCGCTGACCGCCGCCGAGCTGGAGCGGCTGCGCGGTCTGGGCGACGTGATCGACCTCCAGGAGGTCCAGGACGTCTACCTGCCGCTCTCCCGTCTGCTCAACCTCTACGTCACGGCGACGGGCCGGCTGCGCGGGGCGCTGAACGACTTCCTGGACAGCAACGAGCACACCCACACCCAGGCGGGCACGCCCTTCGTCATCGGCGTGGCCGGCTCGGTCGCGGTCGGCAAGTCGACCACCGCCCGCCTGCTCCAGGCCATGCTGGCCCGCTGGCCCGAGCACCCCCGGGTGGAGCTGGTCACCACGGACGGCTTCCTGCTGCCCAACGCGGAGCTGCGCCGCCGCGGCCTGATGTCCCGCAAGGGCTTTCCCGAGTCCTACGACCGCCGGGCGCTGACGCGCTTCGTCGCGGACATCAAGTCGGGCAAGCCCGAGGTCAGCGCGCCGGTCTACTCGCACCTGGTCTACGACATCGTCCCCGACGAGCGGCTGACGGTCCGCCGCCCCGACATCCTGATCGTCGAGGGCCTGAACGTGCTGCAACCCGCCCTGCCGGGGCAGGACGGGCGCACGCGAGTCGCGGTGGCGGACTTCTTCGACTTCTCCATCTACGTCGACGCCCGCGCGGACGACATCGAGAGCTGGTACCTCCAGCGCTTCCGCAAGCTGCGTGAGACGGCGTTCCAGAACCCCGACTCCTACTTCCGCCGCTACGCGGAGGTCTCCGAGCCGGAGGCGCTCGACTACGCCCGCCACCTCTGGCGCACGATCAACCGCCCCAACCTCGTCGAGAACGTCGCTCCCACCCGCGGCCGCGCGGACCTCATCCTCCGCAAGGGCGTCGACCACAAGGTCCAGCGCGTCCGCCTCCGCAAGCTCTAGCCCTGTGCGGGGGCCTGCGGGGCGGGCGCCTGCGGCACGGGCGGGAACTGGTCGTACGGCTGCGCCACCGGCTGCGCGGCGTACGGCGCGTCGGGCTGCGGCATCGGCTGCTGGGGCATGTACGCCTGCGGCGCGGTCAGGCGGGCGGCATCGGTCTGGCGTCGCGAGTTCATCGACTTGAAGAAGTTGGCGATCAGCACGACCGGCAGGATGAACACCTTGAAGATGATCCAGTAGGTGCCGCCAGTGAAGATGAAGCCCAAATAGAAGCCGTAGCCGACGAAGGCCAGGCCGACCAGCACGTTGAAGATCCGCCAGCCGACGCTCTGGCCGCCCGCGTTGATCGCGCTGATGACCAGCATCGCGATTCCGCTGATCAGCAGGAGGACGACGTAGCTGGAGAAGCCTGGCGAGTTGCTGAAGTCGATGTTCACGGCGGGAACCCCCGTATAAAGATCGGATAAGCGTCTCCGGTGAGACGATCGGGGACGCTATCCGATCCCGTTCCCTCGTGTCATCCCTTTACTGCGCGGCCTTCGCCTCTTCCGCCGCCAGGCGCACGCAGAGGGCCACGGCCTCCATCGCCTCACGCAGCTCCGGCAGCGACGGGTAGCTCGGCGCGAGCCGGATGTGGTGGTCGCGCGCGTCGTGCCCGTACGGGAATGCCGCACCGGCCGGAGTCAGCGCGACGCCGGCCTCCTTGGCCAGCCGGACGACCTCCGCCGCGCAGCCGTCCGGCACCTCCAGGGTGATGAAGTACCCGCCCTGCGGCCGCGTCCAGCGGGCGATGCCGCGCCCGCCCAACTCGCGCTCCAGCACGTGCTCGACCGCGGCGAAGCGCGGCGCGAGCAGCGCGCGGTGCTTGGCCATGTGGGTGAGGACGCCGTCGGAGTCACCGAAGAAGCGCACGTGGCGCAGCTGGTTGACCTTGTCCGGCCCGATCGTCTGCTTGGCCATCAGGCCCTTGAGCCACTCGACGTTGGCCGTCGAAGAACCGAAGAAGGCGACGCCCGCACCGGCAAGGGTGATCTTCGAGGTCGACGCGAAGACGAAGGCCCGGTCCGCGTGGCCGGCCATCGTGCAGGCGTCGAGGATCGACGCGAGCTCGACCCGCTCCTCGGTGAGGTCGTGCAGGGCGTAGGCGTTGTCCCAGAAGATCCGGAAGTCCGGCGCGGCCGTCGGCATGGCCGCGAGGCGGCGGACGGTCTCGGCGCTGTAGACCTCGCCGCTAGGGTTGCTGTAGGCCGGGACGCACCAGATGCCCTTGATCCGCGGGTCCTCGGCGACCAGGCGCTCGACCTCGTCCATGTCCGGACCCTCGCCGGTCAGCGCGACGGGCACCATCCGGATGCCGAAACGCTCGCACAGTGCGAAGTGCCGGTCGTAGCCGGGCACGGGACAGAGGAAGACGACCTCCGGCTCCTCCACCCACCGGCGCGGGGCGCCGGGCACGGGCGAGAGCAGCGCGTTGGCGATGACGTCGTGCATGATCTGCAGGCTCGCGTTGCCGAGCGCCAGCAGCGAGCCCTGCGGGATGCCGAGCAGCGGCGAGAAGATCTCGACCAGCTCGGGCAGGCCGGTGAGCCCACCGTAGTTGCGGGTGTCGCTGCCATCGGCGGCGAGATAGTCCCCCGCGCCCGGGAGTTCGAGCAGCGCGGCCGACAGGTCCAACTGCTCGGGCGAGGGCTTGCCCCGCGTCAGATCCAGCTTCAGCCCCCGGGCCTGGAGGGCTGCGTATTCCTCACGAAGCGTCACTTCTCTGCTCTCCCGAATGAGTTGCACTACCTCAGGGGCGCGAGGAACTGCGCGACAAGCCACCCGGCGAGGTAGAGCCCCGAACGCGCAGGGCCATCCGCACAAGGTGGTTGCTCGCGCAGTTCCTCGCGCCCCCCAGCGTCAGCTGAGGCGCTGCCGAACAACTTCCGCCAGACGCTCGCAAACGCTGTGCGCCTGCTCGGTGTCCGCGGCTTCCACCATCACCCTAACGAGCGGCTCCGTCCCCGAGGGACGCAGGAGTACCCGACCGGTGTCGCCCAGTTCCGCCTCGGCCTCGGCCACGGCCTCCAGCAGAACTTCGTCCTGCGCGGCCCGCGCCTTGTCCACGCCCTTGACGTTGATCATCACCTGCGGCAGCCGCGTCATCACCGCGGCCAGCTCCGCCAGCGTCTGCTTGGTCGCGGCGACCCTCGCCGCCAGCATCAGGCCGGTCAGCGTGCCGTCGCCGGTCGTCGCGTGGTCGAGCAGGATCACGTGGCCCGACTGCTCGCCGCCCAGCGTGTAGCCGTGCTCCTTCATCGACTCCAGCACGTAGCGGTCGCCGACCGCCGTCTGGATCAGGTCGATGCCCTCGCGCTGCATCGCCAGCTTGAAGCCCAGGTTGGACATGACGGTCGCCACGACCGTGTCCTTCGCCAGGACGCCCGCCTCGCGCAGCGCCAGCGCCAGAATCGCCAGGATCTGGTCGCCGTCGATCTCGTTGCCCTCGTGGTCCACGGCCAGGCAGCGGTCCGCGTCGCCGTCGTGGGCGAGGCCCAGGTCCGCGCCGTGCTCGACGACCGCCGCGCGCAGCGGGTCGAGGTGGGTGGAGCCGACGCCGTCGTTGATGTTCAGGCCGTCCGGCTCGGCGCCGATCACGTGGACGATCTCCGCGCCCGCACGGCGGAACGCCTCGGGTGAGGCGGTCGACGCCGCACCGTGCGCGGTGTCCAGGACGACCCGCAGCCCGTCCAGCCGGTTCGGCAGCACGCTGACCAGGTGGGCGACGTACTGGTCGAGCCCGGCCTCGTGGTCGCGGACGCGACCCACCGCCGCGCCCGTCGGGCGCGAAGGCTCCTCGCCGCCGAAGCGCTCGTAGTGCGCCTCGATGGCGTCCTCGATCGCGTCGTCGAGCTTGAAGCCGCCCTTGGCCAGGAACTTGATGCCGTTGTCGGGCATGGGGTTGTGACTCGCCGACAGCATGACGCCGAAGTCGACGCCCAGCGCCTCCGTGAGGTACGCGACCGCCGGGGTCGGCAGCACGCCGAGCCGAAGCACGTCGACGCCGGAGCTCGCGAGACCGGCGACGACCGCCGCCTCCAGGAACTCTCCCGAGGCCCGCGGGTCGCGGCCCACCACGGCCACCGGCCGGTGACCCTCGAACGCGCCCAGGTCACCGAGCACGTGCGCGGCGGCGACCGACAGCCCCAGCGCCATTTCGGCGGTCAGATCCACGTTCGCGAGCCCGCGGACGCCGTCGGTGCCAAAGAGTCGTCCCACTGCCAAAACCTCCGGGTGTCCGGGTATGAACGAACCACGCCCCGGGAACACAAGGTGCTCCCAGGGCGTGGTGAATACCAGCTCCCCCATCTGAACGGCGGAGCGGGGTGCGACTAGCGCTTGCTGTACTGCGGCGCCTTGCGGGCCTTCTTGAGACCGGCCTTCTTGCGCTCGACGGCACGGGCGTCACGCGTCAGGAAGCCGGCCTTCTTGAGCGCCGGGCGGTTGGCGTCGATGTCGGCCTCGTTCAGGGCGCGGGCGACACCGAGGCGCAGGGCGTAGGCCTGGCCGGAGATGCCGCCACCGTTGATACGGGCGACGACGTCGTAACGACCGTCCAGCTCAAGGATCTTGAACGGGTCGTTCACGGTCTGCTGGTGCACCTTGTTGGGGAAGTACTCCTCCAGGGTGCGACCGTTGATCTTCCACTGGCCGGTGCCGGGGACGATGCGGACGCGGGCGATCGCCTCCTTGCGGCGACCCAGACCGGCGCCCGGAAGGGCCTCGCCGAAACGGGAGGGAAGGGACTCGCTGGTGTACTCGGTCTCCTCGACCTCAAAGGTCTCCTCGACCTCGAGGGGGAGCTCGGCAGTGGTCTCGGCCACGATTCTCCTCAGCTACTTCTTGTCAGATTCGGGGTGGCCGGTATTACTGCGCGACCTGGGTGATCTCGAACGGCACCGGCTGCTGCGCAGCGTGGGGGTGCTGGTCGCCCGAGTAGACCTTCAGCTTCGAGAGCATCTGACGGCCCAGGGTGTTCTTCGGGAGCATGCCCTTGATGGCCTTCTCGACGGCCTTCTCGGGGTTCTTGTCGAGCAGCTCGTCGTAGCGGACGGACCGCAGACCACCCGGGAAGCCAGAGTGGCGGTAGGCCAGCTTCTGGGTCTTCTTGTTGCCGGAGAGGTGCACCTTGTCGGCGTTGATGATGACGACGAAGTCACCCATGTCGAGGTGCGGCGCGTACACCGGCTTGTGCTTTCCCCGGAGGAGGATGGCGGCCTGAGAGGCCAGACGGCCGAGGACAACGTCCTGGGCGTCGATGACGAGCCACTGACGCTGGACGTCGCCGGGCTTGGGGCTGTACGTACGCACGGTCGTAGCCTTCGCTTTTCAGTGAGTGTGTGCCTGACAGGGCCACCGGACGATCGGAGCAGCCTGAGCACTGGACCCGGACGCAATCGGGTGATCAGTGCCGCTACTCATCGGCCTGGCGGACCGGCGTACCGACCTCTCACGTGAGATAGAGCGAGCCAATACGCACAACGAACTCGCAGAATACCGGCACGGTGGCGGGCGGGTCAAAACGCGCACCACGAACCGTGCTGGTTATCCACAAGCTGTCGACAAGTCTACGTCGCCGTTCAGCGTTCCCGAACCACCCGCGCGACGTCCCACACCGGCTCGGGCGCCTCGTAGACCCGGCCGTCCTCCCCGAAGACCAGGAAGCGGTCGAACGAGCGGGCGAACCAGCGGTCGTGGGTGACCGACAGGACGGTGCCCTCGAAGGCTTCCAGGCCCTCCTGCAGCGCCTCCGCGCTCTCCAGGTCGAGGTTGTCCGTCGGCTCGTCCAGCAGCAGCGCGGTGGCCCCGGAGAGCTCCAGCCGAAGGATCATCAACCGGGCCTGCTGGCCGCCGGAGAGGCTCTCGAAGCGAATGTCCTCCTGGTGATGCAGCTCATACCGGCGCAGCGAGCTCATGGCCGCCTTGCGGTCCAGCGCGTGCTCGGTCTCCAGGATCTCGCGGGTGGTCCGGCCGTAGAGCTCGGGGTGCGCGTGCGTCTGCGCGAAGTGGCCGGGGACGACGCGCGCGCCCAGCTTCCAGACGCCGGTGTGCGCGACGTCCTGCCCCGCGACCAGCCGCAGGAAATGCGACTTGCCCGAGCCGTTCGAGCCCAGCACCGCGACCCGCTCGCCGTAGTAGACCTCCAGGTCGAACGGCTGCATGAGCCCGGTGAGCTCCAGCTTCTCGAAGGCGAAGGAACGCACGCCGGTGCGGCCGCCCTTGAGCCGCATGGTGATCTCCTGCTTGCGGGGCGGCTCCGGCGGCGGGCCGGCCTCCTCGAACTTGCGCAGCCTGGTCGTGGCCGCCTGGTAGCGGGAGGCCATCTCGTGCGAGCGGGCCGCGTACTGGCGCATGTCCAGGACCAGCTTCATCAGCTGCGCGTGCTTCTCGTCCCAGCGGCGGCGCAGCTCCTCGAAGCGCGCGAAGCGCTCCTCACGGGCCGCGTGATAGGTCGCGAAGCCGCTGCCGTGCACCCAGACCTCGCTGCCGTCGATGCCCGGCTCGACGCTGACGATCTTCTCGGCGGCGTTGGCCAGCAGCTCCCGGTCGTGCGAGACGAAGAGCACAGTCTTGCGGGTCTGCCGGATCTGCTCCTCCAGCCAGCGCTTGCCGGGGACGTCCAGGTAGTTGTCCGGCTCGTCCAGCAGCAGCACCTCGTCGGTGCCGCGCAGCAGCGCCTCCAGCACCAGCCGCTTCTGCTCTCCGCCGGAGAGGGTGGCCAGCGAGCGCCACTGCGCCCGCTCGTAGGGAGTGCCCAGCGCGGCGACGGTGCAGACGTCCCACGTGGTCTCGTATTCGTAGCCGCCCGCGTCGGCCCAGTCGGCCAGCGCCTGCGCGTAGGCCAGCTGCGTCTTCTCGTCCTCCTCCGCCATCATCGCCAGCTCGGCGGCGTCGACGGCCAGCGCGGCGGTCTTGACCTTCGGCGGCGCGACGGCGACCAGCAGGTCCCGTACCGAGGCGTCCTCCGCCAGCGGCGACCCCCGGCCCGTCGTCCCGACGAACTGGCGCATCACGCCCAGGCCACCGCTCACCGTCACTGTGCCGCCGTGCGGCTGCAGATCGCCCGCGATCAGGCGCAGCAGCGTCGTCTTGCCGGCTCCGTTGGCCCCGACCAGCGCGACGGCCGCGCCCTCGCCGACCCGGAAGGACGCGTCGTCGAACAGCACCCGCCCGTCCGGCAGGTAGTACTCCAGGTGCGAGATCTCGACATGTCCCATGGTCAGCGATTCTCGCCGCCCGCGGTCGCAGGGCAAAACGGGTTTTCCACAGGCCCCTCACCTCGGCGATGGCGGAACACATGGAATGACCTACTACGATTCCGGCGCATGACGACAGGGTCTGGGCAGGACCGTCAGCAGCCACCCCTCCCCCGGCGCGGCGAACAGCCGCACGGCCAGATCCCGACGCGCTACGCGCCGGGCAGCGGCAGGCTGCGCGCCCGCGCGCGGCACGTGGCCCGCAGCGCGGCCCGCAGCGCCGCCGTCCGGATCAGACCGGGCGCGCCGATCCCGCCGATGCCCGAACCGCAGCAGGGCACGGCACCGTCGAGCGGCGCCGCCCGGACCGCGACCACCTTCGCGATACGCCCCGGCCTGCCGACCGACCCGAAGCCCGAGGGCGCCCCTGCGGCCGCCGACTGGGACGGCCCCTCCGCAGACAACCCCGCCCCGCCGCGCCGCCGACGCGTGCGCCGCCTGGCGCTGGTCCTGGTTCTCCTGGGCGCGGCCGGCACCGCCGTCGCCGTGGCCCTGAGCCCGCACCCGCACGCCACAGCGACCCCGGCACCGGCTCACAGCCCCGCCGCGAGCGCGTCGTCCGCCACACCCTCGGCCCCGCCGTCATCCGCTCCTGCCGCTCCCCCCGCGCAGCCGACGCCGAGCCCGACCCTGCTCGACCCGCTCGCGCTGCTCTCCAGCGCCGCCACCGACAAGGCGCCGCTCAGCGCGGCGACGCTCTTCCCCGGCACACGCATCACTGTCGGCAACCATGTCTACACCCAGGCGCTGACAGCCACATCCAACTGCGCGGCCGCGACCTCCGCGCCGCTGGCCGCGGTGCTGGCGAAGAACGGCTGCCAGGGCGTCTTCCGGGCCACCTACGGCAACGGCGCGGCCGAGGTCACCGTCGGCATCGCCGTCTTCGACTCCGCAGCCCAGGCGACCGCGGTGAAGCAGCAGGCCACGGCGGGGAACCTGCAGTCGCTCTTCGGCGGCGCGGTGAAGCCGTTCTGCCGCGGCGAGGTCTGCCGGCTCTCGGCGAACGCGATCGGCCGCTACGCGTACTTCACGGTCGCCGGCTACCCGACCGGCAAGCCCGTCCCTGCCAACGACAAGGCGGCGCTGGCGGCGAGCAACGACCTCGCCGCCCTGGCCTTCCAGACCCTCGCCGACCGGGGCCGTGCGGAGGCAGGCGTCCACTGAGACGCGCTCACGCGCTTACGCGCGCCCCGAGGACGCGCAGCCGGCGCGCGGCGCGGTTTCGCTCCGCGAGCAGCTCGTCGGCCGGGTAGCCGACCTCCTCCAGGGTCAGCCCGTAGGGCCGTACCACGTTGACGGCGGAGTTCCGCACGCCCCCGGCGAGCACCTGGCCCGGGAAGTCCACCGCCCGCTGCCCGCCACCGACCAGCAGCATGGAGCCGACCAGCGCCCGCACCATGTTGTGGCAGAACGCGTCGGCCCTCACGGTCCCGATCACGAGTCCGGGCACGTCAGGCCCGAGCAGCGAGTCGCCTTCGGCGCGCTCCCAGGAGAACTCCAGCAGCTCGCGGATGGTCGTCGCGCCCTCGCGCTTCTTGCAGTAGGCGGCGAAGTCGTGCTCGCCGATGAGCAGCCGGGCGGCCTCGTTCATCAGCGGGACGTCGAGGGGCCGATCGTGCCAGAGCACGTGGCCGCGCCGCAGGGGATCGACACCGCCCTGGGTGTCACAGATCCGGTAGGCGTACCGCCGCCAGATCGCACTGAACCGCGCGTCGAACCCGTCCGGAGCGACCGACAGCCGCCACACCCGAATGTCCCCGGGCAAGCGCCCGGCGAGGCGACGCATCAGCTTGTCGCCTTCGGCTGCCCATACCGTCCCGGGCAGATCCACGTGCGCGACCTGCCCTCGGGCGTGCACGCCCGCGTCGGTGCGGCCGGCGACGGTCAGCGGGAAGACGGCGGGCTGCCGGGTGACGACCTTGATCGCCTCCTCCAGCTCCTCCTGCACGGTCCGCCGACCGCTCTTCTGCCGCGCCCACCCGGAGAACTCCGCGCCGTCGTAGGCCAGGTCCAGCCGGATGCGGACGTAGCCGCCGGCCGGGCCGTCCCGACGGGGTTCTTCTTCGCAGGTCACAGCGGGATTCTCCATGCACAGGGGACGTTGCGAACACCTAGGGGCGCGAGGAACTGCGCGACAAGCCACCGTGTGTGGTGACTCGCCGAACGAGCAGGGCCATCCGCACTGGGTGGTTGCTCGCGCAGTTCCTCGCGCCCCTGAGGGTGGATCACGCGGGGGAGACTTACTCCGCCGCGGTCTCCTCCGTCTTCGCGGCGACCTTGGTCGCAGCCTCGGCCTCGCCGACGGCCGTCTGGGCCACGGTCAGGGCCTCGACCAGCTCGATGACGGCCATGGGCGCGTTGTCGCCACGGCGCGAGCCGATCTTGGTGATGCGGGTGTAGCCACCGGGACGGTTCGCGTAGCGCGGGCCGATCTCGGTGAACAGGGTGTGCAGCACCGCGACGTCGGTGATGACCTTGCGCGCCTCGCGGCGGTTGTGCAGGTCACCCTTCTTGGCCTTGGTGATCAGCTTCTCCGCGTACGGACGCAGGCGGCGGGCCTTGGCCTCCGTCGTGGTGATGCGGCCGTACTGGAACAGCTCGCGAGCCAGACCAGCGAGCAGCAGACGCTCGTGGGACGGGCCGCCGCCGAGGCGGGCACCCTTGGCGGGACGAGGCATGGTGTCTCCTTCAATATCCGGAGTCGGCCGTATGAGGAACCGAACCGGGCGTACGGACAGATGCGTCCGCACGACTTAGACATACAGCTCACAAGAATACGGGACCGCCGAAGCGGTCCCGTACCCAGGAGAGTCAGAGACCGGAGTCTCAGTACTGCTCGGTCTCCGCGAAGCCCGTGTCGTCGTCGTCGGCGCCGAAGGCGTCCGCCGCGGCGGTCGGGTCGAATCCGGGCGGGCTGTCCTTGAGGGCCAGGCCCATGCCGGCCAGCTTCGCCTTGACCTCGTCGATCGACTTCGCACCAAAGTTGCGAATGTCGAGCAGGTCGGCCTCGGAGCGGGCGACGAGCTCACCCACGGAGTGGATGCCCTCGCGCTTGA
Organism: Streptacidiphilus sp. MAP12-20; assembly: GCF_041262525.1. Taxonomy (NCBI): domain Bacteria; kingdom Bacillati; phylum Actinomycetota; class Actinomycetes; order Kitasatosporales; family Streptomycetaceae; genus Streptacidiphilus; species Streptacidiphilus sp. MAP12-20. The sequence goes on from NZ_JBGCCK010000004.1 coordinate 245,972, forward strand.
GGCAGTTGTAGGAGCGGACCGTGAGCTCGAGCTCCTCGATCGGCAGCGCCAGGTCAGCGGCAAGGGCGGCGTCCGTCGGGGACGGGCCCATGTCGATGCCCTCGGCGTCGATGTTCAGCTCGCGGGCGAGACCGAACAGCTCGACCAGGGTCTTACCGGCCGACGCCATCGCGTCGCGCGGACGCATGGCCGGCTTGGTCTCGACGTCGACGATCAGCTTGTCGAAGTCGGTGCGCTGCTCGACACGCGTGGCCTCGACCTTGTAGGTGACCTTCAGCACGGGGCTGTAGATCGAGTCGACCGGGATACGGCCGATCTCCTGGCCGGACTGCTTGTTCTGCACGGCGGAGACGTAGCCGCGACCGCGCTCGACGGTCAGCTCCATCTCCAGCTTGCCCTTGCCGTTCAGCGTGGCCAGGACGAGCTCGGGGTTGTGGACCTCGACACCGGCCGGGGGCGCGATGTCAGCGGCGGTGACCAGACCCGGGCCCTGCTTGCGCAGGTACATCACGACCGGCTCGTCGTGCTCCGAGGAGACGACCAGCTGCTTGATGTTGAGGATCAGGTCGGTGACGTCCTCCTTGACGCCCGGCACGGTGGTGAACTCGTGCAGCACGCCATCGATCCGGATGCTGGTGACAGCGGCGCCCGGGATCGAGGAGAGGAGGGTACGACGGAGCGAGTTGCCGAGGGTGTAGCCGAAGCCCGGCTCCAGCGGCTCGATGACGAACCGGGAGCGGAACTCGTCGACAACCTCTTCGGTCAGCGACGGACGCTGAGCGATCAGCATGAGGGAAATCCTCCAGTTAGATCTTCGGCACCCACTATTTGATGCCGACGAAAGCAAGGATACGGCCTCCGGGCGAACCCGAGACCGTATCCCAAGGTGCTACGCGTGTCGCGAAGCGCGTGCGTCAGACGCGACGGTTGCTCGCTTCGACGAAGCGAGCAAACGGCGAACCGTCAGACGCGACGGTTGCTCGCTTCGACGAAGCGAGCAAACGGCGAACCGTCAGACGCGACGGCGCTTCGGCGGGCGGCAGCCGTTGTGCGGGGTGGGGGTGACGTCCTGGATGGAGCCGACCTCCAGGCCCGTGGCCTGGATGGAGCGGATCGCGGTCTCACGACCGGAACCCGGGCCCTTGACGAAGACGTCGACCTTGCGCATGCCGTGCTCCTGCGCGCGGCGGGCAGCGGCCTCGGCGGCCATCTGCGCGGCGAACGGAGTCGACTTGCGGGAGCCCTTGAAGCCGACGTGGCCCGAGGACGCCCACGCGATCACGTTGCCGGACGGGTCCGTGATCGAGACGATCGTGTTGTTGAACGTGCTCTTGATGTGGGCGTGCCCGTGAGCGACGTTCTTCTTCTCCTTGCGGCGGATCTTCTTCGCGCCGGCAGCCTGACGGCCCTTGGGAGGCATAAGCTGAAATCTCCTGATGAGGTGGTCGGTCCGCTAGCCCAGCGGGCCGGATGGAAGTCCGGTGTGTGGGGCGGACTACTTCTTGCCGGGCTTCTTCTTGCCGGCAATCGCGCGACGCGGGCCCTTGCGGGTACGCGCGTTGGTGTGGGTGCGCTGACCGCGGACCGGAAGGCCACGGCGGTGACGCAGGCCCTCGTAGCAGCCGATCTCGACCTTGCGGCGGATGTCGGCCGCGACCTCACGGCGGAGGTCACCCTCGACCTTGAAGTTGGCGTCCACGTACTCGCGGAGCTTGATCATGTCGTCTTCGGTGATGTCGCGAACACGGATGTTCGCGTCCACACCGGTCTCGGCCAGGGCCAGCTGGGCCCGGGTGCGGCCGATGCCGTACACGTAGGTGAGGGCGATCTCGATCCGCTTTTCGCGGGGGAGATCAACGCCGGCGAGGCGTGCCATCGATTGGCTCCTGTTGTTTCTTCGGAGGTCTGACGAGACGCCTACTCGTTCAGCTCCCGCTGATCGAGCCCCGGCCTCCGACCGGGGGTGGCAGTCCACCCGTTCCATCAAAGAGAACGAGCGGATCGGGCATCCCGCTTCATGTTGTTTTTCGCGTCGCGCGAAGAGTTACGACCCGTACAGGGGGTGAAATCAGCCCTGGCGCTGCTTGTGGCGCAGGTTCTCGCAGATCACCATGACCCGACCGTGACGGCGGATCACCTTGCACTTGTCGCAGATCTTCTTGACGCTCGGCTTGACCTTCATCTGACTCAGGTTCTCCGGGTCTGGATCTGCTGGTTACTTGTACCGGTAGACGATGCGACCACGGGTCAGGTCGTACGGGCTGAGCTCGACGACGACCCGGTCGTCCGGGAGGATGCGGATGTAGTGCATGCGCATCTTGCCGCTGATGTGCGCGAGAACCTTGTGACCGTTCTGCAGCTCTACCTTGAACATCGCGTTCGGCAGAGACTCGATCACGGTGCCCTCGATCTCGATGGCGCCTTGCTTCTTGGCCATAATCCTGCGGAATTCGCCTTCCGGAATCGACTACCGTAGTCGGCACTCACGCATGAACCCTGACCGGGTTCACCTCGGCCCTGCCGGGCGAGGACGTGCGAAAGCAAGCTACGAGTGAGCCGACACAGCAGTCTACGTCAGTGGGCAAGTGAACGCGAAATCGTCCGGAGGGCAGCACGCCAGGGGCGCGGGGAACTGCGCGACAAGCCACCCCGGGCCTCGCGCCCCTAGAGATCGTGCAACTCACCCAAGCGGGTCAGGTGCGGCAACGATCCCCAGCTCGGCGAGCTTTCCGCGGCCGCCGTCGAACGCCGTCAGCACCAACGGGCCGTCCTCCGTCAGGGCGATCGAGTGCTCCCAGTGGGAGGCCCAGGTCCCGTCGTTGGTCTTGACGGTCCACTCGTCCTCGAGCGTGTGCGTCTTCGGCGTGCCCAGCGAGACCATCGGCTCGATCGCGATGCAGAAGCCCGGCACGAGCTTCATGCCCCGACCCCGCCGACGGTCCACGTAGTTGAGCAGGTGGGGATCCATGTGCATCGCGGTGCCGATGCCGTGGCCGCCGAAGTCCTCGATGATGCCGTACTTGCCCTTGGGCGGCAGCGGCTGACGGCGGATGTACGACTCGATCCCCCGGCTGATGTCGGAGAGCCGGTTGCCCTTCTTGACCGCCGCGATCCCGGCCCACATCGACTCCTCGGTCGTGCGGCTCAGGTCGTGCAGCTCGGGCGCGTGGCCACCGCCGACGAAGACGGTGATCGCGGCGTCGCCGTGCCAGCCGTCGACGATCGCGCCGCAGTCGATGGAGATGATGTCGCCGTCATTCAGCACCCGGTCGCCGGGGATGCCATGGACCACCTCGTCATTGACGGAGGCGCAGATCACACCGGGGAAGCCGTGGTAGCCGAGGAAGTTGGACTTCGCGCCGGCGCCTTCGATGACCTTCTTGGCGACCGCGTCCAGCTCGCCGGTCGTCACGCCGGGCACCACCGCCTCGCGGGCGGCCTTGAGCGCCTCGGCGACGACCAGCCCGGCCTCGCGCATCTTCGCGATCTGCTCGGGGGTCTTGATCTCAACCATGCGCTCTTCTCGCCTCTCCACCAGCAACGTAGGGCCGGACACAGGAAAACGCTCCGGCCGTGACAACCCCTCCAAGGGTGTCACGGCCGGAGCGTGAGTAGGAACTCAGCCGTTCGCGTTGGCCTTCAGCGCGGCGATCGCGCGCTCGGTGACCTCGCTGACCTTGCCGAGCGCCGGGATGGTGGTGACCAGACCCTGCTTCTCGTAGTACTCGATGATCGGCTCGGTCTCCGTGTGGTAGACCTCGAGCCGGGTGCGCACCGTCTCCTCGGTGTCGTCCCCGCGCTGGTACAGCTCGCCGCCGCAGACGTCGCAGACGCCCTCGACCGCCGGAGCGTTGTACAGCACGTGGAAGACGTGCGCGCTGTCGTTGCGGCAGATGCGGCGGCCGGCGATGCGACGCACGACCTCGTCCTCGGGGACCTCCAGGTCCAGCACGCCGTCGAGGGCGATGCCGAAGTCCTTGAGGATCGCGTCCAGTGCCACGGCCTGAGCCGTGTTCCGCGGGAAGCCGTCGAGCAGGAAACCGGGGGCGGCGTCCGACTGCTGGAGCCGGTCCTTCACCATCGCGATGGTGACCTCGTCAGGTACGAGCTTGCCGGTGTCCATGATGCTCTTGGCGAGGAGACCCAGCTCCGTGCCCTGGCTGATATTCGCGCGGAACAGGTCACCGGTGGACACGTGCGGGATGGACAGGGTCTTGGCCAGCAGCGCGGCCTGAGTACCCTTCCCGGCCCCGGGCGGCCCGACGAGGACGATACGCATCAGCGGAGGAACCCTTCGTAGTTGCGCTGCTGGAGCTGGCTCTCGATCTGCTTGACAGTTTCAAGGCCGACACCCACAACGATGAGGATGCTCGTACCGCCGAACGGGAAATTCGAAGACGACTTGAACAGCCCGAGTGCGATCAGGGGTACCAGAGCGATCAGGCCCAGGTAGAGAGAGCCCGGCCAGGTGATCCTGGTCAGCACGTAGTTCAGGTATTCCGCCGTCGGGCGGCCGGCCCGGATGCCCGGGATGAAACCACCATACTTCTTCATGTTGTCGGCCACTTCCTCGGGGTTGAAGGAGATGGCGACGTAGAAGAAGGCAAAGAAGACAATAAGGACGAAGTACAGGACCATGTACAGCCAGTGATCGCTCTTCGTCAGGTTGTTCGTGACCCAAAGACCCCAGCCGGAGTTGGTCTTGCCACTGAGCTGGACCACCAGGGCCGGGATGTAGAGCAGCGAGCTGGCGAAGATGACGGGAATCACACCCGCCTGGTTCACCTTGAGCGGGATATAGGTCGAGGTGCCGCCGTAGGCCCGGCGTCCGATCATGCGCTTCGCGTACTGGACCGGGATCCGGCGCTGCGCCTGCTCGACGAAGACCACCAGGCCGACCATGGCCAGACCCATGAGGATGACGAACCCGAAGGTCAGCCAGCCCTTGCTCGCCTTGATGCTCCACAGCTGCGAGGGGAACTGCGCGGCGACCGAGGTGAAGATCAGGATCGACATGCCGTTGCCGATGCCGCGGTCGGTGACGAGCTCACCCAGCCACATGATCACGGTGGTGCCGGCCGTCATGGTGATGACCATCGTCGCGACGGTGAAGACCGACTGGTCGGGGACCACGGTGGTGCCGGGGCAGGCGTTGCCGAAGAGGGCGCCGGTCTGCGCGGTGGCGGAGATCGCGGTCGCCTGCAGGATCGCCAGGGCGATGGTCAGGTACCGGGTGTACTGCGTGATCTTCGTCTGCCCGGCCTGGCCCTCCTTCTTCAGGGCGTCCAGGCGCGGGATCACCACCGTCAGCAGCTGCAGGATGATGCTCGACGTGATGTAGGGCATGATCCCCAGCGCGAAGATGGTGATCTGCAGCAGCGCACCGCCACTGAACAGGTTCACCAGGCCCAACAGCTGGTTGCCGCCACCCTTGTTCATGGTGGCGAGGCAGGACTGCACGCCCGCGTAGTTCACGCCCGGGACGGGGATGTGCGCACCCATCCGGAACACGACCATGATGGCCAGCGTGAACAGCAGCTTCTTGCGCAGGTCAGGCGTCTTGAACGCCCGGGCGAACGCGGTGAGCACGGGGCCTCCTGCTGCTCCCGGCCGAGGCGGCGGGAGGGACGGTGGATCGGGGGGCTCCGCCTGGGTCGTCTGCCGAGACGGGGGGCCAACCTACAACTGGACTCCACGGACTCTAACAGCCTGTGGCCACACGAATGAAGCAGTGAACCCGGCCGAGCTAAGGCCGGCTTCAGGCTGACGGCCCTTCGGGGAGCATCTGCCCGATTTGGGCAGCCGTCAACGCGCCGCGTCCCCCTGACGGAGTAATCGAGCCGTGAACTGCCCATGAATACCGCCACATGCCGCCCGGCGGCCGTTCCGGGCCTGGTAGACAGGGATTCCGCTGTGGGGACGAATTTCTACGACTGAGGCTCGCTTGCTGCTCCGACGACTGCCCGTGTGGGCTCCGCCCGCACTGCTGGCACTCCTCCTGGGCGCCTGGCAGCTCGGCCGCCCGCTGCTCTGGCGCGACGAGCTCGCCAGCTGGAGCGCCGCGCGCCGCAGTCTCGGCCAGCTCTGGGGGCTGCTGGACCACGTGGACGCGGTCTCCGGCTTCTACTACTTCTTCCTGCACTTCTGGATGCAGCTCTTCGGGGACTCCCCCGTCAGCCTCAGGCTGCCCAGCGTGCTGATGACCGGCGTCACGGCGGGGCTGACCGCCGTCGTCGGCAAGCGGCTGTTCGGGACGCGCGTCGGGATCTGGGCCGGTCTGCTCTTCGCCGTCGTTCCGCTGACCTCCCGGTACGCGCAGGAGGCGCGCGCCTACGCGATGGTCTCGGCCGCGGTGCTGCTCTCCACCTGGCTGCTGCTGCGCATCCTCGACTGCCAGGAGGATCCCGGCCGGCGCCGGACGGTGCTCCGATGGCTCGGCTACGCGGGCTCGGTGGTCCTGGTCGGGATGCTGCACCTGGTCGCCCTGAGCGTGCTGACCGCCCACCTCTGGCTGCTGATCACCCACCGCAGGCGCGCCTGGCGGGGCTTCCTCCCGGCGACGCTGCTGGCGCTGCTGGCGCTGACGCCGCTGCTGGCCATGGGACGCGACCAGGCGGAGCGCCAGATCAGCTGGGTCACCCGGCCGAACCCGTTCGCCTTCCCCGGCCTGCTGCACGAACTGGTCGGCTCCTGGGCGGTGCTGGTCGTGCTGCTGGCCCTCTCCGCCGTGGCCTGCCTGCGACGTCCGGGTCTGCGGTACCTGCCGGTGCCGGTCCTGCCGGTGGTGACGGTCTGGATCGTCTCGCAGGGGTCGAGCTCGTACTGGGTGGAGCGCTACCTGCTCTTCGTCCTTCCGCTCTGGACGATCCTCGCGGCCGTGGGGGTGGACCGGCTGCCGTGGGGGCGCTGGACCGCGCCGGCGGCGCTCGTCCTGGTGGCGGCGCTGGCCGTGCCGGCCCAGTTGCACTCCCGGACGCCCTGGGCGCACACCTCGACGGACTGGCCCAGCGCCGCGAAGATCATCGCCTCCGGCTACGAGCACGGCGACGCCATAGTCCCGGAGCGGGGCGGCGCGGCCCGGTACATGGACGATCTCGGGATCGCCTACTACCTGCCCAGCTCGGTGAAGCCGCACGACCTCTTCGCCGCCGTTCCCGCGGCCGAGAGGGACGACCTGCTGACGCAGGAGTGCGCGGCCCCGGCGACCTGCCTGACCGGCGCCCCGCGGGTCTGGGTGGTGACCTTCGACCGCAGCAGCAACCCGCTGAGCCCCCTCCCCGTGGCGCAGCGCGCCGCGCTGACCAAGGCCTACAAGGTCTCCCAGGTCGACTACGTCAACGGCCTCACCATCGGGCTGCTGACCCTGCGGCGCTGAGGGGCTGGGACGCTGGGACGCGAAACAAGAAGACGCGGCACCATACGACAAGGCCCGGTTCCCCTGAGGGGAACCGGGCCTTGTCTACGCGTCAGCGTCGAGCTCAGATGAGCTCGGTCACCGTGCCGCCGGCGGCGGTGATCTTCTCGGCAGCGGAGCCGGAGACGGCGTCAACCGAAACCTGCAGCGCAACCGCGATCTCACCGGTGCCGAGCACCTTGACGAGCGAGTTCTTGCGAACCGCGCCCTTCGCGACCAGGTCCTCGACCGTGACCTCTCCACCCTGCGGGTAGAGCGCGGCCAGCTTGTCGAGGTTCACGACCTGGAACTCGACACGGAACGGGTTCTTGAAACCCTTCAGCTTCGGCAGGCGCATGTGAAGGGGCATCTGGCCACCCTCGAAGCGCTGCGGAACCTGGTAACGGGCCTTCGTACCCTTGGTACCACGACCAGCGGTCTTACCCTTGGATGCCTCACCACGACCGACACGGGTCTTGGCGGTCTTGGCACCCGGGGCGGGACGCAGGTTGTGGATCTTCAGCGGGTTCTGCTCCGCCATCTCAGTCCACCTCCTCGACCGTGACGAGGTGGCGGACGGTCTGGGCCATCCCGCGAATCTCGGGACGGTCCTCCTTCACGACCACATCGTGCATGCGCTTGAGACCAAGCGAACGCAGGGTGTCACGGTGGTTCTGCTTGCTACCGATGTAGGACTTGACCTGGGTGATCTTCAGGCGAGCCATTACGCAGCCCCCTGCCCAGCGGCCCGGGCGCGCAGCAGCGCGGCCGGAGCGACGTCCTCGAGCGGCAGACCACGACGGGCGGCGATCTCCTCGGGGCGCGAAAGGCCCTTCAGCGCGGCCACGGTCGCGTGGACGATGTTGATCGCGTTGTCGGAGCCCAGGGACTTCGACAGGATGTCGTGCACGCCGGCGCACTCGAGCACGGCACGCACCGGACCACCGGCGATGACGCCGGTACCCGGGGAAGCCGGCTTGAGCAGGACGACGCCCGCGGCCTTCTCGCCCTGGATGGGGTGAGGAATGGTGCCCTGGATACGGGGGACCTTGAAGAAGTGCTTCTTGGCCTCCTCAACACCCTTGGCGATGGCGGCCGGCACCTCCTTGGCCTTGCCGTAACCGACACCCACGGTGCCGTCACCGTCGCCCACCACGACCAGCGCGGTGAAGCTGAAACGACGACCACCCTTGACAACCTTGGCGACACGGTTGATCGCTACGACGCGCTCGACGTAGGCGGTCTTCTCGACGACGGCGTTGCCGTCACGACCATCGCGCTTACGGTCCCGCCGCTCGCCACCGCCGGTGCCGCCGCCGGCGCCGCTACCGCGGCGCTGGGGTCCAGCCATTGGATTTACCTCTCTCGTTTACGTCCGTCAGCCTGTGGCGGGCGGGTCAGAAGTCCAGACCGGCCTCACGGGCAGCGTCCGCGAGAGCCGCAATGCGGCCTGCGTACTGGTTGCCCGCGCGGTCGAACACGACCTGCTCGATGCCGGCAGCCTTGGCGCGCTCAGCGACCAGGGCCCCGACCTTCTTCGCCTGCTCGGTCTTGTCTGCCTCGTTGCCCTTGATGGACACGTCGAGGGTGGACGCCGAAGCCAGCGTGTGGCCCGCGAGGTCGTCGATCACCTGCGCCACGATGTGGCGGTTGGACCGAGAGACCACGAGGCGCGGACGAACCGGAGTTCCGGAGACGCGCTTGCGGACGCGGATGGCGCGGCGCTTACGGGCGGCGGCCTTGTAGCCGTTGCCCTTGCCGATCTTCACACCGACAGTCATGGGTTACTTACCACTCTTTCCGACCTTGCGGCGGATGACCTCGCCCGCGTACTTAACGCCCTTGGCCTTGTACGGGTCAGGCTTACGCAGCTTGCGGATCTTCGCGGCGACCTCGCCGACCTTCTGCTTGTCGATGCCGTCCACGTGGAACTTGGTCGGCGACTCGACCACGAAGGAGATGCCCTCCGGGGCCGGGACCAGGATCGGGTGGCTGTAGCCGAGCTGGAACTCCATGTCGGAGCCCTTCGCCGCGACACGGTAACCAACGCCGCTGATCTCGAGCGACTTGCGGTAGCCCGCGGTCACGCCGGTGATCATGTTCGCCACCAGCGTGCGGGTCAGGCCGTGCAGGGCCTTCGACATACGCTCGTCGTTCGGGCGCGAGACGAGCAGAGTGCCGTCCTCAGCCTTGGCGATGTCGATCGGCGCGGCGACGGTGTGGGCGAGGGAACCCTTGGGGCCCTTCACCGAGACCGTCCGGCCATCGATGGTGACGTCCACGCCGGCGGGAACCGGGATGGGCAGCCGTCCAATGCGAGACATTGCTGTACCTCCGTTTCCCTGAATTACCAGACGTAGGCGAGGACTTCCCCACCCACGCCCTTCTTGGCTGCCTGCTGTCCGGTGAGCAGACCTGCAGACGTGGAGATGATCGCCACGCCCAGGCCGCCGAGCACCTTCGGCATAGCGGTGGACTTGGTGTAGACCCGCAGACCCGGCTTGCTGATGCGCTTGATGCCAGCGATCGAGCGCTCACGGTTCGGGCCGAACTTCAGGTCGATGGTCAGCTTCTTGCCGACCTCGCCCTCCTTCGGCTCCTCAACCTTCCAGCCGGTGATGTAACCCTCCTGCTGGAGGATCTCGGCGATGTGAGTCTTGATCTTGCTGTGCGGCATCGCGACGGTGTCGTGGTAGGCCGAGTTCGCGTTTCGCAGACGCGTCAGCATGTCTGCGATCGGGTCGGTCATGGTCATGATGGCCTGTGGCCTCTCTCACCGCGGTTTCCGCGCGCCTCATTTGCAGAAGGGGCACGGGACCTACGGTGTAGTAAGACGAATTCGGGGCAGCACGGGCCCCGACCTCCCTAGGTTACAGGAGGCCGGGAGCCCGGCTGACGCGAGGTTGCTTACCTTCGAGCTTTCTGGAGGATTACCAGGAGCTCTTGGTCACGCCCGGCAGCTCGCCGCGGTGCGCCATCTCACGAAGGCAGACACGGCAGAGGCCGAACTTGCGGTACACGGAGTGCGGACGGCCGCAGCGCTGGCACCGGGTGTAACCCCGGACGCCGAACTTCGGCTTGCGCTCCGCCTTGGCGATCAGTGCCTTCTTCGCCATGGGTCAGCTCTCCTTGAACGGGAAGCCGAGAGCCCGCAGCAGCGCCCGGCCCTCGTCGTCGGTCTGGGCGGTGGTCACCACGGTGATGTCCATACCACGCTGGCGGTCGACCTTGTCCTGGTCGATCTCGTGGAACATCACCTGCTCGGTCAGACCGAAGGTGTAGTTGCCCTTGCCGTCGAACTGCTTCGGCGACAGGCCGCGGAAGTCGCGGATGCGCGGGAGCGCAAGCGAGACCAGGCGGTCAAGGAACTCCCACATGCGGTCACCACGAAGGGTGACGTGGGCGCCGATCGGCTGACCCTCACGCAGCTTGAACTGCGCGATGCTCTTGCGAGCCTTGGTCACGGTCGGCTTCTGGCCGGTGATCGCGGTGAGGTCCTTGACCGCACCGTCGATCAGCTTCGAGTCGCGAGCGGCCTCGCCCACACCCATGTTGACCACGACCTTGACCAGGCCGGGGATCAGCATGACGTTCTCGTAGCTGAACTGCTCCTGCAGCTGACCCTTGACCTCGGAGCGGTAACGCTCCTTGAGGCGGGGGCTGACCTTCTCAATCGAGGTGTCGGTCATCAGATGTCCTCACCGGTGCGCTTGGCAACACGGATCTTGTTGCCCTCGTCGTCGAAGCGGTAACCGACGCGGGTGACGACCTTCTTGCCGTCCTTCTCCACAACCAGCTGAACATTGCTGACGTGGATCGGGGCCTCGACGGTCACGATGCCGCCGGCCTTGGAGCCGTTGGCGGTGGGCGTGGCCTTGGTGTGCTTCTTGACCCGGTTGACACCCTCGACCAGGACCTTGGACGTCGTCGGGAAGGCCTGAATGACCTTGCCCTGCTTGCCCTTGTCCTTGCCGGTGATGACCTGGACCAGGTCACCCTTCTTGATCTTCATGCTGTTAGCCATCGGTTACAGCACCTCCGGCGCCAGCGAGATGATCTTCATGAACTTCTTCTCGCGCAGCTCACGGCCCACCGGGCCGAAGATGCGGGTACCGCGCGGGTCACCGTCGGTGTTCTTGAGGATGACGGCGGCGTTCTCGTCGAACCGGATGTAGGAACCGTCGGGACGACGGCGCTCCTTCACGGTCCGGACGATGACGGCCTTGACCACGTCGCCCTTCTTCACATTGCCACCGGGGATCGCGTCCTTGACGGTCGCCACGATGACGTCGCCGATGCCCGCGTAGCGCCGGCCGGAGCCACCGAGAACGCGGATGCAAAGGATTTCCTTCGCGCCCGTGTTGTCGGCGACTCGCAGTCGCGACTCCTGCTGGATCACGTCTTTCTCCTGATCGTCAACGATCGGGACCGGGCCCGCCGCTGCTCACCCGAGCATCCCCATCCGCATGCGGACGTGGACCTCAGGCACATACGACGGCGCCCAATCGCGTTCGTTACTTGGCCTTCTCGAGGATCTCGACGACGCGCCAGCGCTTCGTCGCGGACAGCGGACGCGTCTCCATGAGGAGAACGCGGTCGCCGATGCCACAGGCGTTGGCCTCGTCGTGCGCCTTCAGCTTGTTGGTACGGCGGATGACCTTGCCGTACAGCGCGTGCTTGACGCGGTCCTCGACGGCGACGACGACGGTCTTGTCCATCTTGTCGCTGACGACGAGACCCTCACGGGTCTTGCGGAAACCGCGCGTCTCGTTGGTGTTCTCAGTCATCAGGCGTCCTTCACCGTCTCGATGCCCAGCTCGCGCTCGCGCATCAGGGTGTAAATACGCGCGATGTCCTTCTTGACGAGCTTGAGGCGCCCGTGGTTGTCGAGCTGCCCGGTCGCCGCCTGGAAGCGGAGGTTGAACAGCTCCTCCTTGCGCTCACGCAGCTGCGCAACGAGACCCTCGTTGTCCAGCTCGCGCAGCTCAGCAGCCTTCGTGCCGGCCATCAGCTCTCACCTGCCTCGCGCCGGACAATCCGGCACTTCATCGGAAGCTTGTGAGCAGCGCGGGTGAGCGCCTCACGAGCAACCTTCTCGTTCGGGTAGGACAGCTCGAACATGACCCGACCCGGGTGCACGTTCGCGATCCACCACTCCGGCGAACCCTTACCGGAACCCATGCGGGTCTCGGCAGGCTTCTTGGTCAGCGGACGGTCGGGGTAGATGTTGATCCACACCTTGCCACCACGCTTGATGTGACGAGTGATGGAGATACGAGCGGACTCGATCTGCCGGTTCGTCACGTACGCCGGGGTGACGGCCTGCAGGCCGTACTCGCCGAACGTCACCTCGGTACCGCCCTTGGCGGCGCCGCGGCGCTTGGGGTGGTGCTGCTTGCGGTGCTTGACCCTGCGAGGGATCAGCATGGTCAGGCCTCCGTAACAGTGGTCTCAGCCGCAGCCGGAGCCTCCGTCGCGGCAGCAGCCGCGGGAGCCTCGGTGTTCTGCGGACGGCGGCCGCGGCCACCGGCGGGACGCTCGCCACCACGACGGGGGCGCTCGCCCGGACCACCCGCACGAGGCGGACGGTTGCCGGCCTTGGCGGCAGCGTTGTCGGCGCGGACCTCGGCGATGTTCTTGACATCACCCTTGTAGATCCACACCTTGACGCCGATGCGACCGAAGGTGGTCTTGGCCTCGAAGAAGCCGTAGTCCACGTTGGCGCGCAGCGTGTGCAGGGGCACACGGCCCTCGCGGTAGAACTCGCTGCGGGACATCTCAGCGCCGCCCAGACGGCCGGAGCACTGGATCTTGATGCCCTTGGCGCCGGACTTCATCGTGCCCTGCATGCTCTTACGCATGGCGCGACGGAAGGAGACGCGCGAGGACAGCTGCTCCGCGACGCCCTGAGCCACGAGCTGGGCGTCCAGCTCGGGGTTCTTGACCTCGAGGATGTTCAGCTGAACCTGCTTGCCCGTCAGCTTCTCGAGGTCGCCGCGGATGCGGTCGGCCTCGGTGCCGCGACGGCCGATGACGATGCCCGGACGTGCGGTGTGGATGTCCACCCGCACGCGGTCACGGGTGCGCTCGATCTCAACCTTCGAGATACCGGCGCGCTCCATGCCGGACGTCATCATGCGACGGATCGCGACGTCTTCCTTGACGTAGTCCTTGTACAGCTTGTCGGCGTACCACCGGGACTTGAAGTCCGTGGTGATGCCGAGGCGGAACCCGTGCGGGTTAACCTTCTGGCCCATTACCGGGTCCCTTCCTTCGACGCGACGACCACTGTGATGTGGCTCGTCCGCTTGCGGATCCGGTACGCGCGGCCCTGGGCCCGCGGACGGAAACGCTTCAGGGTCGGGCCCTCGTCGACGTAAGCCTCAGAGATGTAGAGGCTCTCGACGTCGTTGTGGTTGTAGTTGTGGTCCGCGTTCGCAATGGCGCTGTTGAGCACCTTGAGAACGGGCACAGACGCGGCCTGCGGAGCGAATCGCAGGACCGCCTGGGCCTCCGTGGCACTCATGCCACGGACAAGGTCCACCACGCGGCGGGCCTTCATGGGCGTTACGCGGATGTACCGCGCCGCTGCCCTGGCTTCCATGGTTGTCCCCTTGATGGTGATTGTCATCGTGTCTTCGCTTCGCAGGTCAGCGACGCTTGGACTTACGGTCGTCCTTGACGTGACCCTTGAACGTGCGGGTCGGCGCGAACTCGCCGAGCTTGTGGCCGACCATCGACTCGGTGACGAACACCGGGATGTGCTTGCGGCCGTCGTGCACCGCGAGGGTGTGCCCCAGCATCGCCGGAACGATCATGGAGCGACGGGACCAGGTCTTGATGACGTTCTGGGTACCGGCCTCGTTCTGGACATCCACCTTCTTCATGAGGTGGTCGTCGACGAAGGGCCCCTTCTTGAGACTGCGCGGCATCGAGACTGCTCCTAGCGCTTCTTGTTCGTCTTGCGGCGGCGGACGATCATCTTGTCGCTGGCCTTCTTAGGCTTGCGAGTACGACCCTCCTTCTGACCCCACGGCGAAACCGGGTGGCGACCACCGGAGGTCTTGCCCTCACCACCACCGTGCGGGTGGTCGATCGGGTTCATGGCGACACCACGCACGGTCGGGCGGACGCCCTTCCAGCGCATACGGCCGGCCTTACCCCAGTTGATGTTGGACTGCTCGGCGTTGCCGACCTCTCCAACAGTCGCGCGGCAGCGCGCGTCCACGAGGCGGACCTCGCCGGACGGCATGCGCAGGTGGGCGTGAGTGCCCTCCTTCGCCAGCAGCTGCACCGAGGAGCCCGCGGAGCGGGCGATCTTCGCGCCGCCACCGGGACGGAGCTCGATGGCGTGGATGACCGTACCGACCGGGATGTTCCGGAGCGGGAGGTTGTTGCCCGGCTTGATGTCGGCCGTGGGGCCGTTCTCAACCCGGTCGCCCTGGCCGAGCTTGGCCGGAGCGATGATGTAGCGCTTCTCGCCGTCTGCGTAGTGCAGCAGCGCGATGCGCGCGGTGCGGTTGGGGTCGTACTCGATGTGAGCGACCTTGGCCGGGACGCCGTCCTTGTCGTGACGACGGAAGTCGATGACACGGTACGCGCGCTTGTGGCCGCCACCCTGGTGGCGAACAGTCACACGACCGGTGTTGTTACGACCGCCCTTGCTGTGCAGCGGGCGGACCAGCGACTTCTCCGGCTCGGACCGCGTGATCTCGACAAAGTCGGCAACGCTGGAGCCGCGACGGCCCGGCGTTGTCGGCTTGTACTTGCGGATGCCCATGGCTTCTTCTGTCCTTAACCGTTACGGGATACCCGCCGCCCTCAGGCGGCCGGGGCGTTCCCGAAGATGTCGATGCGGTTGCCCTCTGCCAGCGTCACGATGGCGCGCTTGGTGTCCTTGCGCTTGCCGAAACCGGTCTTGGACCGCTTGCGCTTGCCCTTGCGGTTGATCGTGTTCACGTCGGCGACCTTGACCGAGAAGACCGCCTCGACGGCCTGCTTGATCTGAGTCTTGTTGGCGTCCGGCGACACGATGAACGTGTACTTGTTCTCGTCGAGGAGCGCGTAGCTCTTCTCCGAGATGACCGGCTTGACCAGGACGTCACGGGGGTCCGTGTACGTCTTGCTGGTGATCTCGCTCATCAGGCGGCGCTCCCATCGAGCTCGCCCTCAGCGGCGACAGCCTTGGCGGACGCGACCGGACCGGCCACGAGACGCTCGAAGGCAGCCTGAGTGAAGACCACGTCGTCGGAGACGAGCACGTCGTAGGTGTTCAGCTGGCCGGCGTCCAGGATGTGCACGGACGGCAGGTTGCGGGCGCTCAGAATCGAGAGCTCGTCGTCACGCTCGACGACCAGCAGCACGTTCTTGCGCTCGCTGATCTTGCCGAGCAGCGTGCGGGCAGCCTTGGTGGACGGCGCCTCGGTCGCGGTCACGCCGGTGACGACGTGGATGCGAGCGTTGCGGGCCCGGTCGGTCAGGGCGCCACGCAGAGCGGCGGCCTTCATCTTCTTGGGGGTCCGCTGCGAGTAGTCACGCGGCACGGGACCGTGCACGACGCCACCACCGGCGAACTGAGGCGCGCGGGTCGAGCCCTGACGGGCGCGGCCGGTGCCCTTCTGGCGGTACGGCTTGCGGCCACCACCACGGACCTCGCCACGGCTCTTCACCTTGTGCGTGCCCTGGCGAGCGGCGGCGAGCTGAGCCACGACGACCTGGTGCAGCAGCGGAACGCTGACGCGCGCGTCGAAGATCTCAGCCGGCAGCTCGACGGTGCCGACGGTCTCACCCGCGGGGGAGAGAACGTTGATGGTGCTCATTGTTTCAGGCCCCCTTCGCCGCAGTGCGGACCAGGATGAGGCCGCCGTTCGGACCGGGGACCGCGCCCTTGATGAGCAGCAGACCCTTCTCCGCGTCAACGGCGTGGATGGTCAGGTTCTGCGTGGTGACACGCTCGTGGCCCATACGACCGGCCATCTTCATACCCTTGAAGACACGACCCGGGGTGGCGCAGCCACCGATCGAGCCGGGAGAGCGGTGCTTGCGCTGCACGCCGTGGCCGGCGCCGAGACCCTTGAAGTTGTGACGCTTCATGACACCGGCGAAGCCCTTGCCCTTGCTGGTACCGGTCACGTCGACCTTGATACCGGCCTCGAACACCTCAGCGGTGATCTCCTGGCCCAGGGTGTACTCGGAGGCGTCGGTCGTGCGCAGCTCGACCAGGTGGCGGCGCGGGGTCACGCCGGCCTTGGCGAAGTGACCCGCGAGGGGCTTGTTCACCTTGCGCGGGTCGATGTCGCCGAAAGCGATCTGCACGGCGTTGTAGCCGGTGCCATCGGCGGTGTGGACCTGGGTGACGACGTTCGGGCCGGCCTTGACGACGGTCACCGGGACGATGCGGTTGTTCTCGTCCCAGACCTGCGTCATGCCGAGCTTCTCGCCCAGGATGCCCTTGATCTGCTTAGCCATCTTCAGCTCACGCCCCTCAGAGCTTGATCTCGATGTCGACACCGGCCGGGAGGTCGAGTCGCATCAGAGAGTCAACGGTCTTGGGCGTCGGGTCGAGGATGTCGATCAGGCGCTTGTGCGTGCGCATCTCGAAGTGCTCGCGCGAGTCCTTGTACTTGTGCGGCGAGCGGATGACGCAGTACACGTTCTTCTCAGTGGGCAGCGGCACCGGGCCCGCGACCTGCGCACCAGTACGCGTCACCGTCTCCACGATCTTCTTCGCGGAGGAGTCGATGACCTCGTGGTCGTAGGCCTTGAGCCGGATGCGGATCTTCTGTCCCGCCATGGCTACTTCGTAGTCCTTCGTTTGTCGACTGCTGCCTCTGCGCCCCAGTAGCTCCGGGTGGAGTCCTGGGTGGTGTTCCGTTTGCTGACTTCGCCGACCCACGCGGTCGGGCGTGTCGCGCCTGCCCTAATGAAAAAGCCTTGGCCGAAACACCGGATCGGCACCTCTGCACACGCTTCCCGAAAGATTCCCGTACTTTCGCGCCGCAGGTTCCGCGCCTCGTCCACGCAGGGTGGATCACAGGCAAACGGCCATCACGGGCACGACGAGTACTGTGGGACTCGCTTTCGGTCCATCCGCCAGCCACCGACCCCAAGGGGCGGAGCGAAGCGGAGGCGCGCAGCATCGGCGCTCAACCGAGCAACTTGGCCAGTGTGCCATACCAGACAGCAACCACGCCAATTCGGGCAGGAGACGCTACCCGGAGGCGTCCCCTCGGCAAACATCCGTGGTCCGTCCGACTCAATCGTGCGAATGGAACAGGTTCCACTGGCCACTCCCAGACGCGCGCCTTAACCTTCAGCGAACTACCGTCACTGCGCGACCGGGAGCTCCACACAATGAGCGAGACGCCGCCCGCACAACCGAGCACCATCGGTGAGGACTACACCGAGAGGCTCGTGACGCTCGAACAGGCAGGTCTGAAGCGCTTCCTGCCGACTCAAGCCCCGTACCACTGGAACCTGCGCCGCCTGCAGCCCGGCAGGGCGCTGGACGTGGGGTGCGGCGTGGGCCGCAACCTCGCGGCGCTCAGCCCCGAAAGCGTGGGAGTCGACCACAACGCGACGTCCATCGAGACCGCGCGGGCCCGGGGGCTGACTGCCTACACCGACACCGAGTTCTTCGAGGAGGACCGGTTCAAGCCCGGCGAGTTCGACTCGATGCTCTGCGCGCACGTCCTCGAGCACCTCGAGGCGGATCTGGCCGGTGAGATCCTCAAGAGCTATCTGCCCTACGTCCGTCCGGGCGGGCTGGTGATCCTGATCTGTCCGCAGGAGGCCGGTTACGCCAGCGACGCCACGCACGTGCGCTTCGTGGACTTCGACGGGCTGCGTGCCCACGCCGAGGCGCTGGGCGTCACCGAGGTGAAGTCCTACTCGTTCCCCTTCTCGCGTGGCCTGGGGAAGAGCTTCAAGTACAACGAGTTCGTCTTCGTCGGCCGCTGCTGACGCAGGCGGCCGACGAATGACGGTCGGTCAAAGGCTCTGGGTCAGGCGCGGCGCGCCGGGCCCAGAGCGAAACCCGCCAGTGTGCGGGCGCCGTCGCGGTGACCGAGGCGGAGCGCGGCCGGAACAAGCGTGAGGGCGTGCAGCCGGGTCGAGAAGTGGTGCCGGGCGGCCTTGGCGGCCTGGGACCAGCCGAGGCCGTCCAGGCGGTCAGCGGTCTCCAGGAAGAAGCGCCTGGCCTCCGCGAAGCGCGCTCCGGTGAAGGCCTTGGCGGAGGACTCGCTCTCCGCGTGCCGCCGGTAGCTGAAGCAGACCTCGGGCTCGAGCGCCAGCTGCTCGCCCGCCACCAGCAGGTCCATCACCAGGGCCAGGTCCTGGATGACACCCAGGTCCGCGCGGAAGCCGATGGGCTTGACCGCGTCACTGCGCCAGCAGATGGAAGGGAAGTAGAGCCAGTTGCCGCGCAGCAGGCTCGCCGCCAGCTCCTCGCCGCCGAGCAGGCTCGGGCCCGGCTCCTTGGGCGCGTAGAGCTTGCGCTTGACCGAGTCGGCGAGCGTGTCGGTCGGCTCGCCGGCGGAGTCGATCACCTTGACGCCCGGCTGGACCATGCCCACGCCGGCGTGGGCGTCGACGGCGCGGCGCACCACGTCGAGGTAGTTCGGGTGCATCAGGTCGTCGCAGCCCATCATCACCAGGTACTCCCCCGTCGCCAGTTCCAGGCAGCGGTTGAAGTTCCCGGTGACGCCCAGGTTGCGCTCGTTCCTGAAGTACCGGACCCGGGGGTCCGCGAGCTCGTCGAACCAGCCGGGCACGGACGGCTCCTGGCCGTCGTCCACGACGGTGAGCCGCCAGTCCTCACCCGACTGGGCGAGGACGCTGTGGACCGCGTCCTTCATCTGGGCGACATCGCCGTAGTAGGGCAGCAGGATGTCGAACCGCGGCGCGGGGCCGGCGGAGTCGGGCCCGGTCATTTCGCGGCCGCACCCGCCAGCCGGGCCGACTGCTGCTCCAGGTCCGGGACCTGGGGCATGCGGCGGATCATCGCGAGCAGCAGCACGAAGCCGGCCCGGACCAGGTAGACGGTGGCCTTCAGCGGCGAGGCGCTCGGCGTCCCGGTGGTCCGCTCCCGCATCGCGACCGGGATCTGCCGGACGACGAAGCCGCAGCGCACCGCGCCGACGAGGGTCTCGATGGTGTCGCCCAGGTACTCGACCGGGTACCAGTTGGCGAAGAAGGCGATCATCTGCCGGTTGCAGGCCTTGAAGCCGGACGTGGTGTCCGTGAGCTTGGTCTTCGCGATCCGCGACAGCACCGTGGAGAGCAGCTTCATCGCCCACGAGCGCGGGCCGCGCACGTGGTAGGAGCCCTCACCGGCGAAACGGGCGCCGATGACCATGTCGGCCGAGTCCAGCGCCTTGACCAGGCTGGGCACGTAGCCGGGGTCGTGCTGGCCGTCGGAGTCGCACTGGATGGCCACGTCGTAGTCGTGCTCGTACGCGTAGCGGTAGCCCAGCCGCATGGCGCCGCCGACGCCCAGGTTGTAGGGCAGGCGGGCCACCGCGGTGGCGCCGGCCGCCGCGGCGACGAGCGAGGTGGCGTCCTCCGAGCCGTCGTCGACGACCAGGGTGTCGACGCCGGGGAGCTTCTCCTGAATCTCCTTGAGTATCGAGGGGAGCCCCTCGGACTCGTTCCAGGCGGGGAGTATGAGCAGAATGCGCTTGTCGTCCATCAGGCCCGGACCTCTCGGCTCTGCTGCTGCGCGTCGCGCAGCTCGGCGATGTCGGCGGCCTGCTGGTCCAGCTGGGTGCGGACCAGCGCGATGTCCTCGGACAGCGTCCGCGTCTCCTCCTCCAGCCTGCTGGCCTCCCAGCTCAGGTGCAGGCAGACCAGCAGCACCAGGATGAAGCCGGCGAACAGCACGAGGCTCGCGCCGCTGGCGACGCCGAGCCGGTGGGCGACGCCGTTCAGGAGCGAAGGGAAGAAGCCGATCGGCATGACCACGATGCCGATCGTGATCCAGATCGCGGCGTACTTCTCCCTCAGCTGCTGACGGCGCAGCAGCTCCAGGATGCACCCGAGCACCAGCACGCTGGTGATCGAGGTGAGGACGGAGAGTTGCACGGCGAGGGCGCCTTTCGAGGAGGTGGCTGGGAAAATCCTAGCGACTCAGAGAGTCGCCCGCGTTGCGGACGGGTTCGGCTCCCCCACCCGTGGTACCGCCTCACCTGTGGCAATCCAGTGACCGGAGACCCGCCACAGGGACACCAGCAGCACCGCCGCGGTGACCGCGGAACCGGCGAAGTAGGCGAACTCCACCCGTGTGGCCGCGGCCCCCGGAATGAAGGTCGCTCCCACGAGTGCGGCGGTTCCCACGATCCAGCCGAGCAGCTGCAGGCGATGCCGGTCCATGGCCATCAACGCCTGGCCGAGGATCAGCGCAAGCATGTAGCACATCGTCCCCGCTGCAAACCAGAAGAAGTCAAGAAAATGGAGAACGTTGGGCGCTTTGAAGAAGACGTGGATCAACCAGCTCCCGAACAGCACCGACGGCACCCCGCCCAGCAGGCCGAGCACGGTGATCACTCCGCAGGTGCGGAGCAGCATCCGGCGGAAGCCGCTGCGGTCCCCCGCCGTCGCAGCGGTGGACAGCCCGGTCATCAGCGTCGGCTGGAGGGAGCCGAAGATGAAGAGCGGGATCCGGCAGAGCACGGCCGCGCTGAGTACGGCATTGGTCAGATCGCTGTCCGAGGGCGCGAGCAGGGCCAGAGCCAGCACCGGGGCGTTGGCCATGCCCTGGGCCAGCACGCACGCGCCCATCAGCAGGGTCATGTTCTGGAACAGCTCGGACCAGGCCATCGGCGGCCCCGCGTGGCAGCCCCGCACGACCGGGCGCAGCGTGAACACGGTGGCCAGCAGCGGGGCCGCGGCCAGGACCAGGGCGTAGGCGATCGCCTCGTGCACGCCGGCCGCGAGCAGGCCCAGCGCGAGCACGATCCGCAGCGCTCCGTCGTAGGCGAGCGACCGGCCGTAGGAGTCGAAGAGGCCGAGTCCCGCGAGGACGCCGCGGCTCAGATAGACCAGGCCCATGCCGACGAGGGTGGCGCCGAAGGCCCAGACCAGCCCGAGGTCGCCCTTGAAGAACTGGTCGGCCACCGGCCTGGCCGCCACGGCGAGCGCCCCGCAGAGCACGGCCAGCAGGCCGACGGTGAGCACCGCCGCGCGGCGCAGCACCGGGGCCACGCCCTCGCCGCGGACCACGCGGGCGGCGACGACCCGGGTCAGCTCCTGCTCGACCGGGAAGAAGAGCCCGAGGCTGACCGTCATCGCCAGCGACCAGAGCTCGGCGACCGCGGCTCGCGGATCCGAGCTGAGGGCGTGACCGGCGGCCGCGATCTGGATGTACGAGGCGGCGCCGAGCACCACCGTCCCGCCGATGACGAGGTGGGTGCCCGGAGGGATCACCCGCATCAACTTGGCGAGCGGACCGCCACTGCTCATCTGCCGTCGCCGCCTGCTGCTCCGCGCGCCGCCGCGGCGGCGGCGAGCTCGGCGAAGGCCGGGCGCTTGAGCGCCTCGGTGAGGCTCTGCTGCCACTCCGGCAGCGGACCGAACCCGGCGGCCGCCCAGCGCTCGTGCCCGAGCACGCTGTACGAGGGCCGCACGGCCGGGCGCGGGAAGGCGTCGGAGGTGGTCGCGCCGACCCGCTCGGGGTCGAGCCCGGCCAGTTCGAAGGTGGCGCGGGCCAGGCCGCGCCAGGTGGTCTGCCCGGACGCGGTCCCGTGGTAGATCCCGGCGGGCGCGGTGCCCGCGAGGGCCGCCCGGCCGAGCTCCACCAGGCGCTCGGCGAGGTCGGCTGTCCAGGTGGGCTGTCCGTGCTGGTCGTCGACGACCGCCAGGCTGTCCCGCTGGGCGGCCAGCTTCAGCATGGTGGCGACGAAGTTCGGGCCGTGCTCGCCGTAGAGCCAGGCGGTGCGGACCACGTAGCCCGTCTCGGGGAGCAGGTCGAGAACGGCCTGCTCGCCGACCAGTTTGCTGCGGCCGTAGGCGTTGACCGGACCGGTCCCGGCGTTCTCGGGGCAGGGCTCGGTGGCGTCTCCGGGGAGGACGTAGTCCGTGGACACCTGTATCAGCCGGGCGCCGGTCGCGGCGCAGGCGGCGGCAAGGTGCCGGACGGCCGTGCCGTTGACCGCGGTGGCCGCCGCCTCGGCGGTCTCCGCGCCGTCCACGTCCGTCCACGCCGCGCAGTTCAGCACCACGTCGTGGTCGGCCACGGCCGCACGGACGGCGTCCGCGTCGGTGACGTCCAGGGTGGCCCGGGTGAGGGCGGTGACCTGCTCACCCGCGAGCGCCGCCAGCACGTCCTGGCCGAGCATGCCGCCGGCGCCGGTGACGAGCCAACGGGTCATAGCGCAGCCTGCGCCTTCAGCGGCTCCCACCAGGCGCGGTTCTCGCGGTACCAGGTGATCGTGTCCGCGAGGCCCTGCTCGAAGGAGACCTGCGGGGTGTAGCCGAGCTCGTTGCTGATCTTGGAGATGTCCAGCGAGTAGCGCAGGTCGTGGCCCTTGCGATCGGCCACGCGCTCGACCATGTCCCAGTCGGCGCCGGCGGCCTGCAGCAGCAGCCCGGTCAGCTCCTTGTTGGTGATCTCGGTGCCGCCGCCGATGTTGTAGACCTCACCCGCGCGGCCCTTGGCCAGCGCCAGCGCGATGCCGCGGCAGTGGTCGGAGACGTGCAGCCAGTCGCGGATGTTGCCGCCCTCGCCGTACAGCGGGACCTTCTTGCCGTCGATGAGGTTGGTGGTGAAGAGCGGGATGACCTTCTCGGGGAACTGGTAGTGCCCGTAGTTGTTGGAGCAGCGGGTCACCACCACGTCCATGCCGTGGGTGCGGTGGTACGCCAGCGCCAGCAGGTCGGAGCCCGCCTTGGAGGCGGAGTACGGGGAGTTCGGCGCGAGCGGCCACTCCTCCGTCCACGAGCCCTCCGAGATCGAGCCGTAGACCTCGTCGGTGGAGACGTGCAGGAACCGGCCGACGCCGTGCTTGCGCGCGGAGTCGAGCAGCACCTGGGTGCCGAGCACGTTGGTGGTCACGAACGGTCCCGCGCCCGCGATGGAGCGGTCCACGTGGGACTCGGCGGCGAAGTGGACCACCGCGTCGTGGCCGGCCATCGCCTGGTCCACGGCCTCGGCGTCGCAGATGTCGCCCTGGACGAAGGAGTAGTCCGGGTGGTCGGCCACGGGATCCAGGTTGGCCAGCACGCCGGAGTAGGTGAGCTTGTCGAACACCGTGACCTTGGCCCCCTGCAACGGCGTGGGGGTCGAGAGCAGCTGGCGGACGAACTCGGAGCCGATGAACCCGGCACCGCCGGTGACAAGAATGCGCATAGTCCGGTCAGCATATCCGGAGGGCACCCGCGCGGCCCAAGCCCGGGGAAGGCCCTAGAGTGGCCGCATGCGCGGCATACTTCTCGCCGGTGGAACGGGCTCCCGTCTCTGGCCTCTGACCAGGGCGGTCTCCAAGCAGCTGCTCCCCGTCTTCGACAAGCCAATGATCTACTACCCGCTCTCCACGCTGATGATGGCGGGCATCACCGAGGTGCTGGTCATCACCACCCCGGACGACCAGGACCAGTTCCAGCGGCTGCTGGGCGACGGCTCCCAGTGGGGCCTGCAGCTCAGCTACGCGGTCCAGGAGCGCCCCGAGGGCATCGCCCAGGCGTTCGTCCTCGGCGCCGACTTCATCGGCGACCAGCCGGTCGCGCTGATCCTCGGCGACAACATCTTCCACGGCAGCGGGCTCGGTACCCGGCTGCGGGAGAACGAGGGCCTGGTCGGCGGCCGCGTCTTCGCGTACCCGGTGGCGGACCCGACCGCGCTCGGCGTCGTCGAGTTCGACGCCGAGGGCCGGGTGATCTCGATCGAGGAGAAGCCCGAGAAGCCCAAGTCCCGCTACGCCGTGCCCGGCCTCTACTTCTACGACGCCGACGTGGTCCGCATCGCCAGGGAGCTGAAGCCCAGCGCCCGCGGCGAGCTGGAGATCACTGCCGTCAACGACGCCTACCTGCAGCGCGGCCGACTGCACGTCACCGTGCTGGACCGGGGCACGGCCTGGCTCGACACCGGCACCTTCGACTCGATGGTGCAGGCGTCCGAGTACGTGCGGGTCATAGAGCAGCGTCAGGGGCTCAAGATCGGCTGCATCGAGGAGATCGCCTGGCGGATGGGCTACATCGACGAGGCCCAGCTGCGCGAGCTGGCCGAACCGCTGGTCAAGAGCGGCTACGGCACCTACCTGCTGAATCTGCTGAACGAGGGGGTCTCCCGATGAAGATCCGCGAGCTCGGCATCGAGGGCGCCTTCGAGATCAGCCCGGTGCAGCACGGCGATCCCCGCGGTCTCTTCATGGAGTGGTACCGCTTCGACCACCTCGCCGAGGCGGTCGGGCATCCGCTCCGGCTCGCCCAGGCCAACCTCTCGGTGTCCGCCGCCGGGGTGGTCCGCGGCATCCACTTCGCCGACGTCCCGCCCGGGCAGGCGAAGTACGTGACCTGCGTGCGCGGCGCGGTCCTGGACGTGATCGTCGACCTTCGGGTGGGCTCGCCCACCTTCGGTCAGTGGGAGGGCGTCCGCCTGGACGACACCGACCGCCGGGCGGTCTACCTGTCCGAGGGTCTGGGCCACGGTTTCTGCGCGCTGTCGGACGACGCCACGCTGTCCTACCTCTGCTCCGAGACCTACAACCCGACCGGCGAGCACGGCATCCACCCGCTCGACCCCGACCTGGGCATCGAGTGGCCCGCCGGGCTCCCGCAGCTGTCGGCCAAGGACGAGGCCGCCCCCACGCTGGCGGAGGCCCGCGCGTCCGGCCTGCTGCCGGTCTACGAGGACTGCCGCAGCTTCACCGAGTCGCTGCGGGTCTGATCCGCAGCGGGCACGCTTGCACACGAGGGCCGGGGTGATCACCCCGGCCCTCACTGCTACCGCCGTTACTTCGCGATCGGGGCGACCTTCCAGGGGGTGCGGGGCAACAGGCGGACGGTCACCGGCACCGTCGGGACGAGCCGGGACAGGTCGCGTTGCAGGCGCGGGACGAGCGTCGGCTCGGCCACCCAGATGGTCGTCGCACGGCCCTGGGCGCGCAGCGCCTTCTCCAGGTTCCAGAGCCCGTCCGCGTACTGCTTCCTGGTCGGCTTCCCCAGACCGATGTTCACGTAGTAGACGTCGAGGGCCCACGGGGTCATCAGGCCCTGCTGCCGCAGCAGCGTGTTGGCCAGGAAGGTGCCCTGCTCGTTGGCCCAGCCGATGTTCTGGTCCAGCACGATCACGGGCTGCCGCGAGGCCATGGCCTCCGGGCTGTAGACGAAGGCGCCGGCCGGCGGCGCGTCCATGGACAGCTCGCCGCGGCCCCAGGCGAGCAGCGGGATCGCCGCCGTGGCGCTGCCGCCGCCCCGGCCGACCGGGACCGCCGAGGAGCGCTGCACCGAGCGGGGGGCCCAGCTGACGTTGGCGGCGAGCAGGAAGACGCCCGCGGCCACGGCGGTGGCCACCACCGCCGTGAGCGCCCCGTCCCACCGGCGCGCCGGCCGGGGCTGCCGGGCCGGTCGCGCGCCCAGCCAGCCGAGGGACCCGGCGAGCACCAGGGCCGCCAGGACGACCCCGGTGGCCATCTTGGCGTAGTAGTAGCTCAGCGCGTGGACGGTCGCCAGCTGCCAGGCCCCGAACGCCGCCAGCATGACGGTGACGCCCAACCCGGTCAGCAGCCCCGCACGGGCCACCGCGGTGCCCTGTCGGACCCCTGCCAGCAGCGCCAGCAGCACGACCGCCAGGACGCCGCCGGTGAAGAGCAGCGACGGCTGGGTGGCGGACCCGATCCCGGCGGTCGCCGCCTGTGAGGTCACGTTGAGCGAGGTGACCATGGAGTAGAGGCTCGGCACGGCCGCCAGGCCGAGCCCGACCAGGACGGCGGGGATCCACCACACCGCCACCTGCCGCAGCCCGCGCCGGTGCACGAGGGTCAGGGCGGCCGCGGCGCAGAGGGCGACGCCGGTGAAGAGGTTGTAGCTGTAGGCGACGGCAGCCAAGCCCGCCACGATCACCGCCGCCCGCTCGGCCCAGCCCATGGCGGGCCGCACGATGACCGCCACCGTCAACGGCACACAGAGCAGACCGAAGATCTCCGAGAAATATCCGGCGGGCACCAGCGTCACCAGGGGACTCACCAGAACCAGCGCGCTCAGACCACCGAGCAGGGCAGCGGAGCGCAGGCCACGCAACCGCGGCCCGGCCACCCACCGGGCGCCCCAGACGACGGCCGCGGGCACCAGCGCCAGCACCACCAGGGTGTCGTGGAAGAACGTGGTGTAGGCGGTGAGCAGGACCGGTTCGGTCCTGCCGTTGTGGACCAGCAGGTCGAACCAGGCCAGGAAGAAGTGCGAACCCTGGGGGTAGGACGTCTGGGTCGGGGCGGGGACGTAGGGCGCCGCCGCCGAGGCGTGCAGGAAGAGATAGCCCTGCAGGTGCTGGATCGTGTCGAAGATCGAGAAGTGCACGTAGGCGTCCGCCGACGTGCCGCCGAAGCGCAGTTGCCGGATGGCGTCCAGCCCGGCGATCGGCCGCCACAGCTGCCACAGCGCGGCCCCGAAGGTCCCGACCACCAACAGGTCACTGCCGCGGACGCGGAGCGGCAGCGACGGCAGCCGTCCGGACACCCACCAGCGCAGCCCGGCCAGCGTCAGCAGGATCGAGCAGGACAGCGGACCGGACAGCCCCCAGGGCCAGACCGACATCAGCAGCCCGAGCAGCAGCACCGCGCCGACGATCAGCAGCGCCGACACCATCAGCCGGTCGAGGAGTCCGCCACCGACCCTGAGCGACGCGCCGACGCCGAGCAGCAGCAGCACGGGCAGCACCGGGCCGAGGTGGAGCGCGGTGAGCGCCCACGGCAGCAGCCAGGCGGCCAGGATCCAGGAGACGGCCACGGTGACGCGTCGGCGGCGGGAGGCGTCGGGCCGCCCGGAGAGGGCGCCGCCGCCCCGCTCACCGTCGACCGGGCGGCCGGGGCCGCCGGTTCCCTGCTCGGCGTCCGTCCCGGGCGGGCGGACAGTCTGCTCGGGCATGCGCGAAACCTCGTCGTCTCGGAAGCGGTGGTCCGGTCAGGTACCGGCGGACCCCGAGGGCAGATAGGCGACGGTGACTTCTGCTCCCTTCACCAGGGGAGGAAGATCATGGGCCAGGCGCTCGGCCAGCTTGCGGTCGCCGACGTAGACCTCGACCGGCTGGTGGCCCTCGGACCTGACGGCGAGCACGAGCGCGTCGAGCGAATGCCGGTAGGCGGCGCCCTTCGGCAGCCAGCTGCCCATATTGATGGCGCTGAGGTCGCTGTTCATGCCCACGACCGAGCCCTGACGGTGGACCAGCGTGTTGGCCAGCAGGGTGTTGCGGCGGTTGGACCAGCCGCGGGAGGTGTCCAGCATGATGATGGTCCCGTTGGCGGAGAGCACCACCGGGTGGGTGACGACGCCCCCGCCGGGGGTCGGCGGCGTCGCGGTGATCCGGCGCTGGCTCCAGGCCATCAGCGGCATCCTGGCGAGGCTCGACGAGAGGATGGACCGCCCCGCGGCGGCCGGCTTGGCGCCCACGTCGACGCCCCAGTCGGCGTTGAGGCCCACCAGCAGAGAGCCGAAGCCGGCGGCCAGGCCCAGTGAGGCGGTGACGAGGCGTCCGGCACGCTTCCCGCCGAAGCGGAGCGCGGGCGCCGACAGGCTGGCCCGCAGGGCCCAGCCGACCGCGCCCAGCAGCACCAGCATCGCGAAGGTCGCGCCGGTGGCCGACTTCTCGAAGTAGTAGGCCAGGTGGTGCAGCGTCTGGTACTGGTAGGCGCCATAGAGGGTGAGCGCCACGGCCGTGCCCGCGGCCAGCAGGAATCCGGCGCGGGCCACTGCGAAGCCGCGGAGCGCCGGCCGCACCAGGGCCGCCAGCACCACGACGGTCAGCGCGAGCTGGAACATCAGCGACTGGGTGCTCGCCCCGGCGCCCTGCTGCATCGACTGGGTGCTGACGTTCAGCGCGGTGGTCACGGATATCAGGGTGGGCAGGGCCGCCGCGGCGAGGCCCAGTGCCACCACCGGCAGCCACCAGCGGATCGCCGCGCCGATCCGGCGCCGCTGCAGCACGACGTGGGCCACCAGCAGGAAGCCGAAGAAGACCAGGAAGAGGTTGTAGCAGTAGGCCGTCGCCACGGCGGTGGCCACCACCACCGCGGCCCGCTCCGCCATCGGCATGGCCGAACGGAGCATCAGCGCGGTACCGAGGACCACGAAGAGCAGACCGACCAGCTCCGAGTAGAAGCCCTGGACGACCAGCAGCACCAGCGGGCTGGTCAGCAGCAGTCCGCCGACGAGGCCGCAGACGGCGCCCGCGCGCCAGCCGCGCAGCCGCGGCCCGCCGACCCATCGGGCGCCCCACACCGTCAGCGCGCACAGCAGGGCGGCGGCGGCCAGCATCGCGTGGAACAGCCAGGTGAAGGAGACCAGCGCGTCGGGCTCGAGCTTGCCGTTGCGCAGCACCAGCTGGACCCAGGCGAACAGGAAGTGCGAACCCTGCGGGTAGGAGCTCTCGGTGGGGGTCATCACGTACTGACGGGCCTCCACCGTGTGGAGGAACAGGAAGCCGGGTATTCGCTGGATCGCGTCGAAGATCGCGAAGTGCACGTAGGCGTCGGGCGCCTCACCGTTGTAGTTCAGCTGCGCGGCCGGGGAGAGCCCGGCCACGGGAGCCATCAGCCGCCAGAAGACGAAGGCTCCGGTGCCCACGACGGCCAGGTCCGAGTAGCGGAAGCGGAGCGGGAGCTGTGGCAGGCGCCCGGCGAACCACCACCACAGGCCTGCCACGAGCAACAGCACCGAGCACGAAAGCGGCACCGACAGGCCCCACGGCCACACCGACATCAGCAGCCCGAGCAGCAGCACCTCACCGCAGAGCAGCAGCAGCGCCACCGCCAGCCGGTCCAGCAGGACGCCGCCGGTCCTGATCGCCGCAGCGGTCCCCAACAGCACCAGAAGCAGCAGCACCGGTCCGAGGCCGACAGCGACCAGGAGCGGCGGCAACGCCAACGAGCACACCAGCCAGACCAGGCCGACCACCGGCCGTGCCATCTGCTTCTTCACCACGATCCCTACTGTCCCCCCGGCTGAACCTTCTGGCGCGCCGGGCACCCTGGACAGGATAGGGCCCCGCTTCGAACACGAAGCGGGGCCCAGGCCCGTTAAGAGTCACTCACACCCAGCGTGCACCTCTGGCACCTCGGGCGTCGCGGGCGTCTCAGGCGAAGTAGCCGAAGACGTCCGCGATGACATGCGTGGTGCTGCTGACGTAGAGATCGACCTTGCCGTCCGCGCCGACCGGGACCATCACCAGGTTGGGGACGGTCTCGCCCGCGACCCAGTTGAGGTTGGAGGCCTGCGGAAGCGCGGTGCCGTCCGCGTAGGCCGTCAGCACGCCGCCGCCGGTGGTGCCGGTGACGGTGACGTTCAGGACGACCGCGGAGACGCCCGCCGGGACTCCGGTGCTGCCGCCGGTGACCTGCAGCACGACCTTCTGGCCACCGGGGATCGGCGTCTTGGTGCCGACGCCCTGCGCGGCGCGGGTGTCCAGGATTCGCCTCGGTCCGGACTTGGTGTACTTCGCGGTACCGCTGGGGTCGAAGTAGCCGAAGACGTCGGCGATCACGTGCGAGGTGCCGGCCACGTGGAGGCTGACCGCGCCGTTGCTGCCGATCGGCACGATGACCAGACCCGGCAGCGTGGTGTTGGAAGCGCCCCAGTTGATGTTGGACGCGTTGGGGAGCGCCGTGCCACCCGGGTAGGCCGAGATGAACCCGCCGCCCACCGTCTCCGTCGCCGTGACGTTCAGCACGACCGCGGTCGCGGTCGCCGGAATCCCGGCCACACCCTGGATCGGCACGTCGACCGAGGCGTTGCTGATCGCCGTGTTGGTGGGGATGCCGATGTGCTGCCGGGTGTCCAGCAGTCGCGTCGGCGCGTGCGGGACGTAGGAAGCGCCCGAGGTGTCGTTGGTGTAGTAGCCCTCGACGTCCGCGATGACATCCGTCGCGGACGAGGCGTAGAAGTCCACCCAGCCGTCACCCGAGAGCGGGACGGTGACCAGGTTGGAGATGATGTTGCCCTTGACCCAGTTCAGGTTGGACGTCTTCGGCCGGCCGGTGCCGTCGCCCCAGGCGGTCAGGACGCCGCCGCCCGCGGTGTGCACCACGGTGACGTTGAGGACCACCGCGGTGACGCCGGTCGCCGGAATGCCGGCGGCCGTGTTGCCCTCGATCTGGGCGGAGGCGATGCCGCCGGCAGCGACCTGCGGGGCGGTGGTGCTCGGGGAGCGGGTGTCCAGCAGACGCGACGGGTTGACCGGGTGGTAGGTGCCCGGGCCCTGGGCCGCAGCCGGGAGCGCGGCGCAGAGGGCGCTGGTGATCGTGGCGGCGTGCGGCTCACCGAGACCGGTGGACAGGTCGTAGCCCGTCCCGGCCGGCATGGCCGTGGCGTCGGCACCGCTCGTCGTCACGTCGGCGAAGGCGCCCGCGTAGTTCTTGGTCGCCGCCCCGTACAGGGTCGGGTTGATGAAGCCCGCCGGGCCGTTGGCCTGGCACGCGCTCTGCGCGTCGGCCTGCGCCACCAGCGACGCCCAGGTGGGCGTCGAACCGCTGGTGCCGCCGACGGGAATCCACTGGCCGCCGATGTAGACGGGGTAGCCGGTGTTGGGGTCGGCGAGGGCCGAGACGTCCGGCACCTGACGGCAGGTGTAGCCGGACTTCGGCGTGCAGGCGCTCGCGTCGTAGCCGGGGCCGGTGAAGCCCTGCTGGTAGTCGTAGCTGTTGTTCAGCGACCAGATGCGCGAGGTGCCGCCGCCGGCGCCGTAGCCGCCGTGCGACCACGAGGTGCGGGTCACCGAGGCGCCCGAGCCGGTGAGGGAGGTGCCGCCTACGGCGGTGACGTAGGGCTGGTCGGCCGGGTCGGAGACGACCTGGCTGTGCTGGTACGACGCACCGTTGTCGCCGATGCAGCTGGTCGCACCGCTGTCACCGGAGGAGTTGAGCACCGTCTGACCCTGGAGAGCGGCCTCGACGAAGGTCCAGTTCTCCGTGTTGATGACGTTGGAGCTGCTGTCCAGCTCGCAGCCGCCGTAGCTGATCGACACGACCTGGGCGTTGTCGTCCGTCACCATGCGGCGCATCGGGTCGAGCCAGTCCGCGTCGGTGAAGTGCGTGTTGGGCGTGCCACCGGCCAGGGTCAGGTCCGGACCCTGGTAGTCCACGATGTTCGCGCCGGGGGCCATGCCGGCCAGGATCTCCAGGTCCAGCAGCGACTCGACGCCGATGTTGTGCGCCGGGTCCGGCGCCACCGTCGCCCCGCCGTCGACCCTGACCACGCTCACCGGCACGTGGGTGCCGTAGCAGGACTGGTAGGCGGCGAGGTCGGCGGCGCTGTACTGCTCCCACTCCAGGACGCCGACGGTGACGCCCTGGGCGGTGGTGGAGCCGTGGTCCATGCCGTAGACGGAGGCCAGGTTCTGGGCGCTGTACCAGCCGTTGCCGTCGGAGCCGAACCGGCTCATGGCGGAGACGCCGGAGGAGCAGAACTGCCCGGTCACGTTGGGCGTGACGGCCTGCGCGCTGCGCTTGACGCCGGTGGTCGTGGCAACAGCGGCGTGCTTCGCGGTGCCGATCACGTGGTCGGTGCGCGGCCGGAAGGTCCCGTCGAGACCGGAGACACCGGTGATCTGCGCGGCCACGTCACCGCGGAACTGCGGCGCGGCGGTGTTCAGGATGCCCGTGCTGCCGTCCTTCAGACGGTAGGAGGCGAAGCCGGTGCCGAATGCCTTGGCGGCGTCGCCGACAGTCGTGGTGACCGGGATGGACAGCCCGTCGACGCCGGCCGCTCCGGGCGTGAGCCCGGCGGCACGCAGCGACGCGTCCACCTCCGCGATGGTCTGCTGGGTGGCCCCGTAGAGCTTCCCGAACTGACCCTTCGACAGGTAGTGGTGGTACAGGGAGTTGCCCTTGGTGGTGACCGCCTTCGCGAGCGCGTTCAGCTCGGCGGGGTCGCGCGGGGCGAGATTGACGCTCAGTCGGAGCACAGTGCTGTCGGCCGGCGCACCGACCTGAACCGCGCCCACGGGAGCGTGCGGAGCCTTGCCGATCCGCTGCGCGCTCGCGGCGGTGGCCCCGGTCTGACCGACCGGCGAGGCGTTCGCGGTGGCGAGAGCGAAAGAACCGCCCACAAGGGCGGTGGCCGCGACTGCGGCGGTGAGCCCGAGACGGCGGGCTCGCCGGTGCTTGGGTGCGTTGACCTTCAAGGCCATGCAGACACTCCTAGGAACTGGGCCGAGGTCGGTCCAGAGAGGAGGTGTGCGGCGCGCGCTCGCGGCTGAACACAGCCGCGCGGTGTGCGGCTGTGCAGGAAACGTTGCCCCCGTACGAGAAGTCGTTCGGGTAAATCCCCCTCCTGGGTGAACGATGCACCTGTTTACCAGTGATGCCTCGCACGCGTGAACGCAGGGTGGGTGATGTGTACGAATTTCGCCGACTCTGCGGGTACCGCTGTGGCGAGGATCACATCCGCCCATACAGAACGGACCCCGCTCCTCCGTCCGCAAGGACGGGAGGAACGGGGTCCGCGTGGTACTGAGTACCGGGTCCCGAAGGATCTGAAATTACTTCAGGATCTTGGTGACCTGGCCGGCGCCCACGGTACGACCACCCTCACGGATGGCGAACTTCAGGCCCTCCTCCATGGCGATCGGCTGGATCAGCGCGACCGTCATGGCGGTGTTGTCGCCCGGCATGACCATCTCGGTGCCCTCGGGGAGGGTCACGACGCCGGTCACGTCCGTGGTACGGAAGTAGAACTGCGGGCGGTAGTTGTTGAAGAACGGGGTGTGGCGGCCACCCTCGTCCTTCGACAGGATGTAGGCCTGGGCCTCGAAGTCGGTGTGCGGCGTGACCGAACCCGGCTTGATGATGACCTGGCCGCGCTCGACGTCCTCGCGCTTGATGCCACGGAGGAGCAGACCGACGTTCTCACCGGCCTGGCCCTCGTCGAGCAGCTTGCGGAACATCTCGATACCGGTGACCGTGGTGGTGGTCTTGGTCTCCTTGATGCCGATGATGTCGACAGTCTCGTTGACCTTGAGGACGCCACGCTCGATGCGGCCGGTGACGACGGTGCCACGACCGGTGATCGTGAAGACGTCCTCGATCGGCATCAGGAACGGCTTGTCGACGTCGCGGTCCGGGGTCGGGATGGCCTCGTCGACGGCGTGCATCAGGCCGAGGAGCTTCTCGCCCCACTCCTTGTCGCCCTCCAGCGCCTTCAGCGCGGAGACGCGGACGACCGGGAGGTCGTCACCCGGGAACTCGTACTCGGAGAGCAGCTCGCGGACCTCGAGCTCGACGAGCTCCAGGATCTCCTCGTCGTCCACCATGTCGGCCTTGTTCAGGGCGACAACGATGTAGGGGACGCCAACCTGGCGGGCCAGGAGGACGTGCTCCTTGGTCTGCGGCATCGGGCCGTCGGTGGCGGCCACGACCAGGATCGCGCCGTCCATCTGGGCGGCACCGGTGATCATGTTCTTGATGTAGTCCGCGTGACCCGGGCAGTCGACGTGGGCGTAGTGACGCGCCTCGGTCTGGTACTCGACGTGCGCGATGGAGATGGTGATACCGCGCTGACGCTCCTCCGGCGCCTTGTCGATCTGGTCGAACGGCGTGAAGGGGTTGATGTCCGGGTACGCGTCGTGCAGCACCTTGGTGATCGCGGCAGTCAGGGTCGTCTTGCCGTGGTCAATGTGACCAATGGTGCCGATGTTGACGTGCGGCTTGACTCGCTCGAACTTGGCCTTAGCCACTTGGGGTCCTCCTGAGGACAGTTTTCTGTACGCCGTTCGACGTCAGGTGGTCTGGGTAGGGGCCGGAGGGACCCGGGGTTCACCGTGTCGGGTGAACCCCAGGACCACCTCTTATCAGCCTAAGGGGTGTTCAGAACCGGATTGCTCCGGTCGTCACTCGCCCTTGGCCTTGGCCACGATCTCTTCCGCCACGTTCCGGGGAACCTCGGCGTACGAGTCGAACTGCATGGAGTAGCTGGCACGGCCCGACGTCTTGCTGCGCAGGTCGCCGACGTAGCCGAACATCTCCGACAGCGGGACGAGGGCCTTGACGACCCGGGCGCCGCTCCGCTCCTCCATGGCCTGGATCTGGCCACGGCGGGAGTTGATGTCGCCGATGACATCGCCCATGTAGTCCTCGGGCGTGGTGACCTCGACGGCCATCATCGGCTCGAGCAGCACGGGGGACGCCTTGCGAGCACCCTCCTTGAACGCCATCGAACCGGCGATCTTGAACGCCAGCTCCGAGGAGTCGACGTCGTGCGAAGCACCGTCGAGGAGGATGACCCGGACGCCCTGCAGCGGGTAACCCGCCAGGATGCCGAACTCCATGGCCTCCTGCGCACCGGCGTCGACCGAGGGGATGTACTCCTTCGGCACGCGGCCACCGGTGACCTTGTTGACGAACTCGTAGCCCTCGCCGGACTCGATCGGCTCGATCGCGATCTGGATCTTCGCGAACTGGCCGGAACCACCGGTCTGCTTCTTGTGCGTGTAGTCGATGCGCTCGACGGCCTTGCGGATCGTCTCGCGGTAGGCGACCTGCGGCTTGCCGACGTTCGCCTCGACCTTGAACTCACGCTTCATACGGTCGACCAGCACCTCGAGGTGCAGCTCGCCCATACCCGCGATGATGGTCTGGCCGGTCTCCTCGTCCGTGTTGACCTGGAAGGAGGGGTCCTCCTCCGCGAGA
This sequence comes from Streptacidiphilus sp. MAP12-20, assembly GCF_041262525.1. Classification (NCBI taxonomy): domain Bacteria; kingdom Bacillati; phylum Actinomycetota; class Actinomycetes; order Kitasatosporales; family Streptomycetaceae; genus Streptacidiphilus; species Streptacidiphilus sp. MAP12-20. Next base: position 281,189 of record NZ_JBGCCK010000004.1, read on the forward strand.
CGCTGGATGGCGACACCCAGCTTCTCCTGGTCACCCTTGGACTTGGGCTCGATCGCGACGCGGATGACCGGGGCCGGGAAGTCCATGGACTCCAGGATGACCGGGTTCTTGTCGTCGCTCAGCGTCTCACCGGTGGTGGTCTGCTTCAGGCCCATGACGGCGACGATGTCGCCGGCGCCGACGGCGTCGATCTCCTCACGCTTGTTCGCGTGCATGCGGTAGATCTTGCCGATGCGCTCCTTGCGGCCCTTCACCGAGTTGAGGACGGCGGTGCCGGCCTCGAGACGCCCGGAGTAGACGCGCACGAAGGTGAGCTTGCCCAGGTGGGGGTCCGACATGATCTTGAACGCGAGCGCCGAGAGCGGCTCCTCGTCCGAGGCCTTGCGGAAGATCTCCACCGACTCGTCGCCCGGCTTGTGGCCCATGACGCCCTCGACGTCCACGGGGGACGGGAGGTACTTCACGACCGCGTCGAGCAGGGGCTGGACGCCCTTGTTCTTGAACGCGGTGCCACAGAAGACCGGGGTGAAGGCGGACGCGATGGTGCCGCGGCGGATGCCGGCGATGAGCTGCTCCTCGGTGGGCTCTTCGCCCTCGAGGAACATCTCCATCAGCTCGTCGTCGCCCTCGGCGGAGGTCTCGAGCAGCTTCGCCCGGTACTCCTCGGCCAGCTCGGCGTGCGAGGCCGGGATGTCGACGACGTCGTACATCTCGCCCTTGGTCGCCTCGGCGGACCAGACCAGAGCCTTCATCTTCACCAGGTCGACGACACCGGTGAAGTCGGCCTCGGCACCGATCGGCAGCTGCATGACCAGCGGCGTGGCACCCAGGCGGTCGACGATCGAGTCGACGCAGCGGAAGAACTCCGCGCCGACGCGGTCGAGCTTGTTGACGAAGCAGATGCGCGGGACGTTGTAGCGGTCAGCCTGACGCCACACCGTCTCGGACTGCGGCTCGACACCGGCGACACCGTCGAAGACCGTGACGGCGCCGTCGAGCACGCGGAGCGAACGCTCCACCTCGACGGTGAAGTCGACGTGACCCGGGGTGTCGATGATGTTGATGGTGTTGTCGACGCCGTCGACCGTCCAGTGGCAGGTCGTCGCGGCCGACGTGATCGTGATGCCGCGCTCCTGCTCCTGCTCCATCCAGTCCATCGTGGCAGCGCCGTCGTGGACCTCACCGATCTTGTACGAGACACCGGTGTAGAACAGGATGCGCTCGGTCGTGGTGGTCTTGCCCGCGTCGATGTGCGCCATGATCCCGATGTTGCGGACCCTGGCAAGGTCAAGGGAGGTTGCAGCCATGGTGGCTCGTCTCTCTCTTTCTTGGTTCTGACGGGGTTCGGACTACCAGCGGTAGTGCGCGAAGGCCTTGTTGGACTCGGCCATCTTGTGGGTGTCCTCGCGACGCTTCACGGAGGCGCCCAGACCGTTGCTGGCGTCCAGGATCTCGTTGAGCAGACGCTCGGTCATGGTCTTCTCGCGACGGGCGCGGGAGTAACCGACCAGCCAGCGCAGGGCCAGCGTGTTGGCGCGACCGGGCTTGACCTCGATCGGCACCTGGTAGGTCGCGCCACCGACGCGGCGGGACTTGACCTCGAGAGTCGGCTTGACGTTCTCCAGGGCGCGCTTGAGCGCGACCACCGGGTCGTTGCCGGTCTTCTCGCGGACGCCCTCGAGGGCGCCGTACACGATGCGCTCAGCGGTGGAGCGCTTGCCGTGCAGGAGGATCTTGTTGACGAGCTGGGTCACCACAGGGGAGCCGTAAACCGGGTCGATGATGACCGGGCGCTTCGGGGCAGGGCCCTTACGAGGCATTTTTTACTTCTCCTTCTTGGCGCCGTAGCGGCTGCGGGCCTGCTTGCGGTTCTTGACACCCTGGGTGTCAAGGGAGCCGCGGATGATCTTGTAACGCACACCCGGCAGGTCCTTCACACGACCGCCACGCACGAGCACGATGGAGTGCTCCTGCAGGTTGTGGCCCTCGCCCGGAATGTAGGCGGTGACCTCGATCCCGCTGGTGAGGCGCACACGGGCGACCTTACGCAGAGCCGAGTTCGGCTTCTTCGGGGTGGTCGTGTACACACGCGTGCAGACGCCGCGACGCTGGGGCGAACCCTTCAGTGCGGGCGTCTTGTTCTTCTCGACCTTGTCCTGCCGGCCCTTTCGGACCAGCTGCTGGATCGTAGGCACCGTTTCTCCGATTCTCTGTGCCAAGGCTGGTGAAACTAACCTGGTGCGTCTCACCGACTCCCGACCCACGCGGTCGGGTGTGTCGGACGCTCTGCACATGTCCCGGGCTGGCGAAGCTCGGATGTGTGGAAGCGCGGTATCCCATGGCGCCGCGGCCAGAATGCACGCACGCGCGAGAGACCCGGGGACACCCCAGGCACAAGGTCAGAGCGTACCTAGCAGGACGGCGCGGGTCAAAACAAATGGATGTGGACCCAAGGCGCGACTGTCAAGCCACTGGGCCGAACGGGTGATCGGACAAGATCGGATCACTGTCTCACGGCCCGGCGTGGCCGGCGATCACGACTCCGAAGAACAAGATGAGCACCCACATGGCCGTGCCCAGACTCCCGAGCACGATACCCGCTGTGGCCATCCCGTGGCCCTCTTCGTCGCGCTCGCGCAGCTGGCGCTTGGCGACGATGCCGCAGATCAGCGCCGGCAGGCCGGTCATACCCCCGGTGAAGATCTGGCCGAGGCCCAGCAGCAGCGAAGCGGTCGCCGCGCCGTTGGTCCGCCGCTTGACCGGCGGCCACGCGGGCGGGGCGTAGTAGTAGGGCTGCGGCGGATAGCCGTAGGGCGCCGGAGGCGGGGACACGGGCGGCGCGAAGAGCTGGGGCGCGGGGGCGTACGCCGGCGTGGGCATCGGGCCGCTCGGCAGGTCCTGCACGAGCGCGGCGAGCTGGCCGTAGGTCTGCGCGCTCTGCGCCGCGACGGCACGGTCCTGGTACTCCTCCAGGCCGAGCCTGCCTTCGGCGAAGGCGGCCTTCAGGACGTCGACGGTGCGCTCGCGGTCGGCCTGGGCCGCCCGCATGGCGGCCTGCGGCAGCGGCGCTCCCGGCGGCGGTGGCACGCCCGGTCCTGCCGCCCGCTGCCACGGGTCCATCGGCTGCATGGGCTGCATCATGGACACTGCGACCTCCCCGCTCGCTCGCGTGCTCCGTTCCATAGTGCAAGACGAACGACGGTCCCGCACGGTGCCCGGTTCCGCGGGCGTCGACTGTCGCGCAGTTGTGACAGTCATTCAGGTCAGGAGCGATCAGAAGCGGTCAGGAGCTGCTCTCGACGCGCTCCGCGTAGCGCTGGCGCAGTTCCAGCCAGTGCCGGTCCAGCAGTGCGGGCGCCACCTGCGTCCCGTAGTTGGCGGCCAGGTACTCGCTCAGCCGCTGCGGGTCGGGCTGGTGACCGAAGTTGTCGAGGTAGGAGCTGAGCGCCTCGAAGTAGAGGTCGAAGGCCTGCTGGTCCGGCTCGGTACGCGGTGCGAACCAGGCCTCCGGGCCGGGATCGGGCTGCGGGGGCTGCTGGTTGGGCAGCCAGCCGATGCCGCGGGTGGACAGATCGGCGGCGGTCTCCTGCTCGACCCCTTCGCCCTCCGTCTCCGGCACGGGGGCGATGTCCGGATCGCTCAGCGGACGGCGGTGCCGACTGCGGGCGAGGGTGTTCAGCACGTTGACGGCGACCTTGGTCGGGTCCGGCGCGGGGCCGACCAGCGGCGGCGGCACCGCGCCCGGCCCGGCGGCCGGCTGCTGCTGCTGCTGCGCGGGCTGCGGACCGGGCTGTGCGGTGGCCGGTGCGTGCGTCTGCGGCTGGGGGTGCGGCTCGTTGTGGGCGAGCGGGGCCTCCAGCGCGGGGGCGGCCAGGGCCGCAGGCTCCGCCATCTGCGGGCGGCGCACCAGGTCGAGGTCGAGCGGGACGCCGTAGCGGGCCAGCTTGAGCGGCAGCAGCATCTCCAGCGGGGCCCGGTAGCGCCAGGCGCGGCCGTACTGCGCGCGCAGGTGCGTCCGGTAGACCAGGCGGGTCTGCTCCAGCCTGATCACCTCGTCGTAGGAGCGCAGCTCCCACAGCTTCATCCGGCGCCAGAGCCGGAAGGTCGGCAACGGGGAGAGGATCCAGCGCAGCAGGCGGACCGACTCCATGTAGCGGTCCGCGGTGATGTCCGCGATCCGTCCCACCGCATGCCGGGCCGCCTCGACCACCACGATGAAGAGCAGCGGGATGATCGCGTGCATCCCCATCGCGAGCGGGTCGCCCCAGGACGACGCGGCGTTGAAGACGATCGTGCCCGCCGTGAGCAGCCAGGCCGACTGGCGCAGCAGCGGGAACGGGATGCGCAACCAGGTGAGCACCAGGTCCAGCGCCAGCAGCACCGCGATGCCGACGTCGACCCCGATCGGGAAGACGTAGGCGAACATCCCGAAGCCCTTGCGGGCGGCGAGGTCGCGTACGGCGGAGTAGGAACCGGCGAAGCCGATTCCGGCGATGATGAACGCACCGGTGGCCACCGCGCCAAGGAGAACGCGGTGGGCCTTGGTTATCACGGGGCGGTCGGCCATGGGGCGTGCTCGCTTCGTGGTGATCGTGCTGACCGTGGGACCCCGGGGGTTCGGGGCGGGGACAGCTTGCCACAAAGGTGTGTCGGACAAGTGATCAACTTGGGCGTGATCGGCAACGAGCGGTCCATGTGTGCGAATTGTGACCTGCAGCGCTCCTTTCGGGCACATTCGCGAGGGCTTCGCCGAGCGGCTGGGACACTTGACGGGACGGTCACTGCGACGGTCGCCACCGAGCGTGAGGCAGCACGATGAGCAAGAGCAACCAGCAGCGCCGTGCGCGGAAGAAGCACGAGCGCGCGGCCCACGAGCGCCGCGCCGCGCAGCACGCCGGGGCCTCCTCGGCCGCGCCGCCGCCGCAGGGGGCGCCGGTGGCCGCCCTGGTCTCCCTCGCCGTGCACGAGGCCGCGGCCGCGCATCAGGAGAGCGCAGAGGTGGTCATCGAGGACTGGGCCTCCCGGCTGGCCGCGCGCGAGACCGAGCGCGGCCAGGTCGACCGCGAGCTGCTGAACCGAGGCGAGGAGCTGCTCTCGACGCTGTGGGTGCGAGCGTTCTGGCGTCCGGCGGATCTGGTCCGGCTGACGCGCCGCCAGCTCAAGCCCTCCCATGTCGCCCTGGCCGTCGATCTGATCGCGGCCGAGGCCCGGCGCTACTCCCCCGCCTCCTTCGACCGCCGCTGGGCCGACCAGCTGCGCGAGATCGAGGCCGTCGTGCGCTGGGAGCGCGACGAGGCCTGGCTGGACGAGGCCGCCGTGCGGCTGCGGCTGGACCGCTTCTCGGTGCTGAACTGCCTGCTGGAGCTGCTGCGGGTCTGGTCCCACGCCTCGGTGCTGACCCAGGTCGGCCCGGTGCCCGGCCGCTCCGCCGCGCCCCGGACGGCCCTGACCGAGCCGGTGGCCGGCGAGCCCAAGCTGCTGGCGCGCATCCGCGCCCTGCTGGCCAAGGCCGAGTCGACGGAGTACGCCGAGGAGGCGGAGGCGTTCACCTCCAAGGCACAGGAGTTGATGACCCGTCACAGCATCGACGAGGCCCTGCTCGCGGCCCGCAGCGGCCGCGCGGACGCGCCGGGCGCCTGCCGGATCGGCATCGACAACCCCTACGAGAACGCCAAGGCGCTGCTGCTCGACGCGGTGGCGCAGGCGAACCGGGCCCGGTCGATCTGGGACAAGCAGAACGGCTTCTGCACGGTCGTGGGCTTCGAGAGCGACCTGGACGCGATCGAGCTGCTCTTCACCTCACTGCTGGTGCAGGCGGTCGCCGCGATGAACAGCAGCGAGGTGCAGCGCACCGGCCGCAGCCGCTCGTTCCGGCAGTCCTTCCTGGTGGCCTACGCCTCCCGGATCCGCGAACGACTCAACGCCGCGACGGCCAAGGCCACCGCCGAGGCCACCACCCCGGTCGCCGACGCCGAGGTCACCGCCGCCGCAGGCGAGCTCCTCCCGGTCCTGGCCGCCCGCGAGGAGGCCGTCGAGCAGCAGACGGCCACCCTCTTCCCCCGGATCACCACCGGCCGCGCGATCCGCGCCACCGACTGGGAGGGCTGGCAGCAGGGCCAGGCCGCCGCCGACCGCGCCCGCCTCCACGGCCACGAGCCGGCGCTGGAGCGGTTTTAAGGGGCGCGGGGAACTGCGCGAGAAACCATCCTGTGCGGATGGCTCTGCGCGTTGAGGACCATCCGCATGCCGGTGGCCTGTCGGGCAGTTCCCCGCGCCCTGGAGGTGCAACCTCGGATAGTGCAGAAAGCGCCGCAGGGCGGCTGCTCTCCCCCGGGAAGGGGATCGCAGCCGCCCTGCGGCGTTGGAGCGCTATCAGCCCGTGTAGGGGCCGTAGTCGTAGTCGTCCAGCGGGACGGCCTGGCCGGAGCCGGCGCCGAAGGGCGAGTAGTCCATGTCGTCGTAGCCGACGGCGGAGTACATCGCAGCCTTCGCCTCCTCCGTGGGCTCCACCCGGATGTTGCGGTAGCGGGGCAGACCCGTACCGGCCGGGATGAGCTTTCCGAGGATGACGTTCTCCTTGAGGCCCAGCAGCGGGTCGGACTTGGCGTGGATCGCCGCGTCCGTCAGGACCCTGGTCGTCTCCTGGAAGGAGGCGGCCGACAGCCAGGACTCGGTGGCCAGCGAGGCCTTGGTGATACCCATCAGCTGCGGACGGCCGGAGGCGGGGTGACCGCCCTCGGAGACCACACGACGGTTCTCGACCTCGAAGCGACCGCGCTCGACGAGCTCGCCCGGGAGCAGCTCGGCGTCGCCCGACTCGATGATCGTCACGCGGCGGAGCATCTGCCGGATGATGATCTCGATGTGCTTGTCGTGGATCGACACACCCTGGTTGTTGTAGACCTTCTGGACTTCTTCGACCAGGTGCACCTGCACGGCGCGCTGACCCATGATGCGCAGCACGTCGTGCGGGTTGATCGTGCCCGCGGTCATCTTCTCGCCGACGGCGACCGCGGAGCCCTCCTCGACCAGCAGCTTGACGCGCTTGGAGACGGGGTACGCGATCTCGTCAGTGCCGTCGTCCGGCGTGATGACGATCTTGCGGGTCTTCTCGGTGTCCTCGATGCGGACGCGACCGCCCGCCTCGCTGATCGGGGCCACACCACGCGGGTTTCGGGCCTCGAAGAGCTCGACGACACGGGGCAGACCCTGGGTGATGTCGTCACCGGCCACACCACCGGTGTGGAAGGTACGCATCGTCAGCTGGGTGCCGGGCTCACCGATGGACTGGGCGGCGATGATGCCGACCGCCTCACCGATGTCGACCAGCTTGCCGGTGGCCAGCGAACGGCCGTAGCACATGGCGCAGGTGCCGACGGCGGACTCACAGGTCAGGATCGAACGGATCTTGACCTCGGAGACGCCGACGCGGACCAGCTCGTCGATGAGCACGTCGCCCAGGTCGACCCCGGCGGGGGCGACGACAGAGCCGTCCACCACGATGTCCTCGGACAGCGTGCGGGCGTAGACGCTGGTCTCGACGTTGTCGACCTTGCGGAGGACGCCGTCGGCGCCCACCGTGGCGATCGGCAGCTTGAGACCGCGCTCCGTCTGGCAGTCCTCCTCGCGAATGATGACGTCCTGGGAGACGTCGACCAGACGACGGGTGAGGTAGCCGGAGTCGGCGGTACGCAGGGCGGTGTCGGCGAGACCCTTACGGGCACCGTGGGTGGAGATGAAGTACTCCAGCACGGACAGACCCTCACGGAACGACGCCTTGATGGGACGGGCGATCGTCTCGTTCTTGGCGTTCGACACCAGACCACGCATACCGGCGATCTGACGCATCTGCATCATGTTTCCACGAGCACCCGAGTCGACCATCATGAAGATGGGGTTCGTCTTCGGGAAGTTCGCGTTCATGGCCTCGGCAACCTCGTTGGTCGCCTTGGTCCAGATGGCGACGAGCTCCTGCTGACGCTCGTCACGGGTGATCAGACCGCGCTCGTACTGCTTCTGGACCTTCTCGGCCTGGGCCTCGTAGCCCTCCAGGATCTGCGGCTTCGACGGCGGAACGACGACGTCCGAGATCGAGACGGTGACACCCGAGCGCGTGGCCCAGTGGAAACCGGCAGCCTTGAGGTTGTCCAGGGTCGCCGCGACGACGACCTTGGGGTAGCGCTCGGCCAGGTCGTTGACGATCGCCGAGAGCTGCTTCTTGCCGACCTCGTAGTCGACGAACGGGTAGTCCTCGGGCAGCAGCTCGTTGAAGAGCGCGCGGCCCAGGGTCGTCCGCAGACGCAGCGGCTCGCCGTCCGTCCAGGTCGGCTTGCCGTCCTCGTCGACCGGCGGGGTCCAGCCACGGGGCGGGACGGTGCCGACCGGCAGGCGCAGGTCGATCGGGGCCTGGAGGTCGAGCTCCTTGGAGTCGAAGGCCATGACGGCCTCCGCGGTCGCGCCGAAGGCACGGCCGACGCCACGGAGCGTGTCCAGCTCGCGGTCCGAGGTCAGGAAGAACAGACCCAGCACCATGTCCTGGGTCGGCATCGTGACCGGGCGACCGTCGGCCGGCTTGAGGATGTTGTTCGAGGACAGCATCAGGATGCGGGCCTCGGCCTGCGCCTCCGCGGAGAGCGGCAGGTGGACGGCCATCTGGTCACCGTCGAAGTCCGCGTTGAACGCGGTGCAGACGAGCGGGTGGATCTGGATGGCCTTGCCCTCGACCAGCTGCGGCTCGAAGGCCTGGATGCCGAGGCGGTGCAGCGTGGGCGCACGGTTCAGCAGAACCGGGTGCTCAGCGATGACCTCTTCGAGGACGTCCCACACGACCGGGCGGGCACGCTCGACCATGCGCTTGGCCGACTTGATGTTCTGCGCGTGGTTCAGGTCGACCAGGCGCTTCATCACGAACGGCTTGAAGAGCTCCAGCGCCATGGCCTTCGGCAGACCACACTGGTGCAGCTTCAGCTGCGGGCCGACGACGATGACCGAACGGGCCGAGTAGTCGACGCGCTTGCCGAGCAGGTTCTGACGGAAACGACCCTGCTTGCCCTTGAGCATGTCGCTCAGGGACTTCAGCGGACGGTTACCCGGACCGGTGACCGGACGGCCACGACGGCCGTTGTCGAAGAGCGAGTCCACGGCCTCCTGGAGCATGCGCTTCTCGTTGTTCACGATGATCTCGGGCGCGCCGAGGTCGAGAAGCCGCTTCAGGCGGTTGTTGCGGTTGATGACGCGGCGGTACAGGTCGTTCAGGTCGGAGGTCGCGAAGCGGCCACCGTCCAGCTGCACCATCGGACGCAGGTCCGGCGGGATGACCGGGACGCAGTCCAGGACCATGCCGGCCGGCTTGTTGTTCGTCTGCAGGAAGGCGGAGACCACCTTGAGACGCTTCAGGGCGCGGGTCTTCTTCTGGCCCTTGCCCGTCTTGATGATCTCGCGGAGGCGCTCGGCCTCCTCCTCCAGGTCGAAGGACTCCAGGCGCTTCTGCAGCGCGGCAGCGCCCATCGAGCCCATGAAGTAGGTGCCGAAGCGGTCGCGCAGCTCGCGGTAGAGCAGCTCGTCACCCTCGAGGTCCTGGACCTTGAGGGACTTGAAGCGCGCCCACACCTCGTCGAGGCGGTCCAGCTCACGCTGGTTGCGGTCGCGCAGCTGCTTCATCTCGCGCTCGGCGCCCTCGCGCACCTTGCGGCGCACGTCGGCCTTGGCACCCTCGGCCTCGAGCTCGGCCAGGTCGGCCTCGAGCTTCTTGGCGCGGGCCTCCAGGTCGGAGTCACGGCGCTGCTCGATCTGCTGACGCTCCACGGAGACGTGCGCCTCCAGGGACGGCAGGTCGCGCGTGCGGCGCTCCTCGTCCACCCACGTGATCATGTAGGCGGCGAAGTAGATGACCTTCTCGAGGTCCTTGGGGGCAAGGTCCAGGAGGTAGCCGAGGCGTGACGGCACGCCCTTGAAGTACCAGATGTGCGTGACGGGCGCGGCCAGCTCGATGTGGCCCATCCGCTCACGACGCACCTTGGCGCGAGTGACCTCGACGCCGCAGCGCTCGCAGATGATGCCCTTGAAACGGACACGCTTGTACTTACCGCAGTAGCACTCCCAGTCCCGGGTCGGACCGAAGATCTTCTCGCAGAAGAGTCCGTCCTTTTCGGGCTTGAGGGTGCGGTAGTTGATGGTCTCGGGCTTCTTGACCTCGCCGTGGGACCACTGACGGATGTCGTCAGCGGTCGCCAGGCCGATTCGCAGCTCATCGAAGAAGTTGACGTCGAGCACGGGTCGTCAATCCCACCTTCGGGGTCGAAGTCTTACTGGTGGTCTGAGTAGGGGGTCCGGGGGCGGCGGGCCGGCCCGGCTCGGAAGACCCGAGCCGGCCCAACCCCTGTCAGACCTCTTCGACGCTGCTCGGCTCGCGCCGGGACAGGTCGATACCGAGCTCCTCCGCGGCGCGGAACACGTCCTCGTCGGAGTCACGCATCTCGATGGACATACCGTCGGACGACAGCACCTCCACGTTCAGGCAGAGCGACTGCATCTCCTTGATGAGGACCTTGAAGGACTCGGGGATGCCGGGCTCGGGGATGTTCTCGCCCTTGACGATGGCCTCGTAGACCTTCACACGGCCGAGAACGTCGTCGGACTTGATGGTGAGCAGCTCCTGCAGGGCGTAGGCAGCGCCGTACGCCTCGAGGGCCCACACCTCCATCTCACCGAAGCGCTGACCACCGAACTGCGCCTTACCGCCCAGCGGCTGCTGGGTGATCATCGAGTACGGGCCGGTCGAACGAGCGTGGAGCTTGTCGTCGACCAGGTGGTGCAGCTTGAGGATGTACATGTAGCCGACCGAGATCGGCATCGGGAACGGCTCACCGGAGCGGCCGTCGAACATCCGCGCCTTGCCGGAGGAGCCGACCAGACGGTCGCCGTCCCGGGTGAGCGTGGTGTGGTCGAGCAGACCGGTGATCTCGTCCTCGCGGGCGCCGTCGAAGACCGGGGTGGCCACGTTGGTGCCCGGGTCGGCCTTGTCGGCGCCGATCTTCTGCAGACGGCGGGCCCACTCCTCGCCGATGCCCGAGACGTCCCAGCCGGTCTTGGCGAGCCAGCCGAGGTGGGTCTCCAGCACCTGTCCCGGGTTCATTCGGGACGGGACGCCGAGGGGGTTGAGCACGATGTCGACCGGGGTGCCGTCCTCGAGGAACGGCATGTCCTCGACCGGAAGGATCTTGGAGATGACACCCTTGTTGCCGTGGCGGCCGGCGAGCTTGTCACCGTTGGTGATCTTGCGCTTCTGTGCCACATAGACGCGGACCAGCTGGTTCACGCCCGGGGGCAGCTCGTCGCCCTCTTCACGGTCGAAGACGCGGACGCCGATGACCTTGCCGGACTCACCGTGGGGAACCTTCAGCGAGGTGTCACGGACCTCACGGGCCTTCTCGCCGAAGATCGCGCGCAGCAGGCGCTCCTCCGGGGTCAGCTCGGTCTCACCCTTGGGCGTGACCTTGCCGACCAGGATGTCACCGGTGGTGACATCGGCGCCGATGCGGATGATGCCGCGCTCGTCGAGGTCCGCCAGGACCTCCTCGGAGACGTTCGGGATGTCCCGGGTGATCTCCTCGGGGCCGAGCTTGGTGTCACGGGCGTCGACCTCGTGCTCCTCGATGTGGATCGAGGAGAGGACGTCGTCCTGCACGAGGCGCTGCGACAGGATGATCGCGTCCTCGTAGTTGTGACCCTCCCACGGCATGAACGCCACGAGCAGGTTCTTGCCGAGGGCCATCTCGCCCTCGTCGGTGCACGGGCCGTCGGCCAGCACCTGGCCGACCTCGATGCGCGCGCCCTCGTCCACGATGACCTTCTGGTTGAAGGCCGTGCCCTGGTTGGAGCGGGTGAACTTGGCCACGCGATACGTGGTGTAGGTGCCGTCGTCGTTGGCGACCGTGATGTAGTCCGCGGAGACCTCCTGGACCACACCGGACTTCTCGGCCGAGATGACATCGGCGGCGTCGACCGCGGCGCGGTACTCCATGCCGGTGCCGACCAGCGGCGACTCGCTCTTCAGCAGCGGGACGGCCTGGCGCATCATGTTCGAGCCCATGAGCGCGCGGTTGGCGTCGTCGTGCTCGAGGAACGGGATCATGGCGGTCGCGACCGACACCATCTGGCGCGGCGAGACGTCCATGTAGTCGATCTCGACACCGGGGATGTAGTCGATCTCGCCGCCACGACGGCGGACCAGGACGCGGGCCTCAGCGAAGTGGTTGTCGTCCGTCAGCGGGGCGTTGGCCTGGGCGATGACGAAGCGATCCTCCTCGTCCGCGGTCAGGTAGTCGAGGTCGTCGGTGACGATGCCCTCGACGACCTTGCGGTACGGGGTCTCCACGAAGCCGAAGGCGTTGACCCGGCCGTAGGAGGCGAGCGAACCGATCAGACCGATGTTCGGGCCTTCCGGGGTCTCGATCGGGCACATACGTCCGTAGTGGGACGGGTGCACGTCGCGGACCTCGAAGCCGGCGCGCTCACGGGACAGACCACCGGGGCCCAGCGCGGAGAGACGACGCTTGTGGGTCAGCCCCGACAGCGGGTTCGTCTGGTCCATGAACTGGGACAGCTGGCTGGTGCCGAAGAACTCCTTGATGGAGGCGACGACCGGCCGGATGTTGATCAGGGTCTGCGGCGTGATCGCCTCGACGTCCTGGGTGGTCATGCGCTCGCGCACGACACGCTCCATACGGGCGAGACCCGTACGGACCTGGTTCTGGATCAGCTCGCCGACGTTGCGGAGACGACGGTTGCCGAAGTGGTCGATGTCGTCGTCCTCGATGACGATCGTCGTACCGTTCGGCGCGACCTGCTCGGTCTCACCCGCGTGGAGCTGCACCAGGTAGCGGATCGTCGCGATGATGTCGTCGACGGTCAGCACACCGGAGTCGAGCCCCTGGGCGACACCCAGCTTCTTGTTGATCTTGTACCGGCCGACCTTGGCCAGGTCGTAACGCTTCGGGTTGAAGTAGAGGTTCTCCAGAAGCGTCTGCGCGGCCTCGCGGGTGGGCGGCTCGCCCGGACGCAGCTTGCGGTAGATGTCGAGCAGCGCGTCGTCCTGGCCCTGGGTGTGGTCCTTCTCCAGGGTGGCGCGCATCGACTCGTACTGGCCGAACTCCTCCAGAATCTGCTCGGAGGTCCAGCCGAGGGCCTTGAGCAGGACGGTGACCGACTGCTTGCGCTTGCGGTCGATGCGGACACCGACCATGTCGCGCTTGTCGATCTCCATCTCCAGCCAGGCACCCCGGGAGGGGATCACCTTGGAGGTGTAGATGTCCTTGTCAGAGGTCTTGTCCAGGGTGGTGTCGAAGTAGACGCCAGGAGAACGGACCAGCTGGGACACGACGACACGCTCGGTGCCGTTGATGACGAAGGTGCCCTTGTTGGTCATCAGGGGGAAGTCACCCATGAAGACCGTCTGGGACTTGATCTCACCAGTTTCGTTGTTGGTGAACTCGGCCGTGACGAAGAGCGGGGCCGCGAACGTGAAGTCGCGGTCCTTGCACTCCTCGATCGAGTTCTTCGGGGGCTCGAACCGGTGGTCGCGGAAGGTCAGCGACATGGATCCGGAGAAGTCCTCGATCGGGGAGATCTCCTCGAAGATCTCCTCCAGACCGGACTTCGTCGGGACGTCGTGACCGTCTGCGAGGGCGGCGTCGACCCGCGCCTTCCAGGCGGCGTTACCGAGGAGCCAGTCAAAGCTCTCGGTCTGGAGCGCCAGGAGGTTCGGGACCTCCAGAGGCTCGCGGATCTTCGCGAAGGAAACACGGAGCGGGGCGGTGGATGCGGAGGTGTTCGAGGCGTTGCGCGAGGCGGCCAAGAGGGGGTCCTTCCGAGGGCTCGGACTCACTACGCGCGTACCGGGCCCACCCGTCTCACGGGTAGCATCCGCGCTCTCGCACTGGCCGCCTGCCAGGAAGTTTCTCCTGGTCAGAGCCGGTGCGCGGGCGGGGTGCCACCCCTGGTCGGGGTAGTGCGAACTCCGGGCGACGAGTCACGGAGCAGCTAAAAGGCAGCGCAAAGGGACAGTGTAGCCAGAAGGCACACTGCTGTCCAGTCCGGATTCGGAGACCGAATCGTCGAACTCCCTACCTCGCGGGCGGGCTCCTCTCGGAGCCGCCTCATTCCGTCCACAGAGGGCGGTCACTGCGTCACGTGGTGAATGCTTCCCACCACGAGGCAAATCCATGCCTTCTCGCTGTCGGCTTGCTGCCGACCTGCTGCCTGCTCGCTCAAGACCTCGCGTCCTGAGAATTGCGCGCCGCGTGCCGTTCGTCAAGGGCGTGGCCGCCGCCGGATCGGTTACGGACCGGCATCGCTGCTGCTCGGGACCGACGCTCCAGCAACGACGATCACCATACTCGCCTGCGCCGACAGTCGGCATCCCGTCTAGTCCAGATGGCCTGAAACGGACTATTCCGGACATACAAAAAACCGGGGCGATCACTCCTGAGAGTGATCGCCCCGGCTCAGTAGAGCGCTCGGGCGGAGGCCCGAAAGGTCTTACTTGACCTCGACAGCCGCACCGGCGGCCTTGAGGGACTCGGCAGCCTTCTCGGCAGCCTCCTTCGCGACCTTCTCCAGAACCGGCTTCGGCGCACCGTCGACCAGATCCTTGGCCTCCTTGAGGCCCAGGGAGGTCAGCTCACGCACGACCTTGATGACCTGGATCTTCTTGTCGCCGGCACCGGTGAGGATGACGTCGAACTCGTCCTGCTCCTCAGCGGCCTCGGCAACGGCGCCGGGGGCACCCGGGGCGGCAACGGCGACCGCGGCGGCGGCGGTGACGTCGAACTTGTCCTCGAAGGCCTTCACGAACTCGGAGAGCTCGATGAGGGTCATCTCCTCGAACTGCGCGAGCAGGTCGTCCTGGCTGAGCTTCGCCATGATGGCGTCCTTCCACTAAGTCGGCTGGTGCCGGATGTATTGACTACGGCGGGCGTGCACGGCCCGCTGCGAGAACGGATTACTCCGCGGCGGGAGCCTCGTCCTCGACGGCGGGGGCCGGCGTACCGGCACCGCCCTGCTCCTCGACCTTGGCACGAAGCGCCTCGACCGTACGGACCAGCTTGGACGGGAGAGCCTGGAAGAGCGAGGCAGCCTGAGACTGCTTGCCCTTCATGGCGCCCGCCAGCTTGGAGAGCAGCACCTCGCGGGACTCGAGGTCCGCGAGCTTCTTGATCTCGTCACCGGTCAGCGGCTTGCCGTCAAGCACACCGCCCTTGATGACGAGAGCGGGGTTGTCCTTGGCGAAGTCACGCAGAGCCTTGGCCGACTCCACCGGGTCACCGGCGACGAAGGCGACAGCCGTCGGACCCGCGAACAGGTCGTCCAGCGTCGTGATCCCGGCCTCATTGGCCGCAATCTTGGTCAGCGTGTTCTTCACCACGGCGTACTCGGCGTTCGCGCCGAGCGAGCGACGCAGCGTCTTCAGCTGCGCCACGGTCAGACCGCGGTACTCGGTCAGCACGGCCGCGTTCGAGCCGCGGAACTTGTCCGTGATCTCGGCAACGGCGGCAGCCTTGTCGGGCCTTGCCATAGGCTTACGCCTCCTTCCGTGATGTCGATGCGGGGCCGACCAATGAGTCGACCTGCTACGCCTATCGCGCTGGAAGGAAAGCTTTTGAAACTACGACGAGCCCCGGCGCAGGCGCACGGGGCTCGGACCTCCGCTCGACGCCGTGTGAGACACGGTGGAACGGGGGGACAGATGTCCTCGAAACAACCTGCGCGGGCTGTCCGCAGCTTTCGCTGTGCGGATCCTTCGGCCCTGCGAACCCTTGCGGGCGCACGGGGACAACCAGCGGTCAGTGGCTTGTCTCGAAGATTACGTGACCGACCGCCCGCCGGGCAAATCGCCCGGCGGGCGGTGCGGGATCGGGCTGCAATCAGGCCCGGATCAGGCCTTGATCAGGCCTTGGCGCCCTTCATCAGGGTGGCGAAGTCGACCGTGTCGGAAGCCGGCGGCGGGGTGATCGTGACCGGCGTGGCGGAGTAGTTGCTGTAGTCCACCGTCGCGTCGATCGAGACCGAGGCCGTGGACGGGGTGGACTGGTGGATCCGCACCGGCCGGTTCTGACCGTCGACCCACAGGTCCAGGCTCATCGAGGTGACGCCGAGCTGGGTGTCCTGCTGGACCACGGACTTCAGGTTCTCGTCCCCGTTGGCGGCGAGCTTGCTGATGTCGACCGTGCCGGAGTAGTGCGTGGCCTGCACGCCGTCCACCGTCTCCTGGCCGACCCGGTGGATGTCGGGCGACTGGGTGAACAGCTTGATCTGGGTGGCCGGGTCGTTGCCCGAGCTCTTGTTCATCTGCGTGGCCATGGCCTTGCCGGCCGCGCCCAGGGCGGTGAAGTCCATCTTCATCCAGTGCTTGCCGCCCATCTGGGCGGCTCCGGACGCACCGACGTTCATGTACATCGTGGTGCCGGACATCATCATGTGGACGGAGTCGGTGCCGAGCTGGCTGAACTGCGTGCTCTTCATCGTCATGTCCATCGCGAGGGGCTTCCAGGACAGGGCCCCGTCGCCCGTGATGTCCATGGCCTTGCCCTTGGCGCTGATCTTCTCCGTCAGCGCGACGTGCGCGGACGTGTAGTTCTGGGTTGCCTTCGTGGTCAGCGACATCGCGTCGGCGACGCTGACCAGCGGGACGGCGGCGCCCTCCGCGGCCTGCTTGGCGGCGGAACAGGCGGAGACGGCGCCCAGGGCGAGCGCGACGGTGGTCGCGGCGACGAGCGTGCGGGTATGACGCATGTGGGTTCCCCCTAGGAAGACTCTGTGCGGCAAACGACGCTACACCGGTGCCCGGACAAAGAAACGGGCCGGTACCCGCTCCCGAAGGAACTGGTACCGGCCTGTTTCAAAGAGACTGCTGAACCGGTGCGAACCTGGCTCGTCGGACGGCAAGACCGTCAGACGTTGGCCGGGTCCTCCTCCGTGAGGAGGTTGCGGGTGCGGTTCGGGTCGACCATGATGCCGGGGCCCATCGTGGTGCTGATGGCGACCTTCTTGATGTAACGGCCCTTGGCGGCGGACGGCTTGGCCCGGAGGACCTCCTCCAGCGCCGCGGCGTAGTTCTCCACCAGCTTCTCGGTGTCGAACGACGTCTTGCCGATGATCAGGTGCAGGTTCGAGTGCTTGTCGACGCGGAACTCGATCTTGCCGCCCTTGATCTCGGTCACGGCCTTGGCCACGTCCGGGGTCACGGTGCCGGTCTTCGGGTTCGGCATCAGGCCACGGGGGCCGAGCACGCGGCCGAGGCGGCCGACCTTGCCCATGAGGTCCGGGGTGGCGACGACGGCGTCGAAGTCCAGACGACCCTTGGCGACCTCGTCGATCAGCTCGTCGGCGCCGACGATGTCGGCGCCCGCAGCCTCCGCGGCCGCGGCACGGTCACCGGTCGCGAAGACCAGGACCCGGGCGGTCTTGCCGGTGCCGTGCGGGAGGTTCACGGTGCTGCGGACCATCTGGTCGGCCTTGCGCGGGTCGACACCCAGACGCATGGCGACCTCGACGGTCGAGTCGAACTTGGTGGTGGAGGTCTCCTTGGCGAGGCGGATGGCCTCGAGGGGGGCGTACAGACGCTCGCGGTCGACCTTGGCGGCCGCGGCAGTCAGAGCCTTGCTGCGCTTCACTGCTGCTCCTACATGTGATTCTGGCGTGGAGTCGTGGTGCTACGGGCCGCGCAGGCCCTACCACGGGAAAAGCTCTGTCGAGCCTGAGCCGGAGCTCAGCCCTCGACGGTGATGCCCATCGAACGAGCGGTACCGGCGATGATGCGCTCGGCCATCTCGATGTCGTTCGCGTTGAGGTCGGGCATCTTGGTGGTGGCGATCTCGCGGACCTGGGCAGCCGTGATCTTGGCAACCTTGGTCTTGTGCGGCTCGCCGGAGCCCTTCTCCACGCCCGCGGCCTTCAGGATGAGGCGAGCGGCCGGCGGAGTCTTGGTGATGAAGGTGAAGGAACGGTCTTCGTAGACCGTGATCTCCACCGGGATCACCATGCCACGCTGCGACTCGGTGGCCGCGTTGTAGGCCTTGCAGAACTCCATGATGTTGACGCCGTGCTGACCCAGCGCGGGGCCGACGGGCGGCGCGGGGTTGGCCGCACCAGCGTTGATCTGGAGCTTGATAAGCCCCGTGACCTTCTTCTTCTTGGGAGGCATGCTCTCTCCGGGTCCTTACGAGAGGTGTTCCCGACCGGCACGCGTGAGCGCGACGGCGGGGCCTTGGATGTCCGTGTGTCGTTCGCGGCGGCTCAGAGAGCCAGCAACCCGCAGTGAACACACATCGAACCAGAATAGCCCGAGACCCCCGCCAGCCCGAAATCCGCGCCGCGCCCTCCCCCGGGTGGGGCGCTGAGCCGGTAATGCTCCGGGTCATCGGGCGCGGGGCCGAGCTCGTGCAGCTCAATGGCCAAGGAAACGCGAAAGCCCCGCACTCATCGTGAGTGCGGGGCCTCGCGGCTGTCAGACGATCGGACGGATCAGTCGTTCTTGGCGATCTGGTCGAAGGAGAGCTCGACCGGGGTCTCGCGGCCGAAGATCTCGACGAGACCCTTGACCTTCTTGGAGTCCGGGTTGATCTCGTTGATCGTCGCCTGCAGCGTGGCGAACGGGCCGTCGGTGACCGTGACCGAGTCGCCGACCGCGAAGTCCAGAACCTGGACCTCGGACGGGCGGACCGTGCTCGGCCTGCCGGCCTCCTTGGCCGCGGCGCGCTCGACGTCGGGCGCGAGCATCTTGACGACCTCGTCCAGCGTCAGCGGGTACGGGTCGTAGGCGTTGCCGACGAAGCCGGTGACGCCGGGGGTGTTGCGGACGACGCCCCAGGACTCGTTCGTCAGGTCCATGCGCACCAGCACGTAGCCGGGGAGCTTGTTCTGGCGGATGGTCTTGCGGTCGCCGTTCTTGATCTGGACGACCTCTTCCTGCGGCACCTCGGCCTGGTAGATGTAGTCCTCGACGTTGAGCGAGACGGCGCGCTGCTCCAGGTTCGCCTTCACGCGGTTCTCGTAACCGGCGTAGGTGTGGATGACATACCACTCGCCCGGCGCGACCCGCAGCTCCTCACGGAAGGCGGCCACGGGGTCGATCTCCACGCCGTCGTCCTCGGTGACCGCGGACTCGGCCTCCTCGAAGGCCTCGACGGCAGAGGACTCGTCGGCGGAGACCACGTTCATGGCCTCCTCCTCCGCGGAGCGACCGGCCGCTTCCTCGGCAGCCTCGACCTCGTCGACGTCGGAATCGGCGTTGTCGACGATCTCCTCGACGGAGTCGTCGCCCCACGCCTGCTCTTCGGCCTCCAGGGCCTCAGGGGCGTCGTACGAGTGGGACTCAGACACGTTGGCTGCTTCTTCCTGCTTGTTAACGGTCGGTGGACTCAACGATACCGACACAACCTTGACTTCCGCTCCCGGGCTCTGAAGGCCAGGGATTCCTCCTATGATCGGCCCGCCGTCCCGGTGGCTTCCTGCTTCTACGCGCGCTGCCGGGGCGACCGGTCCCACCTGCGCTCGACAGGCTGCGACCGCCGGTCCGGCGGCCTCGGCGACGGTGCCCGCCGCGCTCACCACAGGGTCGGAAGAGACCCGCGCGCGCCCGGCCGGTCCGACAGTCGGTCCGACGGCCGGACTACCGGTCGCTCCAATGGCGGAGCGCCCGGACACGACGTGTCCGGGCGCTCGGCGCTGCAGTTTGGACGGAGCGGGCCTCAGCCGAAGACGATCGAGGCGAGCTTCACGAAGCCGGTGTCGAGGCCGTAGACGAGAGCCATGATCACGAGCACGAAGACGATGACCACCGTGGTGTACGAGGTCAGGTCGCTGCGGGAGGGCCAGACGACCTTGCGCAGCTCGGTGATGATCTGGCGGTAGAAGAGCGCGGTGCGGGCGAAGACGTTCGGGCCCTTGTCGCGCTTGGCGCGGCCGCCCTTGCCCTCCGGGTCGCCGGCCTTGCGGGCGCGCTTCCGGTCGCGACGGGACAGATCGTCTCCGTCACCGGAGCCGCTCTCAGGTGTGGCGGTGGAGCCTACGGTCTCCGTCACGTGTCCCTCACCTGATAATCCGGGTACCAGTAGGGGCACTCGCGAATGTGCGAGGCCCCTGATTGCTCTGCTGACGCTACCGCCTGTGCCGAGATTTCGACAGGGCGGACAGCAGGGCCGGAGGGACTTGAACCCCCAACAACCGGTTTTGGAGACCGGTGCTCTACCAATTGAGCTACGACCCTTTGAGTCCGTGGGTGCGGACTCGGACCCAACCTACAACATACCGGCGTCCGCATCAGCGTCCGGGCGGCGTGCCGTCGGTGGGCTTCCAACGAGGGTTGAGTGTAGGGGGTAGCAGGCGTTCGCGTCGAATGAGTTCCGCAGCTCGGGCCCGTTCGGGTCGCATAGCGGAACGCCGCGTCCCCCGTTTCGGCCTTCTGCGAGCATGCAGCCATGAGCGCTGGATCCCCCACCCCTGACGCAAACATCCGTCCCTCCGACCGCCGGGTCTCGGCCCGCATCGGCGCCATCGCGGAGTCCGCGACGCTGGCCGTGGACGCCAAGGCGAAGGCCCTCAAGGCCGCCGGACGCCCGGTCATCGGCTTCGGCGCGGGCGAGCCGGACTTCCCGACGCCGCAGTACATCGTCGAGGCGGCCGTGGCCGCCTGCCGTGACCCGAAGAACCACCGCTACACCCCGGCCGGCGGCCTGCCCGAGCTCAAGGAGGCGATCGCGGCGAAGACGCTGCGCGACTCCGGCTGGGCGGTCGACGCCTCGCAGGTGCTGGTCACCAACGGCGGCAAGCAGGCGATCTACGAGGCCTTCGCAGCGATCCTCGACCCGGGCGACGAGGTCATCGTGCCCGCGCCCTACTGGACCACCTACCCCGAGTCGATCCAGCTCGCGGGCGGCGTGGCGGTGGAGGTCGCGGCGGACGAGACGACCGGTTACAAGGTCTCGGTGGAGCAGCTGGAGGCGGCCCGCACGGAGCGGACGAAGGTGCTGCTCTTCGTCTCCCCCTCGAACCCGACCGGCGCGGTCTACACCCGCGCCGAGGTCGAGGCGGTCGGCCGCTGGGCGGCCGAGCACGGTCTCTGGGTGCTGACGGACGAGATCTACGAGCACCTGGTCTACGGCGACGCGCAGTTCGTCTCACTGCCGGTGGCGGTGCCGCAGCTGGCCGACAAGTGCATCGTGGTCAACGGCGTGGCCAAGACCTACGCGATGACGGGTTGGCGGGTCGGCTGGGTGATCGGCCCCAAGGACGTCATCAAGGCGGCGACCAACCTCCAGTCGCACGCGACGTCCAACGTGAGCAACGTCGCCCAGCGGGCGGCCCTGGCGGCAGTGGCCGGGGACCTGTCCGCCGTGGACGAGATGAAGACCGCGTTCGACCGGCGGCGGCAGACGATCGTGCGGATGCTGAACGAGATCCCGGGCGTGCTCTGCCCGGAGCCCGAGGGCGCGTTCTACGCCTACCCGTCGGTCAAGGCCGTGCTCGGCAAGGAGCTGCGCGGGCAGCGTCCGGCCACCTCGGCGGAGCTGGCGACGCTGATCCTGGACGAGGCCGAGGTCGCGGTCGTCCCCGGCGAGGCCTTCGGCACCCCGGGCTACCTGCGCCTGTCGTACGCCCTGGGCGACGAGGACCTGATCGAGGGCGTCACCCGCCTCCAGAAGCTGCTCGCCGAGGCGCGGTAGCCCTGCGGGCAGCGGCCGGGCCTCGGGGCCGAGCCCGGCCCGGACCCGGCGTCGGCCCCGCACCGGGCTGTCGGGCGCCTGGGCTCCCCACCGTGGCGCGCGCCGGGCGCTGCCGCCGCACTTCCCGGAGGCCCTGCTGATCACTCGATCGGGGGGCCTCCGATTGTTGTTTCCCTTCCGGGCGGCTGATGCGCAAGGATCTGTGGATGGAACAGGTACTCGCCCCGTCCCGTCCCTCCGGCGCGTCCGCCGGGCCCGCCTCGCGTCGTGACGTGCGGTTGCTGCCCAAGGCGCATCTGCACCTGCACTTCACCGGTTCCATGCGTCCGGCCACACTGTTGGAGCTCGCGGACAAGCACGGCGTGCGGCTGCCGGAGGCGCTGAGCTCGGGCGAGCGGCCGCAGCTGCGGGCGACGGACGAGCGGGGCTGGTTCCGGTTCCAGCGGCTCTACGACGCGGCGCGCTCGGTGCTGCGGGACGAGGACGACATCCGGCGACTCGTCCACGAGGCCGCCGAGGACGAGCGGGCGGACGGCTCGGGCTGGCTGGAGATCCAGGTCGACCCGACCTCTTACGCACCGCGCCTGGGCGGGCTGATCCCGGCGCTGGAGCTGGTGCTCGACGCGGTCGACGAGGCGTCGCGTGCTTCCGGCGTGGGCATCCGCGTGCTGGTCGCGGCGAACCGGATGAAGCACCCGCTGGACGCCCGCACCCTCGCCAGGCTCGCGGTCCGCTTCGCCGACAAGGGCGTGGTCGGCTTCGGGCTCTCCAACGACGAACGGCGCGGCCTGGCACGGGACTTCGACCGCGCCTTCCGGATCGCCACCGAGGGCGGACTGCTGGCAGCGCCGCACGGGGGTGAGCTGGCCGGTCCGGAGAGCGTCCGTTCCTGCCTGGACGACCTGGGCGCACGCCGCATTGGCCACGGCGTCCGCGCGGCGGAGAGCCCGGCGCTGATGCGGCGACTGGCGGAGGAGCAGATCACCTGCGAGGTCTGCCCGGCCTCGAACGTGGCCCTGGGCGTCTACGAGCGGCCGGAGGACGTACCGCTGCGGCGCCTCTTCGAGGCAGGCGTGCCGATTGCGCTGGGCGCGGACGACCCCCTGCTGTTCGGCTCGCGCCTGGCCGCGCAGTACGCGCTGGCGCGCGAGCGGCACGGCTTCACGGACGAGGAGCTGGCCGAGCTGGCGCGCCAGAGCGTGCGCGCTTCCCACGCACCGGAGGATGTCCAGACCCGCCTGCTGTCCGGCGTGGATGCCTGGCTGAAAGGCTGAGTTGCAACTCCTTTAGGGGCGCGAGGAACTGCGCGACAAGCCACCCCAGGAGGTGGAGCACCGAACGAGCAGGGCCATCCGCGCAGGGTGGCTACTCGCGCCCGTAAGGAGTTGCAACTACAGCGACGTGCCGATCATGACGGGCTCATTGATCAGCGTGACGCCGAACGCCGCGTGGACGCCGGACTGGATCTCGCGCGCCAGCGCGAGGAGGTCCGCCGCCGTGGCTGCGCCCCGGTTGGTGAGAGCAAGGGTGTGCTTCGAGGAGAGGCGCGCCGGGCCGGAGCCGTAGCCCTTGGTGAAGCCGGCCTGGTCGATCAGCCAGGCCGCCGAGGTCTTCACGCGGCCCTCGCCTGCCGGGAAGGCCGGCGGCCGGGCCTCGGCGCCCAGCCGCCGTTGGACCCGGTCCAGGAACGCGGCGTGCTCGGCGTCGGTGAGGACCGGGTTGGTGAAGAAGGAGCCGGCCGACCAGGTGTCGTGGTCCTCAGGGTCCAGCACCATGCCCTTGCCGGAACGCAGCTTCAGCACCGTTTCGCGCGCCGCGCCCAGCTCCGCGCGCTCCCCCGGTTCGACGCCCAGGGCGCGCGCGGCCTCCGCGTAGCGGACCGGGGTGGACGCACCGGCCGCGTCCTCCAGCGCGAAGGTGACGCGCAGCACGACGTAGCGGTCCGGCGCCGCCTTGAAACGGCTGTGGCGGTAGCCGAAGCCGCAGTCCACGGCGGCGAGCGTGACGGTCTCGCGGGCCTCGCGGTCGTAGGCGACGACCTCGGTGACGGTGTCGGCCACCTCCTGGCCGTACGCGCCGACGTTCTGCACCGGCGTGGCGCCGGCCGAGCCGGGGATGCCGGCCAGGAACTCGATGCCGGCCAGGCCGTGGTCGAGCACGACCCGGTCGACCGCCTCGGACCAGACCTCGCCGGCGGCCAGGGTGAGCCGGGTGCCGTCGAGTGCGAAGCCCTTGGTCGCGATGCGCAGGACGGTTCCGGGGAAGCCCTCGTCCCCGATCACCAGGTTGCTGCCGCCGCCGACGACGAGCAGCGGCTCCCCCGCCTCGTCCGCGGCGCGGACGACGGCGACGATGTCCGCGTCGGTCGCGGCCGTCACGAGTCGGGCGGCGGGGCCGCCGATGCGGAGCGTGGTCAGCGGGGCCAGGGGCGCGTCATGGAGTTCCTGCACGGGGACAAGCGTACGGGCCCGCCGCACACCAGCCCCGCGCCGTCGCGGCGATGCGGGTGCTGATGCCGCTGCTGCCCCGGAACGACAGGGACCGCACGCACACAAACCAAGATCGCGAAATGCTTCACGTGAAGCATTTCGCGATCTTGGTTCGGTCGTTGACCCACTGTCCGGACCGGCCCGTTCCGAGGCTCAGGCCACCGGCTCGGTGAGCGCGGTCCCCGCCCCCTGGTCGCGCAGGGCGGCGTCGGAGGTCTGCGACGATTCCACGGACTGAAGCCGCGTCTTCGCGTACCGGGGGGCGATGAGGATGGCCGCCGTGGCCGCCGCGATCACGCTCGCACCGACCCAGAGCGCGGGAGTGAGGCCGTCCACGAAGCTCTGGCCGCTGCCGTAGCCGCCGTGCGCGGTGAAGACCGAGGTCAGCACAGCCACGCCGAGCGCGCCGCCGACCTCACGCAGCGCGTTGTTCGCACCGGAGGCGACGCCCTGCTCCTCCGGGCGCACCGAGCCCATCAGCATCGTGGCGACCGGGGCGAAGAAGAGCGCCATACCCGTGCCGGAGAGGACCAGCGCCGGGATCTGGCTGACGTAGCTCATGTGCGCGGCGACAATCACCGCGAACCAGCCGAGCCCGATCGCCTGCATGGCCAGTCCGGTCGCGATCACGATCCGACCGCCGATCCGACCGGCCAGGATGCCCGCCAGCGGGGCGACCAGCATCGGCATGCCCGTCCACGGCAGCATCCGGACACCGGCGCTCATCGGGCTGTAGCCCTGGACGTTCTGCAGGAACTGGCTGAGCAGGAAGATCGAGCCGAACATGCCCAGCGACATCAGCATCGACGCGAGGTTCACCGCCGTGAAGGCACGGCTGCGGAAGAGGCGGAGCGGCAACAGTGGGTGCGCGGTACGGGCCTCCCAGGCGACGAAGGCGATCAGTAGCGCCGCACCGACGACGAGACCGGTGAGGACCGTTGCACTGGTCCAGCCGTCCTCGTTGCCGCGGATCAGCGCGTAGACGATGCCGAAGAGACCCGCACTGGCCAGCGCCGTGCCGGTGACGTCCAGTCGGCTGTTGGGACCGAACGACTCACTCAGCCGCAGCCGGGCCAGCGGCAGCAGGGCCAGACCGATCGGCACGTTGAGCGCGAAGATCCACTGCCAGGAGAGGTGTTCGACCACCGTTCCGCCGATCAGCGGGCCGAGCGCGACAGCCATGCCGTTGACCGCACCCCAGGCGCCGAAGGCCAGGCCGCGCTTGGCGACCGGGACGGCTGCGGTGAGCAGGGTCAGGCTGACGGGTGCGAGCAGCGCCGCACCGACTCCCTGGGCGGCGCGGGCCGCGACCAGCGCGCCGATGCTCGGGGCGAGGGCGGCGGCCAGCGAGGAGAGGGTGAACAGGCCGAGACCGGCGATGAAGAGACGGCGGCGGCCGAAGCGGTCACCGAGCGCCGCGCCGAGCATCAGCAGCACGGCGAAGGTCAGCGTGTAAGCGTTGACCGTCCACTCGAGGTCGGTGATGCCGCCGCCGAGGTGGGCCCGGATGGACGGCAGGGCGGTCGTGACGACCAGGTTGTCCAGCGCGGCCATGAACCCCGCGGTGCTGGTGATGACGAAGGCCCAGATGGCCGGATTGCCTTTGCGCATGATTCCCCCAGGCGCGAATGAAGTGATCAATCAATAACTTTTGCGGCCAAAAGAACCCGGCTGATGCGGCGGTGAGCCGCAGGGTCAACAGCTGGGTTCCGGCCCGAATCCCTGCCACAGGCGGTGCCCCATCGGGAAGCCCATGGCGACCAGTGCGTTGATCAGCATGCCGTGCGCGAAGAACCGGCCGACCTCTTCCGGGGTCGCCCCCGACGCCACCGCGACCGAGTCCCACAGATCCGTCCACATCTCGCGGACGGCCTCGCCGACCTCGAGATCCCCCGCTGCCTCGGCAGCCGCAGTGGAGACGTACATCTGCATCTGCAGGAGGAGCCTGCTGCGGTCCTCGATCAGCTCGAAGTAGGCCACGCCCATCGCATCGAGCGCCTCCTGACCGTGCTTGCCCTCGGCGGCACGGAGGAAGGACTCCTTGATCTCCGCCGTGCAGCGTCGGACGGCGGCCTCGAAGAGTGCGCGCTTGTTCTCGAAGAGCCGGAAGAGATACGGCTGCGACACCCCGACCCGACGAGCGATCGCCTGGGTCGAGGTGCCGTTGTAGCCGGTCTCGGCGAACTCGATCATCGCGGCGCGGACGACGCTCTCGCGTCGCTCCTCCGCGCTCATTCGCATGCTCGTCTTCGCCATGGTTCAAAGTTAGTGGCTGATTACTAACTTCGTCAAGGGGAAATGTGAGCCTGCTCTCAGCCCAGCTGGACGACGGCCCGTGCCATGCCCAGCACCTTCTGGCCCGCACTGGAGGCGACCAGGTCGACGCGGACCCGGCGGTCGTCCAGCTTGGCCGCCACCTTTCCGGTGACCTCGATCACCGCGCCGGTGTCATCGTTCGCGACCACCACGGGCTTGGTGAAGCGGACGCCGTACTCGACGACGGCACCCGGGTCGACCGCCCAGTCGGTGACCACGCGGATCGCCTCGGCCATGGTGAACATGCCGTGGGCGATCACGTCCGGCAGGCCGACGGCCTTGGCGAAGGCCTCGTTCCAGTGGATCGGGTTGAAGTCACCGGAGGCGCCCGCGTACTGGACCAGGGTGGCCCGGGTCACCGGGAAGGACTGGGCCGGCAGCTCCGCGCCGACCTCGACCTCGTCGTAGTTGATGCTCGCGCTCATCGCTGCCTCACTCCCCCGCCGTGGTCGGCTCGGCCTCGGCGGCCCGCGCGACCAGCATCATGTGGGCGGTCACCACGTGCTCGCCGCTCTCCTCGTGCACCTCGCCGCGGACCGACAGGACGTCGTTGCCCGCCAGCGACTTGATCGACTCGATCACGCAGGTGACGCTCAGTCGGTCACCGGCACGGACCGGGCGGCTGTAGACGAAGCGCTGGTCGCCGTGGACGACCCGGCTGAAGTCCAGGCCGAGCTCCGGGTCCTCGACCACCTGGGCGGCAGCCCGGTAGGTGATCACGAACGGGAAGGTCGGCGGCGCGATGACGTCAGGATGCCCCAGCGCCTTGGCCGCCTCGGGGTCGGTGTACGCGGGGTTGGCGTCCCGGACCGCCTCGGCGAACTCGCGGATCTTCTCGCGGCCGACCTCGTAGGCCGCGGTGGGCGGATAGGACCGCCCGATGAAGGAGGGGTCCAGTGGCATGCGTGGCTCCTGACGTCCGTTCGTGCGACGGGTTCAATCCTGCTACGGCCTGCGGAAGACGTGACGAAGGCCGCCCCCGATATGGGGACGGCCTTCGCATTGTGCTCTCAGATCGAAACCCGACCCATGCGATGAAGCTGCAGGGGTCAGCGAGTCTCGCGGTGCGCGGTGTGTGCGTTGCAGCGGGGGCAGTGCTTCTTCATCTCAAGACGATCCGGGTCGTTACGCCGGTTCTTCTTGGTGATGTAGTTCCGCTCCTTGCACTCCACGCACGCCAGCGTGATCTTCGGACGGACATCAGTGGCGGCCACGGGAGTGCCTTCCTCGGACAGACAACGTTACAGACAGACAAGAGTAGCCGATCGGGCCAGTGACCCGGAAATCGGCTACGGGTGTGGTAGCGGTGACCGGACTTGAACCGGTGACACAGCGATTATGAGCCGCTTGCTCTACCAACTGAGCTACACCGCCACGACGATCGCGCGCCCTGCCGTGCGACAGAGAACCCTCTCATCCGAGCCCCCATGCGGAATCGAACCGCAGACCTTCTCCTTACCATGGAGACGCTCTACCGACTGAGCTATAGGGGCGAACGGGGAAGACATTACACGGTCCCCAGCCCAACCGTGAAATCCGTTTGGCGCCGGTCCGGTACGACTTTTGCGACCGGCCCCGCCGGTCCGCACGCGCCTCCCCAACCGCCCGTGCGCCGCGCCATAGGCTCACAGCCTGCGATCTTGGCGATCGCGTCGGGAAGGAGCGGCCGGGCCATGGGGACTGGGGCGGGGACCGGAACGGCCGGGTCGACGGCGTTGCTGCTGTCCGGGGCGCGGCTGGCGGACGGCCGGAGCGTGGACGTGCGGATCTCCGGCGAACGCATCGAGGCGGTCGGCACGGTCGGCAGCCTGAGTGCGCCCGAGCGCCTGGATCTGAGCGGCTATCTGCTGGTGCCGTCCCCGGTGGAGCCGCACGCGCACCTCGACGAAGCCTTCACGGCGGGCGGGCCGGGCGCTGCTCCGACGGCCGCGACCGGGGAGGAGCTGCGCCGCCGGATCACCGAGGCCGCGCTGACCAGCCTCGGGTACGGCGCGACGGCCGTCCGCAGCCAGATCCTGGTCGACGGCGAGGCTGGACTGCGCCGCCTGGAGGGCGCGCTGCAGGCGGCCCGCGACCTCCGTGGCCTGGTGGACCTTCAGGTCGCCGCGATGCCCGGACCGTTGACGGGCAGCGGCGGACACGAAGCGCGTGAGCTCCTCCGCGAGGCGCTGCGCGCCGGAGCGCACGCCCTCGGCGGGCGCCCCGCACAGGACCCGGACCCGGCCGGTCACCTCGGCACGCTGCTGGCGCTGGCGCGCGAGTACGGCCGCCCCCTCGACCTGCACGCGAACGCGGACCTGGCGGGGGAGCTGCCGGAGTCGGGCCCGGACGCGATGCTGTGCCTCGACGGCGGGGTGACTCCGCGACAGCTGGAGGCGCTGCTCAGAGCCGGGACCGGCGTCGTGGTGCTGCCCCAGAGCGGCCGCTGCGCGGGCAGGCCGACCCCGATCGGCGGCTACGACCCGGCGGCGGTGCAGGCGCTGGCCGCCGTCGGCGTCCCGCTGGCCGCGGGGAGCGGCGCGCTGCGTGACGCGTGCTGCCCGGTCGGCCGCGCGGACCCGCTGGAGGCGGCCTTCCTACTGGCCGCGACGGCGGGCCTGGCGGCGGACGCCGCGTACGACGCCGTCAGCGCCACGGCGCGCACCCTGCTCGGCCTCGCGGCGGTCCGCGTGGAGGCCGGCTACCCCGCCGAGCTGCTCGCGGTGCGCGGGGACACCCTCACCGCGGCGCTGGCCGGCGGCCACAGCCGGGTCGTCGTCCACGGCGGCCGGGTCGTCTCCCGCACCAGCGCGGTCCGCGAGTACGCGGAGACCACGGCCGCCGCCGTCCCCCGCCAGGTCCGCCCGGGGCCGACGTAGCGGCCAGTTGCAGCTCCTGAGGGGCGCGAGGAACTGCGCGACAAGCCACCCACGCAGCTGGCAGGCCGAACGAGCAGGGCCATCCGCACAGGGTGGTTACTCGCGCAGTTCCTCGCGCCCCTGAGGAGCTGCGACTCACTCGCCTGCCGAGAGCGGTCGCCAGTAATGGACCAGGAGTTCGCCCCAGTCGTCTATCTTCACGCGGCCCGTGCGGCGGAAGCCGAGCGCTCGGTAGAGGCGGTTGGCGCGGAGGTTGTCCGCGTGGGTCCAGAGCTGGGCCTCGGAGAACTCCTGGGTCCGGCCCTCCGCGAGGAGCTGCTCGATCAGGCGGCGGCCGACCCGCTGGCCCCAGCGGTCCGGGGCGACGCTGAGCAGGCTGAGGTGGAGCAGCCCCGCCTGTGGTGGGCCCGCGCCGTCCTCGGTGAGCCCCTGGACGCCGAGGATCGTGCCGACGATGCCGCTGCCCGGTCGGCCCTCCTCGCGGGCGAGCAGCAGCAGCGCGCCGGGCGCGGCCATCCGCGCGTGCGCCAGGCGGACGTGGTCGCGTGGGAGCGGTCGGCCGTTGCGCCGGATCAGGTGCGAGTGCTGCCAGACGCCGAGGGCCTCGTCGACCTCCTCGGCTGTGGCCGGGCCCACCGCCAACGTGCCGCCCATTGGGCCCTCCTAGAGCTTTGAGTCCCCGTGTCCCATTCGCCCGTGGCCAAGCTTTCTACCACGCACAGCGGCGGGCGTCAGTACGCGGGCGACAAAGGGCGCCTCCGCTCACGCGGAGGCTGCAACTAGTTCTCAATCAACTAGTGACGCTGAGATTAGCCGGAAGCGTACGATGACGGCCATGAGCACCCCACTGCGCAGTTCGCCCCTCTACCTGACCGTGCTGTCGCTGCTGCACTACCAGCCGCTGCACCCGTACGGGATCCAGCGCCTGATCAAGCAGTGGGGCAAGGACCAGGTCGTCAACGTCAGCCAGCGGGCGAGTCTCTACCGGGCCATCGACCGGCTGCTCGCGGCCGAACTCATCGCGGTGCGCGAGACCGAGCGCGACCAGCAGTACCCCGAGCGCACGGTCTACGAGGTCACCGACGCCGGCCGCACGGTCGCCAGGGAGTGGCTGGTGGAGATGCTGGCCATGCCGAAGCAGGAGTTCCCCGAGTTCCCCGCCGCCCTCTCGCTGCTGCTGATGCTCGACCCGGACGAGGCACTGGGGGTGTTCGAGCAGCGGACGGAGCGGGTGCGGACCGCGCTGCGCGAGCTCGACGCGATCATGGCCGTGGAGGCCGAGCACCGGCTGCCGCGGGTGACCATGCTGGAGACGGAGTACCAGCGGATGGTGACGGAGGCTCAACTTCGCTGGCTGGAATCCGTCGTGGCCGACCTCCGAGCCGGACGACTGTCCTGGAGCCCCGAGGAACTGCTCCCGTTCGCAGAGCCGGACGGCACCCCCGAAGACACCTGAGAGACCGAGCCCGTCAGGCCAACTACCTGCTGAGACAGGCATTTTGGCGCCGACTCCGACCATGCGAACACGGGTACTATGTTCGTACGCCGGGGCGGGGCTGGAGAACACGGGGGAGTTCGATGGTGCGCATCCTGCTGGCCGAGGACATGCACATGGTCCGGGGCGCCCTGGCCGCACTGCTCCGACTGGAGCCGGACTTCCAGATCGTGGCGGAGGTCGAGCGCGGCGACGCGGTCGTCGCCGCCGCACTCGAGTGCAAACCGGACGTCGCCATTCTCGACGTGGGACTGCCCGGCATCGACGGCCTGCACGCGGCGGCCCTGCTCCACGAGGCGCTGCCCGGCTGCCGGACGCTGATCCTCACCAGCATGGGCAAGGCCGGTACCCTGCACCGGGCCCTGGCCGCCCAGGTCTCCGGCTTCTTACTCAAGGACGCGCCGCCGGCCCTGCTCGCCGAGGCGGTCCGCCGGGTCGCCGCGGGCGAGCGGATGCTCGATGCGCAGCTGGCCCTGGTCGCCTTCGACAGCGTGGAGGGACCGCTGACCGAGCGCGAGACGGAGGTGCTCCGGCTGGCCGCGGGCGGCGCGGACGCGGGCGAGATCGCGTCCGCGCTCTACCTGTCCGTCGGCACGGTGCGCAACTACCTCACCGCGATCGTCACCAAGCTCGGCGCACGCAACCGCCTCGACGCGATCCGCATCGCGCGCGAGGACGGCTGGCTCATCTGAGCGCCGGCTCAGCCGATCTACCCGGACGGCGGGAGCGGGGCGGGCAGGAGCGGGACCGGCGGGAGCGGGGCGACGGCCCGCAGGAAGAACCAGCGGTCGTCCTCCACCTCCCACGCCAGCCGGCCGCCCACCTCGGCCAGCCGCACCGTCAGGTTCTGCAGCCCGCTGCCGCTGCCCTGGCCGGGCGGGGCGACCACGCCGTCGTTGGCGATGGTGAGCCTGATCAGGCCGTCCTCCAGGCAGGTCGCGATCAGGCACTGCTCGGCCTTGCTGTGCCGGAGCAGGTTGGTGACCGCCTCGCGGAGCACCGTGGCGAGGATGGTGTCCAGCTCCCCCTTCGGTGGGCGCACCCCCAGATCGACCTGGGCGCGGATCCCTGCAGCCCTGAGCACCGATCCCGCCGCTTCGACCTCCTCGGCCAGCGACATCTGCCGGTACCCGCGGGAGACCGCCCGCACATCGGTGAGCGCCTGTCGGGAGACGAGCAGGATGTCGTCCAGCTCGTTCAACGCGTCCAACGGACTGCCCTCGACCAGTCGTTTGGTCAGCTCGCTCTTGAGCACGATGGCGGACAGGCTGTAGCCGAGCAGGTCGTGCAGGTCCCTGGCGAAGCGAAGCCGTTCCCTGACCACGGCCACCCTGGCCAACTCCTCCTGGCTGGCCTGCACCTGGACGACCAGCAGCGAGAGCCGGGTGAGACCCCAGAGGGTCAGACTGGCCAGCGTGGTGGAGACGACGATGTAGACGTCCGAAAGGTACGACCAGCCCTCCAGCGGTCCGCTGACGCCGGCCGCGGCGACGACCAGGCCGAAGAGCGTCCAGCCCCAGCGCGGGCGTAACAGCAGCAGGCCGCTGGCGCCGAGGAACCCGGCCATGCCGCCCCAGAAGATCCCGAACACGAGCGGCGGCGTGTAGGTCAGCACCCCCTGCAGCACCAGGCTCCAGGGCATCAGCCTGCCTCTGAGGTGCTCCAACCGGCGGTCCGAGTGCAGTAATTGGATCAGGGCGATGAGCAGGAAGCTGCCGCCGCCGATCAGAATCCGCCGCCAGCCCACGCCGCCGGCCACGAGGGTGGTGATGCCCATCACCGCGTACCCGGCGACCATCAGGGCCACCAGGCTGTCGGCGACCACCGGGGAGGGTGCGCCACGGCCGAGGTTGCCGAGCGCAGCCGCGCCCACGTCCGCATCGGGCTCCCCGCCCCCGGGAACGGACTGCTGCGCCTGACTGATGAGCCGGTCTATGGAACTGGTCACCAGGCCCCTTTCGCGCACCACCTGCGATCAAGAGCCACCAGCGTACGCGCCGAGTGTTGCCCGAAGGTGACTTGCGCGCGTACGACGAGACGGTCTCCAGCGCCGCTCAAGGCCGGAGGTCACGGCTGCGGGCCGGTCGCGCTCTCAGATGAACACCGGTATCGGGTTGAGGTCCTGATACTCCGTCGGCTGCTCCAGTCGACGGAGGGCGACCGGCACGTCGAAGAGCCGGCCGGGGGCGAAGCGGGCCCAGAAGTGGCGCAGCCCGGGGACGATCACCTTCACCACCGGCAGGCCGAGGTCCGGGCGGGTCTGGTCGAGCACCAGGGTCTCCAGACCCAGCGCGGCGAGCCGGGAGACGATCAGCTCCACGTCGTCGAGGAGATCGTCGTGGCGGAGCGCGTCGAAGTCCTGCGGCCGGGCCGGTCGCGCCGTGGGGTCGGGCAGCAGCCAGCGCTGGCTGCGTACCGTCTCCCGCGACCACCAGTGCAGCAGTTCGGGGTCGTCCAGCCGGTAGCCGCCGCCGTCGGCGGTGACCTCGGAGACGGCGGGCAGCAACTGGTTCATCTCGGTGAGCGCGCGGCTGAGCGCCACGGCCGGGTCGAGGTGTGCGCCGAAGCCCAGCATGATGTCCTGCGCGGGCTTGTCGAAGCGCCGGGAGAGCGCGGCGAAGACGGGGACGCCGAGGTCCGAGGTCAGATCCAGCACCCATACCCGACGATTCATCAGGCCGTAGCTCTTCAGCAGCTGTTCGGTCCACGGATCGGCGAAGGCGCCCAGGTCGACCGCCCGCTGGCGGGTCCTGTTGTACCACCACAGCGCCACGGCGTCCCGCTCCACCAGCTCCAGCAGTCCCTGCAGCACGGCGTCCTCCAGGCTGCTGCCGGCCGCGTTGCCGTTGGAGCAGGCGAAGAGGGACTCCCGGCCGGCCACCGGAGGGACGTGCTCGTGCACCGGCTTGAAGTAGAGCAGCCCGGTCGGCAGCAGCCGCTGCCGACTGTCGGTCAGCGACCAGACCGGCGTCCAGTCGACCGGGGTCTCCGCCTCGAACGGCTCAGGGACCCGGTGGTAGGCCGAACTGTGCCGGTTCCAGTCGGCGCGGGCACGGTACTGCCGCTCGTCGAAGAGCAGGCAGCCGCGTGGGTCGACGGCGGCGTCGCCGAGACCGCGAAGGGTGTCCCGGACGCGGGGCTCGTCGCCGT
This sequence comes from Streptacidiphilus sp. MAP12-20, assembly GCF_041262525.1. Classification (NCBI taxonomy): domain Bacteria; kingdom Bacillati; phylum Actinomycetota; class Actinomycetes; order Kitasatosporales; family Streptomycetaceae; genus Streptacidiphilus; species Streptacidiphilus sp. MAP12-20. The sequence continues at coordinate 315,219 of NZ_JBGCCK010000004.1, forward strand.
GCAGGGTGGCCGAGTAGCGCTCCACCGCTTCGCAGAGCGCTCCGACCTCGGCGTCCAGGCGGGTGGCTCCCTTGCCACCGCTGTTCTGGCGCAGCCCGGAGCGGAGCTGCCGCAGATTCCCGCCGCCGAGGGCCAGGTTGTGCCCGGAGGAGTAGCTGTGCAGGCCGGCCGGGCTGCCCGGCACCGGCCGGATGTCGGCGACGACCCCGGTGACCGGGCTCACCAGATGCCCGAACCGCTGCTGGACCTCCTCCGGCGAGCAGGCCCGATGCCCGCCCGAGGCCCGTGAGACCTTGGCCCGGGAGCGCAGCTCGACCCGGCGGCCCGCCTGCGCGGCCATCAGCCCGGTGTCCCCGCAACTCGGGCACTGCGGCCGGCGGCGCACCTCGTGGTGGCGGGTGACCAAGGTCAGCGTGTCCAGTTCCAGCACGGCGTCCTGCCCCGGATGGCGGTAGCCGGCCAGCCACTTGACCGCCTCGTGCACCAGCAGTTGGGCGCCGGCGCCGCTACTGGTCGGCAGGTACGCGGGCGGGCGCAGCACCGGACCGTCCAGGCCGAGCGCCCGCCGCACGGGCGCTTCGGCGGCACGGTGCGCTGAGATCCGGTGGGCGAGACAGTTCCAGCACGGGCCGGCGACGGGCACGTCGGGTCCATCGGGCGCGCCGGACTTGCCCGGCCCGTCCGTCGCGCCGCGGCCGTCAGGCGCGTCCGGCCAGTCCGGCCCGTCCGCCCCGGAGCGGCCGTAGCGCCCATCCGGCTCGTCGCGTCCGCCAGGTCGGAAGACCGGGCCGATCCAGACCGCCGAACCGGTCAGCCGGGCTGGCAGCCAGGGCCGGCCCGCGGCGCGGTGCTCGGCGTCCAACGCCGCGAGCTCCGGGCGCAGGTAGTCGTCCGTGACGACGATGGTCAGGCGCGGCGCTGCGGCCTCGACGGCCTCAGCGGCCCCAGAGGCCGCCGCAGCCTCAGCGGCTGCGAGCGTCACGACGTCGAGGCCGCCCGCCCGGCAGGCGGCGAGTACCGCGTCCGTCGGCGCCCGGCCGATCCGGCGCAACCCCACCCGCGCGCCGGCCAGCTGATCGGCGGTCTGCTGCCCGTCCAGACCGGCCAGGTCCCAGTACGCCTCGGCGGGCTCCACGGCCGGCCGGTTGCGGTAGCCGATCAGGCTCGCCTTGGCGAGGCGACCGATCGCCCGGCCCGCCTCCTCGGCCGGCAGGTGCGCGGTCGCGTCGCGGAGCACCGTGGGCAGGTCCCTGGTCCCGTCGAGCAGCGGGACCAGCGCCTCGACGGCTGCGCCCTGGAGCGCGGTGATCCCTCCCTCAGACAGCAGGTAGACAGCGTCCCCGGCCACCGGCTCTGCCCGCAGATGACTGCGGAAGCCCAGCAGCCGGGGCTTCTGGGCTTCCGCGGCGGTGGCCCGCCTCTCGCGCGAGAGGTCGGTCACAGCAGGACGGGGTCCCTGGTCGAGTCGGGACGCCTGGTGCTGGTGTCCTCCGGGTCCACGCCGCACACGGCGCAGGGCGGAAAGCAGGCCCGGGCTGCCTGGAGCGGCGCGCCCTCCAGCGCTTCGATCAGCAGGTAGTCGGCCGAGGGCGACGACGCGGACAGGGATGAGAGCGCGGCCAGTGCGTCCTCGGGGAAATCCGGTTCCAGGCAGGTCCGTGCGATGAGCTCCGCGAGCTGCAGCTCGCTCTGGGGCCCTTGGTTCATACGAGCCTCCTCCGGGGAAGGGAGAGTCGGCCGCATCCCCGTGACCACGGGGCGCGATGTACTGGCGGCTCGATTTTCGAACGAAAGGCGTTGACGAAGGAAGTGAATCTGTCATGACCTCATCGTGATTTGCTCATGATCCCCGCAGCTGCCGGGGCCTGGCGTCCGCGCCGCGCCCGCCGTCGAGCACCGGGAATCGGGGCGGCGGCACGACCGCGCTCGGAGTCCAGAACCCCACCCGCGCCCGCAGCTCGTTGACGGGATCGAGCGACGGGTCCGAGGCCAGCACCGCATGCCGCAGCCGCTGCACGGGGCCGGACGGCTCCAGCCCCAGCTCGTCGAGGAGCGAGGCGCAGAGCCGGCGGTAGACCTCCAGGGCGCGGGCCGACATGCCGCAACGGTGGAGCGCCAGCATGAACTGCGCGTGCAGGTTCTCGTGCAACGGGTACTGCGCGGTCAGCCCGGCGAGCTCACCCAGGATCTCGTGATGCCGGTTGAGCTGAAGGTCCGCGTCCAGGCGCCGCTCCAGTGCGGCGCGACGGGTCTCCTCGAGGCGGGCCGCCTCGACCTCCAGGCGGCTGCCCCGCGGCAGGTCGATCAGGGCCGGACCGCGCCAGAGCCCGAGTGCCTGACGCAGCAGACGCGAGGCGCCCTCCGCGTCACCGGCGTCGAAGGCGGCGTACCCCTGAACGGTGAACTCGTCGAAGCGACAGGCGTCGACGTCCTGCGGCTCGGCCAGCAGCAGGTAGCCCGCGCTCCGGGTGACCAGCACGTCCTTGGCCTGCCGACCGGATCCGGCCAACGCGACGGAGAGCGAGCGGCGCAACTGGAGGATGTAGGTCTGGAGTGTGGTGGTGGCGCTGCGTGGCGGTCGCGATCCCCAGAGCTCCTCCATCATGGCGACCACCGGCACCATCTGACGCATGTTCAGCGCCAGCAGCGCGAGCAGCTGCCGCGGCTTGCCGGCCGAGGGCACGATGGAGTGCTCGCCCTCGGCCGCTTCCAACGGTCCCAGCACCTTGATGTCCATGCCACACCGTCCCCATCCACGGCACCTGCCTCGACTCCCCCGCCCAGGGAAGCCCGTTTCGGGAGAAGCCGACAACAAGGCTCCCACCGGGGTGAGGGGCGGGAACAGTGAGAAGTTCACGACCTGGAAGGGTTTTCGTCAGCGCGGAGGCGCTCGCGTCCGCGTCGCACGGGAAGGACGGCGGGCCTGGGCGGCCGGTTCCCGTCGACCTTTGAGTACCCTGTGCTCTGGCCGCCGGCCCAGGGAAGGCACGTGCGCGTTCCTCACAAGCTACCCGGAGACTCGCATGCGCAGGCTCACCCATGCCGAATTCCTGGCCCTTCGAAGGTTCGACGCCCTCGACGGGCTGCGTGCCGTCGCCGCGGTGATCGTCGTCTTCTTCCACTGCGGCGGGGCACAGAGCCGATTCCTCTCCGGCTGGATCGGCGTGCACATCTTTTTCGTCGTGTCCGGGTTCCTGATCACCACGCTGATGCTGCGCGAGCACGACCGGAACGGTCGGATCTCGCTGCGGAACTTCTACCTCCGCCGGATCTTCCGGATCATGCCGCTGTACTACCTGGTCCTGGCGTTGAGTGTGCTCGCGGCCTACGGCCAGGGCGGTCACTGGACCGCGATGAAGGAGCACCTGCCGCACTTCCTGCTCTTCATGAACGAGTACCACATCCCGCCGGGGGTGCCCTACCTGCACACGTGGACCATAGGCATCGAGTGGAAGTTCTACCTGGTCTGGCCGCTGTTGCTGGTGGCAGCCAGCAGGGTCTCCGCCCGCCTGCGCATCCCGCTGGCCGTCGCCGCCGTCGCACTGGTCCTGATCCCCTACGGTCAGACCTGGGTGGGGATGGGAGTGCACTATGCGGTCCTCCTCATCGGCGCCCTACTCGCCCTGGTTCTCCACACCGCACGCGGATTCGCCCTGCTCAGCCCGCTGACCCATCCGGCGGTCGGAGTGGCCGTGGCCGTGGGCTTCCTGGTCCTGCACGCGAACATTCCCAGCCTGGTCGCCTACTTCCACGGTGAGCAGCCCACCGTCCTTCTCTACGGCCTCGGCGTCGCACTGCTGCTCCCGAGCCTGCTGGGGCCCGGCCCCGGCCGCTGGCTGCTCTCACGGCGCCCCCTGGTCCTGGTCGGCGAGCGCTCCTACGGCCTCTACCTGGTCCAGGCCTTGGCCGCGACCGTCGTCCCCGTCCTCGCACCGTCCATCCCACGCGGCACCCCGCTCTTCGCCGGCGCGGCGGCGCTGGTCTCCCTGGCCATCGCCGACCTGCTGTACGCGCGGGTGGAGACCCCGATGATCGGCGTGGGGCGACAGCTGATCAAGAAGCTCGACCGAGCCCGCGCAGTCCCGACCGACGGCGCCGACCGCCACGGCAGCCTGCCGACCCCGGGCGAACCGCGGGGCGACGAGGCTGTGGCGAACGTCCTTTCATCCAGGTAACAGCGAACGGCGGGAGCGGGTCTGGGCGCGCGTCCACTGCGCGTCCAGGCCCAGCTGGTCCGGCACTGGACGAGCACTGAAAGAACGAGAGCCCCTGGCCGGCGTTTCCGCTGACCAGGGGCTCTTTCGTTTCCACGTGGCGGGTGCAGGGTTCGAACCTGCGTAGCTTGCGCGACAGATTTACAGTCTGCTCCCTTTGGCCGCTCGGGCAACCCGCCAGGGATGGTGTCTCGCGGTCTCCCGCTCGACGTCGTAAACCATACCCGATGGTGGGGGGTGCTTCGCCACTTGGTTGATCAGTGTGGGGGCGGGCAGCAGGCCGAGTGGGTGGCTAGGCTGGTTCGGCCGCCGTTCGCGGGCGGGAACCGAATCACCAAGGAGACTCAAGGATCATGGCCGACTCCAGTTTCGACATCGTTTCGAAGGTCGAGCGGCAGGAGGTCGACAACGCGCTCAACCAGACCGGTCGCGAGATCGCCACGCGCTTCGACTTCAAGAACGTCGGTGCCTCCATCGAGTGGTCCGGCGACAAGATCGAGATGCGGGCCAACGGCGAGGAGCGGGTCAAGGCCATCCTCGACGTGTTCCAGGGCAAGCTGGTCAAGCGTGGGATCTCGCTCAAGTCGCTGGACGCGGGTGAGCCGCAGCTGTCGGGCAAGGAGTACAAGATCTTCGCGACGATCGAGGAAGGCATCTCCCAGGAGAACGCCAAGAAGGTCGCGAAGATCATCCGCGACGAGGGCCCCAAGGGCGTGAAGGCTCAGGTCCAGGGCGAAGAGCTCCGGGTCACCTCCAAGAGCCGCGATGACCTGCAGGCCATCCAGGCGCTGCTGAAGGGCAAGGATCTGGACTTCGCGATCCAGTTCGTGAACTACCGCTAGAACACTGCTCTGACCTGCACAAATGTAGGCTCTAGGCAGCTACAGGGCACAACGAGGGCACTCCGGTGAGGACCGACTCCACCGCCGCCCTCGTTGTGTCCTCGTCGTTCGGCCAGAGGTGCGTATAGATGTCGAGGGTGATCGACGGCTTGGAGTGACCGAGCCGCACCTGCACGGTCTTCACGCTCTCGCGGTGCTTGATCAGCACCGAGGCGTAGAAGTGGCGAAGGTCGTGCATCCCGGACCCGGCCGGCACCTGCTCCAAGACCGGCTCGCTGCCCTCCGGCCGACCACGCCGCTCCCACCTCTTGACCGCACCTTCGTATGCCTCGCGAAGCGCCTTGTCAGCGACCTTCTCGACGTTGGCCCACACGGATGCCCAGGACGCTCGTCGTATGGCCTCGCTGCGCTCGTTGGTGAAGACGAGTAGCGCCTTGCGGCGCTTCGGCTTCCGGGGGTTCGTGCGGTCCTCGACGTCGACCCGCCGGGCCGGGTGCTGCTTCAGGTGGGCCGCCAACGCGTCCATGGCAGTCTTGGCCACTGGGACCGTCCGGTAGCTCTCGTGCGTCTTCGGCTCCGCCAGGTACGGCTCGCCGACATCCGGGCTGATGAGCTGCTGACGCACCCGCACAGTCCCTGCCCTGAAGTCGAGGTCGCCCACCTCCATGCCGAAGAGCTCGCCCTGCCGCAGACCTGAGGCCGCGGCGAGAAGCAGCATGGCCCGGTACCAGCCAGGCGGCGCGTTCACTATTGCCGCCACCACGTTGACGGTGAGAGGCACGATCTCCCTCCGTCGAACGGCCGGGAGCTTTACTCCACGGCAGGGATTGAATCCGACCTGACGGTCCAGCTCGGCGAGCCGGAATGTGGCGGTGATGTAGCTCCAGGTCACTTTCAGGGTCGACGGCGCCAGATGACCAGCGCGGTCCTTCACCCACGCCTGGAGGTCCGACGTCCGGATGGACGCGATCGGGTAGTCCCCGAGTATCGGCAGGATGTGGAGGCGGAGGGCCCGCTCGACGCGCTCAACCGTCGAGGCGTCGTGGACGGCCACCTCACGCCAGCGCTCGGCAACCTCCCGGAACGTCTCCTTGCCGACCGCCGGGTCAACGAACTTGCCCGTCGTGATGTGGTGCGACAGCTCGGCCGCACGGCGGTCGGCATCGACCTTCCGCCCGAAGGGCTCCTTCCTCGGCGTGCCGACGGGGTCGCGGTAGCGCACCTGCCACCGCATACCGATGCCGTGCTCGGCAGACGCAACCTTGCCCTTGTGCTCGGGACACTCCGCCTCGCCCTTCTTAGGGCGGGACTTGTGCCATCGGTCGTAAACGCTGGCCAAGGGGTCTCTCCTTCGATTGCTGGATGAGGCAGTTGGGCTCTCGGCTGCCGTGTAGAGGGTGGCCTACGTGCTGTTGATCTAAGTCGAGACGCAGCGGCGCGTCAATCAGTTCTCCTACAAATGGTGAAGACTTTTAAGCACCACCAGGATTGCCGTGTCGGATTGAGTCGGGGAATGCCGTGTGGTGTCGCACAATACGTGCGCCTGCGCGCATTACGTGCTGCCTGACCTGTGGTGATGACCGCACATGATGCGCGCGATAGGGCGATGTGGCAAACAAATCTCAGCAACCCGGAAATTCTTGCCTTTTCGCCAGTGTGCTGCTTAGGGTCTTCGCCAGGTGGTCGCCGGCATGGTTTATCGGCGGCGCCTGCTGTTGTCCCATGCGTCGTTTGGAGAGTTCGTGGTTCGTCCTGCCCCCCATTCCCGCGGAGGTTTGCGTGGGGAGTCCGACCGGCGTCCGCTGTTGAGCGCGGAGGAGCTGGCGGAGTTCCTGCAGGTGCCGATCAGTACGGTCTACGTGTGGAACCACCGCCGTCAGGGGCCGCGCGCGCACAAGGTCGGCCGTCACCTGCGCTACCGCTGGGCGGAGGTGGAGGCATGGCTGGAAGACCAGGCCGTAGTCAGGGCCGCGTGATCGTGGCGGTCGTGGGGTTCAGGGTGGGCCGGGCGCTACCAACGGCGGCCTGAGATCCCGTCGGTAGGGGGTGGGCTGGCCGGCCCTGCCCCCGCCGAGGCGGGCACATCGCACCCTACGACCGCTCCCCGGCCGTGCCAAATCAGCAGCGATGCAAGGCCCGTGGGACACACCGAAAGGTAACGATTCGGCGCGTGTCAGATCGTCCCAGTCAAGGCGATCAGTGCTCACTAGTGTCGGATTTTCCCACGCTTACTTCCGATCAACTCGGGCATCCGGGATCTTCGGGACTCTGGTCAGCGGTTTTCGCTGTTTGGCGCGGCCGGGATCTTCGGGCATCGTGTGCGTCCCACCGGTGATCACCGCCAAGCGGCGGTCGCCGGATTGGGCTCTGCTGTCGATCCATGAAGGGGGAACCGATGCGCCGAACCACCGGCCGCACCAACCGAGATACCGCCGCTGACCGGCGTCCGCTGTTGAGCGCGGAGGAGCTGGCGGAGTTCCTGCAGGTGCCGATCAGCACGGTCTACGTGTGGAACCACCGCCGTCAGGGGCCGCCCGCGCACAAGGTCGGGCGTCACCTGCGCTACCGCTGGGCGGAGGTGGAGGCATGGCTGGAAGACCAGGCAGTCGACCGCGCGGCCTGACCGCGACACCGGACATGGAGAAGGCCATCGGTGCTACCAACACCGACGGCCCGAGAACTCTCCAGCAAGCGACAACTCACTGATCACCCAGGCGGGATGGCTGGCCGGCCATGCCCCGCTCGGTAGAGATGAGGTTCACGTGCACCCTACGGCCCCACCGCTCGAACGCCAAGCCCATGCCGGGACGTGGTCGTGGTCGCGGCCTCCACAGGCTGTGGATGCCGAACGCGCCGTGCTCGCCGCGTGCCTGCACAGCACCGAGGCCCTCGACACCACCAGCGGGCTACTCGGGGAGGAGGACTTCGCTACACCGGCTCACGGGCTGGTGTGGACCGCGATGTGCGCACTCCACCAGGCCGGTGAGCCGGTCGACCCGGTAACGGTGACCCACCGGCTGCGCCGGGACCGGGTGCTGCACCAGGCGGGCGGTCCGGGATACGTGTCCGGACTGGCAAGCGCGGTCCACTCGGTCGCGGCGGTGGACCACTACGCGGTGATCGTGGCCGAGCAGGCGTGGTCCGCGCGCCTGCACACGCTCGGCAAGTGGCTGATCCAGGCCACCGTCCACGGCCACGACCCTGCCCAGGTCCACGCCCAGGCCCTCAACCGGCTCGGCGCCCTGGCCACCGGAAGGACGTTGTCCGGGGAATGTCCCCGCGCCCAGGTCGCGGCGGTCCGTCCGCTGCACCGCCGACCGGCCTCCTGACCACCGGGGCTCCCTGCGGTCCATTTCTCCACCTGGCGGTCCGTCCTGCCCTGAACCCGGCGCTACCAACGCCGTAGGGCGGACCGCCCCTCTCTCGCAAGCGACATCTCACTGGTGTGCGCGGTGGCCGCCGCAGCACGCCCTGATCACCGGAAGGCGGTTCTCCGTCTTGAACCCTGACGACCTGTTGAAGCAGGCCGACCAGCCCCGTCCCGTCGTCGACGGGCAGCTCGACCTCATTCCCGCCGGGACCTCCGGCCCCTCGGCCGAATCCCCGGACGCGGTTCCGGCGGCCCCGACTGCCGGTCCGGATCCGGTTCCGGACGGGGCCGTGCTGCTGGACGAGCTACGGGTGGTGCTGGCCCGGTATGTGGTGCTGCCCGACGAGCACGCCCTGAACGCGGTCACGCTGTGGATCGCGGCCTCGCACCTGCAGCAGTCCTTCCAGCACGCCCCGCGCCTGGCGATCACCGGGCCGCAAAAGCGGTGCGGCAAGTCGCGGCTGCTGGACGTGGTCGAGGCGACCTGCCACCGCCCGATCATGACCGTTAACGCCTCGGTGGCGGCAATCTACCGCTCCATCGGCGACAACCCGCCCACCCTGCTGGTCGACGAGGCTGACACCATCTTCGGCCCCAAGGCCGCGGGTGACGCCGAGGCGCTACGCGGCATCCTCAATGGCGGCCACCAGCGCAAGCGCGACACCTTGCGGATCAACGGCAAGAGCATGGAGCTGGAGACCCACAAGACGTTCTCCATGGCCGCCCTCGCCGGGATCGGGGACCTGCCCGACACCGTGATGGACCGCTCGGTCGTGGTCCGCATGCGCCGCCGCTCCGCCGCCGAGTCGGTCGAGTCGTTCCGGACCCGCGACTCCGACGCCCTCCAGCCGCTGCGCGAACGCCTCGCCGCCTGGGCGCAGTCGATCGCCGACCGGGCGGGCGACATGGATCCGGCGATGCCGGTGGAGGACCGTGCGGCCGACACCTGGGAGCCGCTGGTCATCGTCGCCGACCTCGCCGACGGCACTTGGCCCGACCTGGCCCGTCAGGCGTGCCGGGTCATCACCGCCCGCGAGTCGGACCGGCCGGGGCTGGAGGACTACCCGATGCAGCTCCTGATCGACGTCCACGGCGCGTTCGCGAGCGTGGGCCACCCGGAGCTGATGCCGACCAAGCAGCTGATCGTGCTGCTGTGCTCGGACGAGGAGAGCCCGTGGCCCACTTATGGGCCCCGCAGCGGCGGGCTGACGCCGCGCTACCTGCAGATGCTGCTGCGGGACTTCGACATCAGCTCGAAGAACTACCGCTTCGAGGGCCGGGGGCAGGCCAAGGGCTTCGCCCGCACCCAGTTCCTCGACGCCTGGGCCCGCTACTGCCCCAGCGTCCTCAAGGGTGCCGAAAGCGCCACGGCACGCTCAGCTTCTGAACAGCCGCTGGCGCTGGCCGAGCCCGACAGGGCGGGGCACGAGCCGCGCACCGGCCCGGAGGCGGCCGATAGGCCGCTGCCCGAACCGGCCCCGCAGGCTTCCGCGGTGAGCGGGGAGCGGGAGGTGTCGGCTGAGATGGCCGCCACCCGGGACCGCCTGGCCGCCGCAACCCATCGCAGCCAGGCGATCGGCACCATCGGCCGCACGCCGGGCGCGAGTCCTGCGCCCACGTACCGGCCGCCGACCACGGACGGCGGACCGCGACGAGGCCGGTAACCCCGCCCACCCCTCCTTGCGCGTGTACTCGTCGCACTCGTCGCACCGCAGGTCAGGGGCGTTACGAGAGCGGTTACCGGGACGAGTGCAGTCGTCCCGGCAACAGGCCGATTGTCGCCTGCCGTGCGCTCTCCCGATGGCCGTCGGGCGGATCTGGGACGGCTGCACTCGTCCCAGATGCGGCACTCGTAACCCGTCTGACCTGCGGTGCGACGAGTGCAACGAGTGTTGCCGCCCCCACCCCGAGACCCCCTCCATCCAACGTCTGGAGCACATCCATGGCCACCAGCCAGCAGCCCGACCGCACTCCCCTGACCGCTACCGGTGACCGCGCCAACCAGGCTGACCGGGGTGACCAGGCCACGGACCTCGGTGACCGGGGCGCTGACCTCGGTGACGGGGCGGTGACCGGCGCCGGTCACGGTGACGGTTGGACGGATGACCGGGAGACCCCGAACGGGGGAGCAAGTAGCGGGGTAAGGAGTCCTTACCCCGGCGCCGCCCCGGTCGGGGCTGCGGGCTCGGCCGGGGTGGCCGAGCAAGTGACCGGCCCGGGGGTGCCGTTCCTGGAGCGCGCGCGCCGCCGCAAGCGCGAGAAGCAGCAGCGCGAGAACCGTACGCATCCGCGGTTCAGCGACGCCGAATGGGCCGCAGTCACCGCCGCCGCCAAGGCGAACGACTGCAAGGCGGGCACGTTCACCGCGCTCGCCACCCTGCTCGCGGCCAGCCACGACGACCCCCGCGCCGCCGTCGCCGACTTCCGCGCCGGCATCCAGCGCCTGGACGAGGCCACGACCGCGCTGGACCAGGTCGGCAGCCTCCTCAACCAGTGGACGCGCTACCTCCACCAGGGCGGCACGTTCACCGACGCGCACGCGCGGCTGCTGGAGCGGATCGACAAGGCCGTCGACCGCGTCGAGACCACCGCCGTCCGCCTCGTCCGGGACTAAAGGAGCCAGCGCGCGTGATCGTCAAACCCATCCGCACCCGCAGCTACGCCTACAAGGCGGTGGCCTACCTGTTCGGGCCCGGCCGCACCAACGAGCACACCGACCCGCACCTGGTCGCCGCCTGGATCGACCGAGCCCCCGACCCCGGCCGCCACCCCGACCGGGACACGATCGGCAAGCTCGCCGCCCGCCTCGACATCCCCATCAAGGCCCTGCGCCCCGACCAGCGACCGGAGGTGAAGTACCTGCACATCCCCATCCGCACCGCACCCGGCGACCGGCACCTCGCCGACGCCGAATGGGCCACCGTCGCCCGCCGCGTCCTCACCGCCGGCGGCCTCCTCATCGACGGCGACACCCAAGGCCCCCGCTGGATCGCGGTCCGGCACGCCGACGACCACATTCACCTCCTCGTCGGCCTGGTCCGCCAGGACGGCCGCGCACCCGAGCAGCCGAAGTACTGGATCAACAAGATGCGCCGCGAGGTCGACCGCATCGAGGAAGACCTCCACCTCAACCTGGTCCGGCGCGGCGACGGCACCGCAGCCAAGCGCCCCGGACACAAGGAGCACTTCAAAGCCACTCGCACCAACCAGGCCCCAGAGAGCGTCCGGCTGCGCAGCGCAGTCCGCGAAGCCCTCGCAGCCTCCGCCTCGGTGGACGAGCTGGTCACCCACCTCGCCGGACACGGCGTGTTCGCCAACGTGGCCCGCAAGCCCTCCGGCGACATCCGCGGCATCACCTTCGCCCACCAACCCGATAACGGCGGCGAGCCGGTGTGGTTCTCCGGCAGCCGCCTCGCCCCCGATCTCTCCCTCCCGAAGATCCTCACCCGCCTCGCCGCAGCCGAGCACTTCACCACCGGCTACCAGCCTGCCGACCCGTGGCGACACGCCGCCCGCCACCTCGACCGCTACCCGCGCGCCCTCAACCACGGCACCGACCAGGAGGCCGCCGACCACATCCACGCCCTGGGCGCCCTCCTCGACGCCACCACCCAGACCGCACCCGAGCCCGCCCGTGCCGAACTGCGAGCCGCAGCCAGCACGTTCGAACGCGCCACCCGATCCCGGAAGGAGGCCGACTACCAGGCCGGGCGCGCCCTGCGCGAGCTCGCCTACCAGATCACCCACACCCACGGCACCGGCGACGCGGTCACCTGGCTGCTCTGCGTCATGATCGATGCAGTCATCGTCACCGCCCGCTGGCACCAGGCCCACCGCAACCAGCAGCAGGAATCCGCCGCCCGCCAAGCCCTCACCCACCTCCGTGCCGCCTACCAGCGGACCGCTGCCCAGCCGCTCGCTCGCCTGACCCACCAGGCCCCCGACCGGCGCATCACCACCCGCTGGGAGACCTGGATCCACGCCCAGGCACCCGATCTGGCCGAGCGGATCACCACCGACCCCCACTGGCCCGCCCTGCTCGTGACCCTGGGCCGAGCCGACGCCAGCGGCAGCGGCCCGGTCGCCCTGAGCGACGACGACAGGAAGGACCTGAGCCAGACCGACAACCCCGCCGCCCTGCTCCTGTGGCGGCTCCAGGACCAGCAGGCCGACCGCATCACCACCCGGACCCGAAGCGCGCTCGCTCGCAGCACCCAGGCGACCGCTCGACCCGCCACCGCATCCGCAGCGGTCGCACCGACGACGCCGGGCGCGTCGCCGGACCGCGCCCGCCGCCGCTGAACCACCCCGGCAGCACCGCCCCCGGCCCGCCACCTGGGCGAGCCCATCCCGATTGCACGAGCTACCTCAGCCCAACGTTCAGGAGGCCCTCATGTCCAAGCCCGAGCTGCGCGGCGACGTCATCGACCTGCTCCTCGACTGCGACTTCAACCTCTGGCCTGACACCGACACCTATGCCCACCTCAGCGACGGGCGGCCCTTCACCCGCACCGAGATGGGCAAGGTGCTCACCGCCGAAGCCGCGGAGCACGACGCCGCCCGCCACAGCGCCGAGCTCATGCGGGAATACGAGGTCGAACGCTCCGTGAAGGGCGAGCCCGGCGCGAAGAACGGGCGGGCCAAGGCCATGCGGCGTCTCGACGCCCTCGCCGACCGCTACATCGACGACCTCCCCGGGGACCTCATCCACGAGGACGACCTCCTGGCCGCCATGACCAAGAAGAACCGCGCCAAGTATAAGCGGCTCGCCCTAGTCGCACTCACCCACCCTGGCGCGCAGGCATACCGGGCCAAGCAGGCCGCCGCAGCCGCCGAGGTCATCAAGCTCTCCACCGGGCTGCTCGGCCGCTACGTCACGAAGGTCGAGTGGTACAGCGGCACCATCCCGGACACCGACACCCTCGAAGCCCGCCTCAGCGACGAGGACCGCACCCACTACGACCGGCTCCGAAAGCTCTACCAGCACTACTACTTCGGCGAGCAGGATGAGTAGCACGGCCACTTACCAGCGCCAACAGCCGGGTCCCGGCAAGAGGTGGGTTTCTTCCCAATGGCGTTGACGTAAAGGCGGCTTGGGTCACCGGAGGCGTTTATGAGCGGCGATCCCATGGTCCAGCGGACCATCGGGACCCGTCGGCTGAGGTTCAGGTCAGGCCGTTCAAAGCTGCATCAGCAGCACAACGAGGCCGACCAGCACCGCCATCATCCCACCGTAGCCGTAGGCAATGCCGATGATGCCCACGACGGCGCGCTGCCACAGTCGCGGGCCGGTATACGGGGCGGCTGGCTGCGGCAGCGCGGGCGGCAGGAGCGGAGCCGCAGCGGCCTCCGGGAACAGCTCACTCCAACGGCGGCACAGCATCTGCGCCTTGGCCGAGAACTCGCTGTCCCAGAGCAGCGCCCCTCCCCGCGGTGCGGCAAGCAGCAGGGTGCGGCCGGTGGCGTCCACCATCGCGATGCGGTGGGTGCGGCGGACGGACACCAGTTGCAGGGCGCGGACCTCCGCCCAAGGCAGGGCGGTACGCCGACCGAACAGGTCGCGCGAGACAAGCTGTTCCCTGTCGGCGATGGTCCGGACGAACCAGAACCGGGAGGCGCAGCCGAGGATGAGCAGGCCGACAAGCCAGCCCAGCAGATGCTCGGCCGTCGAGCTGCCGCGGTCATGGGAGCTGCCCACCACCACCTCGATGGCGACCAGCGCCATCGGAAATGATGGATAGATCCGCTGCAGAACGGAAGGGCTGAGGCGGAAGCTATCCGCCAGCGGCTCGTCTTCCTCGTCCTCCGACCAGGGCACGCCGCCGCCGGCCAACCAGTGGGCGTGGATGGTGCCGAGCTTCTCATCGAAGCGGCGGTCCCAAGCGAGGAAGCCGGTGCAAGGCTGGCGCAGCGGGATCCGCGTGCCGTCGTGGAGGTAAAGCACGGCCCGGCGGCCTGTGCCAAGCGCGAAAGGCTCCGCCGCTACCTCGGCGATCTTGCTCCATGGCACCGTCCGCCGGCGGAACCGGTAGATCACGGCGGCCTCCGGGGTGAGGACGATGCCAACCCAGAAAGAGAGCCACCAGTTTTGAAGAGCCAGCAGCGCGAATGGCCACATTACGGTCAGGCGCTCTGACAACGGCTCACCCGGGATCGGCCAGGTGACGGCGTCTGTCACGAGAAGGGCCGCCATCAGCGCGTAGCAGCCGAGGCCGAACGTGGCCTGCCAGGTCGGTGCTCGGTAGCGCATCGCCAACGCTCTGCCCAACGGTCCCTGCTCCGACTCGGCGAACGGCTGCCCGGCGGCGCTCATGATCCCTGCTCTCTTGCTCTGTTCATACGACTAGCGGCCGAGATCATGTCGCCACCGAGCGTCCCTGTGCAACAGACAAACCAGCTTCCTCGGCGGCTCAATGCCTAACAGTGCCTAAGTTACTCACAAGTAGGGGGACTGATCCCCACCCATGACTGACGCACAAATGACCCCAGGTTGGACTAGGCGCGAGCGGGGCCGTGGCCCCGGCCAAGAAGAGGTCGAGGCGGTAGCGGTCAAGCTGCGCACGGATCGCCTCATCGGCCCAGTGAGCTCCACGATCCGAGGGAGCGGTCCAGCCGATGTCGAGGGCAGCCAGGCCCAGCGGGTTATCGACCGGAAGCGGTTCGTGCCGTTCGACCCCGCCAAGGGAGTGCGCGAGGTGGCTTGGGTCAGTACACAACGCCCCCGAAGCCGCTCACCCTCCCCTTGATACCGGTTCAGGACGCGGCATCATTCGGAGCCCGTTGGTCCGGTTTGCCCATGGCGACTCCGGCGGGCTTGGCGAGGTTCGCCCGCATGTTCCATCACACTTCGGCATCCCTTGTCTGCGAAGTTCCTGACAGCGGCCGACATGACGCCTTGCCAGATGACGAAGATATAGATATTCAAAGCGGACTATGTGCCTCCGATAGTTACTCAAAGTCACCGCTGGAACGACTCTGCATGGCCAAGGAAGTCTGCCTGAGATGATCATCTGCACAGGTGGGAGCCATTGCTTCGCATACGAGGTGGGATGATCGCGCGGCTGTGCACGTAACCGAAGCATGCACTGCCTGTCATGATTCCTCGTTGGACTGGAAGCATCTTGTTCTCACGCAGATTCACAGGCGGACTGATAAGCCCGCCCTTGACCCGGTCGGCCGCGCTCGCGGTGACAGCGGCGCTGCTTGCCGCCGGCACCGCCGTGATCGCACCGGCGACGGCGGCGAAGGCCGACACCAACTCCTCCTCGACTACGACGGTGACCTCGCGGCCGGACGCCTACGCGGCGATGATGGCCGCGAAGAAGCAGGGCTCCGCGGTGGAGGTGCTGGACGACCGCACCGACGCCTCCCAGACCTTCGCCAACCCCGACGGCACCTTCACGTACAACACGTTCGCGCAGCCCAAGTGGGTCAAGCAGGCCGGGGCGTGGAAAGACCTGGACCCCACCCTGGTCAAGGGCAGCAACGGCGCTTGGTCACCCGCGCTCTCGGAGTCCTCGCTGGTGCTCTCCGGTGGCGGCACCGGGCCGCTGGCGACGATGACGGTTGACGGCAAGCAACTCGGCCTGACCTGGCCGAGCGCGCTGCCCACCCCGACCGCCTCGGGCGCCACCCTCACCTACCCGAACGTGCTCGCGTCCGGGGTGGACCTGCAGGTCACCGCGACCGCGGCTGGCGGGGTCGAAGAGACCCTGGTCATCAAGAACGCCACCGCGGCCGCCGACCCGGCGCTCGCGGACCTGACCCAGACGGTCAACTCCAGCAACGGCACGGTCGTGTCCGCGGACGCGGGCGGGAACCTGACCGACACCACCACGAGCGGCAGCCTGCTGGTCAACGCGCCAGCCCCGGTCATGTGGGACTCGGCCACCACCACGGATGCCACCGCGACACCGTCGGACAGCCCCACCCCCACCCCCACCGCGAGCGCCACCGCGGGCGGCACCCAGGCCGGAGGCCTGGCCCGGGTTATGGTGGCCAGCCTGGCTGCACCCGGCACCCACTCCACTGCACACACCTCCGGCTCCCATGCCCACCAGCGGCGGGTGAAGGCCACCTTCACGAACCACAAGCTGCACCTGGCCGCAGACACCTCGCTGCTGACCGCGAAGAGCACCGTGTACCCGGTGTTTGAGGATCCCGCGTTCGTACCGCACCCGACCTCCGGTGCCACGCTGCACTGGGACGAGGTCCAGCAGGCCTACCCGACCACCTCGAACTACGACGCCGCACCCGGCTCAGGTCTCGCGGTCGGCTACCAGGGCTTCTCCTCCCCGACCGGCATCGAGCGCACCTACTACAACCTGAGCGTGCCGTCCTCGATCTACGGCTCCACGGTCATCTCGGCGTCGCTGAACACCACGGTCACCTACGCCGCCGCGTCAGGTTCAAACACCGACACCGTCAACGTGTACTCGACGTGCGCGATCACCGCGTCGACGACGTGGAACGCGCAGCCGTGCCACGACAGCTCGGTCAACCCGAACTACCCCAACCCGGTCGTCGCCAAGAGCTTCACCACCACCAGCCAGAGCCCCAACCTGGCGGTGTCCTTCAATGTCCAGCCCTCGATGCAGCTGCTCGCGAACGGCAGCCACAACAACTGGACTGTCGGCCTGTACAACTCCACCGAGACCAACGACGTCAACCTGATCCGCTTCGCGGACAACCCAACGTTCTCCATCACCTACAACAACCCGCCGGCCACCCCGACGAACCTGTCGGTGAGCCCGTCCAACGTCGTCGGCTCGACGACATACACCTCCACCGGCAAGCCGACCCTGTCCGCGTCCGCCACGGACGCCAACAGTGACACGGTGCAGTACAGCTACCAGATCCTTTCTGGAAGCACCGTCAAAGCCTCCGGCACTACCGCCTTTGTGAACTCCGGCACGGCCGCCACCTGGGCGCCCTCCACGGCGCTCGCTGACGGCGCGTACACGTGGCAGGTCCGCGCCTACGACGGCCACGATTACTCGGCCTGGACCACCGCCAAGGCGTTTACCATCGACTCCACCACCCCGGCCGCGCCGACGGTGAACTGCCCCAGTTACCCGGCCAACACATGGACCGCTGCAATCTCCGGCGGGGTCACCTGCACCCTCTCCGACACCGCCACCGACCTGTCCGGCTATGCCCCCAGCCTGGACAGCGGCATCATGCCGCTGCAGAGCTCGACGAGCCTGGCGATCAACCCGGGCAACGGCCTGCACACCCTGACCGTGAAGGCGGTCAACAACGCTGGCACCGCCAGCGCTGCGACCACCTACGTCTTCGGTGTCGGCGGCGCCGCCCTGGTCACCCCAGTTGACCAGCAGACGACCTCCAACACGGTCCAGCTCCAGGCGTCCTCACCACCAGGCACCGTCAGCGCCCAGTTCTACTACCGCGTCGGCACCAACGGCTCGTTCGTCCCGGTGCCCGTCGGTGACGTCACCAACAGTGGGGCATCGGTGACCTGGCCGGTTGCCGTGCAGAACGTCTACACGACCGGAACTCTGTATGGGCCTCACGCCATGTTCGTGATGGGCGGCTCCGGGACCGTGACCTCCGAGGTCACCCCGCTGCTGACCTGGAACATGGCGCACAGCCTGAACACCGACGGCCTCGTTCAGGTCGAAGCGGTCTTCACCGACTCCAACAACAACACCGTCACCACCCCCGCGGTCAACGTCACCCTCGACCGCCTCGGAACGGGCACGGACTTCGGAACCACCCAGGCCGGCCCCGTCACCGTGGGCCTGCAGTCCGGCAACGCCTCCGTCAGCGCCAACGACGTGAACATCTCCAGCTACGGCAGCGGCCTGTCCGTCGACCGCACCTTCAACTCCCTCAACCCGACCGTGAACACCGGCTTCGGCCCCGGCTGGACCACCAGCCTTCCGACCTCCGGCAACTCCTGGGCCTCGGTCACCGACGACGGCACCTACGCACAGCTCACCGGCCAGGACGGCTCGAAGCTGACGTTCGCCGCCGGAGCCGCCAGCAACGGGACCACCCCGTATACCGGTCAGGGCCCCGCCGCGGTCAGCGGCCTGACCCTGACCAAGAACTCGACCGGGTTCACCCTCACGGACACCAGTGGCGTCCAGGTCACCTTCGCTCTGCCTACCGGCGGCGTCGGTGGCCTGTACCTGCCCACCACGGTCACCCAGCCCGGCTCAGCCAAGTCCACCGGCTACATCTACGACCCGAACAACGGCCCCACCCAGGGCAAGCTGATGCTGATGGTCGCCCCCAACGCGGCCACCAGCACCCCGAACACCACCGCCTGCCCGTACCCGGCCACCAACGCGAGCTGGGCCGCCGGCTGCCGCGGCCTGCAGTTCGGCTACGACAGCACCACCGGGAACATCAACGAGGTCGACCTCCTCACCACCGACGGCACCACCCTGACCACGACCCCTGTCGCCAAGTACACCTACGACGCCTCCGGCCGCCTGGCCACCGAGTGGGACCCGCGGATCAGCCCGGCGCTGGCCACCACCTACAGCTACGACGAGAACGGCACCGCTGACCCGGACAACGGGCGCCTGACCCAGATCAGCCCCGCCCAGTCCACCGTCGGCACCCTCGCCCCGTGGGTGCTCGCCTACAACGACACCGCCACCAGCGCGGACTACGGCAAGCTCGCCTCCGTCACCCGCACCCACAACGCGGCCAACGGCGGCGGCACGGCCAAGACCGTGGTCGCCTACAGCGTCCCGCTCACCACCGCCGCAGGCGGACCGGCGAACATGGACTGGCAGACCACCGCCACCTGGGGACAGACCGACGTCCCCGCCTCCGCGGTCGCGATCTTCCCGGCCGACCACGCCCCCACCAGCACCCCGCCCACGGACTGGACCTACGCCCAGATCCTCTACTACGACGCCAACGGCAAGCAGGTGAACACCGCCAGCTACAACAACGGCTGGAACATCGCCACCACGGAGTACGACAAGTACGGCAACACCGTTCGCTCGCTGACAGCTGGCAACAGGGCTACCGCGCTCGCCGCGGGCAGCACCTCCGCTACCGTCGCGGCCCAGCTCGACACCCAGAGCGTCTACAGCAGTGACGGCACTGGGCTCACCGACACCTACGGCCCCGCCCACCAGGCCATGGCCGCCGGCAGTATCCAGACCATCCGCACCCACGTTCACCAGGTCTACGACCAGGGCGCGCCAAACAGCGACAAGGACGCCAACGGCAACCCCTACCACCTCGTCACCAGCCAGACCGTGACCGCCAGTCTCGGCAGCTCGGTACCCGGCAGTAGCGACGTCGACGGCCGCACCACTCAGTCGATCTACAACAACGGCAGCGACAACGAGGGCTGGACCCTTCGGACGGCACTGCAGACCGTCACCGACCCCGGTACTGGCCACCTCAACATCACCAAGACCATCGCGTACAACGAGAACTCGGGGCTGTACGGAGGCGAACCTCTGCAGATCTCCAGCAGCCAGCCCAGCGACACCGCAGGCACCGGCACTGGCACCACCAAGACCGTCTACTACACCGCCGGCAGCAACAGCGCCGACTCCGCCTGCGGCAACCAGCCCGCCTGGACCGACCTGATCTGCAAGACCGAGCCGGCCGCTCAGCCCGGCACCGCCGGACTGGCCAGCCTCCCGGTCACCCAGTTCACGTACAACACGTACCTGTCGCCGCTGACCACGACGCGGACCTACACGGCCGCCGACGGAAGCACGTCCACTAGAACGACGACGGCCAGCTATGACGGCGCCAACCGCCAGATCCAGAGCGGCATCACCACCACCGGCACCGGGATGGGCGCGGCAGTTGCTCCCACCAAGACCGTCTACGACGTAGGTACCGGCCTGGCAACGGACACGCAGAGCCTCGACAGCGGTGGCGCTGTCACAGCCGACCTGAAGACCACCTACGACGACTGGGGCCAGGCCAGCACCTACACCGATGGGTCGGGTCAGGTCACCAGCTACGCCTACGACCTGGCCGGCCGGCCAGTCAGCCGCAGCGACAGCACCGACACCGTAACCCTTGTCTACAACGGCGGCAGCAACCACACGGGACAGCTCACCGGGGAGACGGACACCAAGGCCGGCAGCTTCAGCTACTCCTACGGCGCGAACGGCAGTCTCAGCAGCTGGACCTACCCCGGCGGCACAACCGGCACACTCACCGTCGACTCCACCGGAACCAACACCACTGAGACTTACACCAACAGCAGCTGGAGCAACCCGCTCAGCGACAGCATCGTCAGGGACGCCACCGACGACTGGGTCAGCCGCACAACCCTGGCCTCCAACCAGTCCTACGTTTTTGACGCCGCAGACCGACTGAGCACGGTTGCGGACACGCAGGCCGGGCAGTGCACCACCCGCACGTACTCCTACGATGCAAACTCCAACCGAACCGGCCTGACCAGCGGCGCGCCCAACGCCGACGGCACGTGCCAGACCACTACGACATCCACCAACTCGCACACCTACGACAGCGCTGACCGGATCACCGACACCGGCTTCGCCTACGACACCCAGGGAAACGTCACCACAACTCCCTCGGCCTACGCAGGCGGCATCGGCGACCTGTCCGCCACCTACTTCTCCAACAACATGGTGGCCAGCCAGACCCAGGCAGGCGACACGATCACCTGGGCTCTGGACCCCGAGGGCAACCGCACGCTGACTCAGACCGACAGCAGCACCGGGTCAACCACCACGAACCACTTCGCGGACAACTCGGACAGCCCCGACCTGATCACCGACGCAACTGGTGGTTGGACTCGCCTCGTGACCGGGCCTATCGGACTGCTCGCACAGGTGACCGCGACGGCGACAATGTTCGAGCTCCGTGACCTGCACGGGAACGTGCTGGCGGACATCAACGCCAGCGACAACTCCGTCGCCGCGACCCACACCTACAGTGAGTTCGGCGCCGCCGAGACCGGGCCGGCCCAGAAGTACGGTTGGCTGGGAGTCGACCTTCGCTCCGGCGGAGCCCTCGGCGGGCAGGTACTCATGGGCGCACGGGTCTACAACCCGTACACCGGAAGGTTCAGTCAGGTCGACCCCGTGACGGGCGGCAGCGCGAACAGCTACGACTACACCAACCAGAACCCGATCAACCAATACGACCTGACCGGCCAGTACTCCGAGTGGTGCAGCTGGGACAGCGGCATCCGCTGGGGCGGTTGGTACGACACCTGGAGTGGGTGGCAGGCCAGCTGGTGGAAGTCCTGGATAATCAAGGTCATGCAGGGATGGGAGAACATCTTCCCTGCGGAGGTCCAGATCGACGGCCTCCAGACCAGGTGGGGCTATCAGGTCCAGTTCTGGGTCGAGATCTACGGCGGACAATGGCATCGCTCGCGCCAGACATACTACTGGTACCAGTCCAGGTGCGAATTCGCCTTCACGCTGTTCTGGTGGGGCCCCACCTACCACCACACGTGGTATGAGTCGCCGTACATCTACGAATCGTCCTCGTACTACTACTAGGAATCGGCAGTAGCACCGGGGGTGTGGCCTCACACGCGGGGCCACACCCCCCTGCACCAAGGGAGTTCGCCGCATCATGACAGAGCACCTGCTCAAAATCGCCGTCGGCGTCGTCACCGTCATTTGCTCCAGCATCGCAGCATCGAAGATTGCACCCCGAAGGGGTGCCAACGCGGCGGACTGGAGCTTCATAGCCATCTTTCTCGGCCCGGCAGCGATCGTCCTGCTCCTCCTCTTCGGAGGGAAGGGGCGCAAGGCCCGTCAACAACGAGCGGGCCTGAATCGTGAAGCCTCGGACTGACGTCTGACGGAGTCGCGACGGGTGGGACAATCCTCGGCCCCACCCGGGGAGGTCCACCTCCACTGGAACTCATCGCCCGACGACGTCACCGAACAATGGAATGTGCAACTACTTTGGGGGCTGGCTGCCGTGCTGGGAATGGTGCTGAAACGCATAGCGGAAAGCTGGAAGCGCCACGGCGCGCCATCGATGCCGATGAGCGTCGGGCTGGCAACTGCCGTCGGCGTCACATCCCAGATCCAGTCCTCGCCGGTATTGCACGGGGTCATCTTTGCCGGCGTCGCGTGGGGGATAGCCACAGTCCTGTGGGCCGCTGCCAAGTTCTCCCGCTGCGTCCGTACCTGGGCGAATACCCGTCGCACCTGATCACGTGACACTCTCCCCGGGTGGGGCTATAGCACCGCGAAAGCGGACCACGGCCCCACCTGGGCTATTTCTCCCCCGTCTCCTGGGTTCTCCCACGCACGGTGCGCGGAAATGGGTAGGGCCCATGCCCGACAGGGCGGCCAGCACGGTGAGTACGACGCCCGAGGGATCGTGCGCCTTACCGGACCAGCCGACCTTCGGGCGCCATGAACATCAACCGGCACCCGTCTCACGCAGGCAGGCGCCGAGCGCCGCCCTCCCTGCCGAGTCTGTTTCGGGACGACTGCACTCGTCCCGGATCCGGCACTCGTACTCCGTCTGACCTGCGGTGCAACGAGTACAACGAGTGTTTCCACCCCCACCCCAAAACCCCCTCCACCGGCTGCACGCGCCCAGGCTCGGCGGCTCACTCGCAGCCGAGAAGGCCACAATCCTGGGACCTGCCAGGGGTGCTGGCACCGCCGCTGGCCATCAGCTGCCGCAGCGTCGGCGAGCAGCGCAGGCGCATGGAGGTCTTCCACGCGTCGTACGCATCGTGGTCCTCCCGCTCCTGGAGGAGGTGCTTGATCCAGGTGTGCACGACACGGTCCTCACGGGAGAGGCCGCTGCGGATCTCATGCACGACCGTGAGCGCGAGCCGATAGTCCGACAGCGGGACGAAGTTCAGGTCCACCCGAGTACCGCCCTCCAGGTAGCCGAAAAGATGGCGCGCCTCACCGGTCGGCCCGGGGCGAGTCTTGCGGTAGACCGCCCTCCCCGTCAGCAGGACCTCCAGCTGTCCCAGGTTCACGCAGCTCGCGGGCATCGGGGCGTACAGGTCGATGTCCGAGCACCCGAGCGCCGTCCCCGCGTACGACGACCCCATCGGGTGCGGGCGGCTCCCCGTCCACACCGTGCACGACGACCGCGCGGCCTCCTGGACGGCCCGAAGACGCGCGCGGTCGACAGCCACCGTCTCGTAAAAACGCGAGGCCAAGCGCCGCTCGCCAGGAGCGAGGTGACCAAGGTCAACCCAGCCCACCGCGAGAACCGCGTTCAGGTCGCTCGTGCATGTGGACGGGCACAGGCCCTCGGCGATGGGCTGACACGGAGGGTGCTGGTGGCGCATGTCCGAGAGAGTACGTGCACGTCCGGCCTGGCCGGACAGCGGGGCCGACCCGGCTACCCCAGCGCGGCGTCTTCTGCTTCTCGCAGGATCGCCAGCCGGGCCCGGAGGGGCTCGGCGAGGTCGAGATTGTCACCTCGGCTGTTGGTCTGCAGGAGCTGGGTGATCACCGCGAGTTCGGCGAAGCGACCCGAGGGCGTGTCGAGCTGGTCGGAGAGGTGGTGCCGGACGGCCGCCGCGACGTCGGGGACGAGGAGGCTGTAGGTGTGGAGCATGGCTGCGTCGTAGCCCGCCGGCGCCAGGCCCCACCCCTCCCAGTCGAGCATGTGTAGCTCTGGAGCGGTGAGGTTGGCCCAGTGCAGGTCACCGTGAGCGGCGACCCAGGCGACTCCGTCCTGGCTGGGCGTGAAGCCCAGGTGCTCCGGCATGGCCCGCTCCAGGTACTCCTGGCGCAGCGCGACTCGGGTGGTGGGGACCTCGCCGACCGCGTCGAGCGCGATCACCAACCCAAGCCACCACTCTCCCGAGAGGCGCGGAGTCGAGCGCAGAACGGGACCGTCCGTGGTGATCGTCGTGTCCGTGACGACGTCGTAGAGCTCGGCCAGGTAGGCATCCTCGGCGTCCGTCCAGGTGGAGGAGGCGCGAAGTCGCGGGCGAGGGACGCTCGCGGGCATGGCCAGTTCTGCCTGGGTGGGGCCTTCCCAGAGCTTGCCGCCGGCCTTGTCGGCCGATGCCGAGACGAGGCGGAGCCAGCGCTCGCCGTCCTCGGTGGTGACGCGCCTGCTGAGGGTGCGTCCGCGCCAGCCCCATGAATCGCCCTCGCCGACGACACAGGCCCTGAAGGTGCGCGCGGCGTTGACATGGGCTTTGCGCATGCGGTCGGCAGTGGCGGGGTCAGGTTCCGAGTACATCTGTGATCCTCTGGAGTTGGTCCCTGCTCAACACAGGGCCGTCGAGCGCGGTTACGGCCTGGTGCCAGTGTTCCTGGCTGCCGGTGCTGATGAGTACCCGGCGCACGCCCGGCGCGGACCCGACTACGGCGAGCGCAGCCTGGGCCGGGCTGCTTCCCGGCGCGATCAGGTCGATCAGTTCCGGGGTGAACAGCTCGGGGACCTGGCCGCCGTGCAGCGGCGCGGAAGCAAAGACGGCCAGGCCCGCAGCGCGGGCGTCAGCGAGGACACCGCTTCCTTCGAGCGCCTGAGCGATCGGGGCGAGGCGCACGATGGAGAGCGGGAGTTGGACGGCGCGAAGGCGGTGGTCGGCTCCTCCGGCGCGGAAAGCGGCACCCAAGAGGGTGGGGATGTCGAACAGGCCGCTGCTGAACCCGCTCCAGGTGGCGACGCCGTAGGCACGCAGTTGTCCGTCGGCGCAGGCTTCCTCCAGCACGGTGAACGCCGTGTACAGCAGCTCGTTGACGTGCTCGGGCAAGCAGTGGTGCTCGGGGTTGTGGAGGAAGACGAGGTCGGGCATCCGGCCGAGCCGACGGCAGCTGCGCGCGATCTGCCAGCACAGGTACTCCGGCTTGAGGCTGTGGCCTTCGGCGGCTTCGGCCTGGGTCAGGACGCCAGCCGCGACGGCGGCGGCCCTGTCGGCCTCGGCGATGAAGCCGACCTTGGTGGAGACTCGAACTCGGGAGTGGCGAGCCAGGACAGGGGCGAGGGCTGCCTCGGCATGGCCTGCAGAGTAGTTGGGGGCGGTGTCGAGCCAGTCGGCGCCGCACCGCGCCGCCATCGCGGCGGCCCGGCGGACGTCGGGGCAGCGGTAGGTGCCCAGCCCCATACGGGTTCTCACAGGTTGCCCCCGAGGGCGGCGGCGTTCCCGTTGACCAGTTCGGCGACGACCCCGGCCGTCTGGGCGAGGGTGAGGCCCGCGCGGGCGGCCAGGAGGGCGAGGCGGTGCTGTCGGCCGTCGGCGAGCTGCTCCAGGAGCGGCAGCACGGGGGCAGCGAACGTCCAGTCCTCTCCCCCGGCGACCAGGTGGACGTTCCCGTCTCTGTCCGCGGACAGGGCCGGACGCGACGGCAACAGGCGGACCAGCAGGTCCGGCTGGGGCGGCACGCCGTTGACGAACGGCAGGGAGGGCGCGAGCCGCGCAGCCTCGGTCGCGTCGCGGGACGCCGCGAAGCGGGCGACGAGGTCGGGGCTCTCCAGCTCCTCCAGGAGGAGCTTGCGCAGCTCCTCGACGAAGGTGCGTTGCTCGTCGTAGCCAGCCAGGAATGGCACCTCGGCGCGGATGCCCTCATGTGCGCGCAGGGTCTCCGACAACCAGTTGATCAGGTCCGCGCCGCTGTGGGACTGCAGTCCGCAAGTGACGTGGAGGGAGTGCTGGCCCTCGGACGCGGCAACCGCGTGCCACCAGCCTCGCGGCAGGTAGAGCACGTCGCCGGCGGCCAGGACCAGGTCCGCCACGGGCTCGCTCGGGGGCGGTTCGGGTGCCTCGACGTCGCGGTGCATGGGTGCGTTGCGGGTGGGACCGTACAGGCGCCAGCGCTTGGCGCCGTCGAGCTGGACGACGACCACGTCGTGGTCGTCCCAGTGGGTGCCGAAGCCCTCGGTCCCGGTCCAGGAGGCGTAGAGGTTGATCTGGCAGGAAGTGCGCAGCCAGCGCTCCAGCTGGGCGGCAAGGTGGTGCAAGCCGGAGTGGAGCTCGTCGACGGCGTCGAGCACCAGCGTTGCTCCGGCGGCGAGTTGCTCGTGCAGGGCGTCGGGCTGGAGGCGCTGCCAGACGGTGCTGCGGCGGGTGACGACGGGCCGGGTGTAGCGGTGGGTGGGGACGGGTTCGCCGTCAGCGGCGAGGCGGAACCGTGGGGCTTCAAGCCGGTGCCGGGCCAGGATCGAGTTCAGATCGTCCCAGCTGATCAGCCCGGCGACGGACGCGGCATCGCCGCGCGCGACCAGGTAGGTGCGGCCGAACGCCTGGGCGAGGAAGTCGTCCCCGCCCAGGCGCTGGGCCACCGAGAAGGGCTCGGTGGTCATGGGATCAGCCGTCAGTCGTTGCTGTCGCTGACGCCGGTGGAGCCGCCGTCGGACGGCTGCTCGGCCCGCGAGCGGACGGCGGCGACCCGGGTGCGGGCGATGAGCAGGCCGTCGTTCTCCAACTCGGTGGCGCTGGTGAGGTGCTCGTGCATCGCAGACCTCCTGCGTGACAGTGCGGACCGGGCCGGTTGCCTGGTCCATCGGGTTGTGTGCGGCGGGTCCCGTCGCGGGGGAGCGTGAAACCGGGAGCCACCGCGGTGGTGCGGGAGCCCAGGCCCGGGCTCCGTTCCCTGGCCCGCGTCGCGATCGGGCCAGGAGCTGGGGGTCAGGTGCTGCCTTTCGGGGTGAAGTCGGCGGCCATCGGCGCGGCCACGCGCACGAGGGCGGTGAGCCGTTCCTCGCCATCGAGGCGGGAGTCTGGGCCGACCTCGAACCAGACCCGCTTGCCAGCGGGGTCGGGTTCGGCTCCCCAGGCGGCGGCGAGGGCGGCCACAAGGAGCAGTCCGCGCCCGTGCGGCTCCGTCGGGTCGAGTCCCCTCGGCGTGGGCAGTTCGGGGTCGGTGTCGGTGACCACGACGCGCAGGCGCTCCCCGGTCCACAGGACCAGGACCGCGCAGGCCGCACCCGTGTGCCGAGCGGCGTTGGTGATGACCTCTGCCGAGAGCAGGGCCACGTCTCGGCGGGCGGCATCGGTCAGCGGCAACTCCTGCCCGATCACCAGGTCCGAGATCGTCCGGCGTGCAGCGGACACCGCGTCTGCGGCGGGCTCCACGCGGAAGCCCGGACCGAGCTGGCTCGGCGGAGGGGCAAGAACGGACATGGCTGGCCTTTCGAGGAGGAGCGTGCACCGACTTCCGCCGGCCTTCTCTCGCCCCGGGCGCTCCCGGGTGTCTCCACCAAACCGCTCTCAAGCGCGCCGAACCACGGCAGAATTGATGCGCACAGGACGCATCCGTGCTGCAAACCGACCGCTGAGCTGGGACGTCGCGCTCCAGGCGAATCCAGCTCGCCGAGGAGGACGTGCATGGCGACCAGGAGGCCCAGGCTCATCGAGCGCCGAAAGGCGGTCGGGCACACCCAGGAGTCGCTGGCCGAGGCGATGGAGGTCGACCGAACGACCGTGGGGCGGTGGGAGAGCGGCCATGCCGCGCCCCAGCCGTGGATGCGCCCCAAGTTGGCCGGAGTGTTCGGCATCACGGTCGATCAACTCGCCGACTTGCTCGACAGATTGGACGGACCAACCGGTGCCCGGCCCGAGATCGTGCCGGTGCAGTTACCCCAAGCGCAGCGACCGGCGAGCCCACGGGACATGGTCGCCGCCATCGCCACCGACTCCGCCGAGTCGGCCCTGTTCCTGCGGTTCGCGAGCACCACCAACGTCGACGAGATCCTGCTGGAGCAGCTGGAGGCGGACATCGCCCGCCTGGCCGTGGAGTACGTCAGCAGGCCGGTCCCCGACTTGATCCACGAGATCAGCTCCATGCGACGCGGCGTCTTCGACCTCCTCCAGGGCCGCCAACACCCCCAGCAGACGATCCGGCTCTACCTCGCAGCAGGCCGACTCAGCGGGCTCGCCACCCACATCGCCCTCGACCTCGGCCACTACGCCGTCGCCGCCACCCACGCCCGCACCTCCTGGCTCTGCGCTGAGCACGCCGGCCACAACGGACTGCGCGCCTGGGTCCGCTCCATCCAGTCCCTCATCGCCTACTGGCAGCGTGACTACGCCCAGGCCGCTGAGCTCGCCCGAGCAGGCATGCCGTACAGCGACGGCGGCACCATGGGAGCCCGCCTCCTCAGCCTCGAAGCGCGCGCCTGCGCCGCCAGCGGCGGCCAGGCCGGAACCCTCCGCGCCATCGAGTCCGCCGCCGAGGCCCGCACCGGCACGACCGGCGTGGATCTCCCCGGCGTCTTCACCTTCCCCGAGGCCAAGCAGTGGGCGTACGCCGGCACCGCCCTGCTCGCCCTCGGCAACACGCGCTGGGTGCCCCAAGCGATCAGCGCATCGCATCTGGCCATCGCTCTCTACCAAGCGGCCCCGGAAGCCGACCAGTCCTCCGGTGACCTACTCGCCGCCCACCTCGACCTCGCGAACGCGCACCTCGCCAGCCGAGACACCGACGGCGCCCAGGACGCACTCAACGTCGTAATGCAGGCGCGACCAGAACGCCTCACCGCCAGCATCGCCAAGCGCCTCCAGGCCCTGAACCGAAGCCTCGCATCGCAGCCCTACGCAGGCTCGCCCGCCCTCCTGAGCCTCCGTGAGAATGTCCAGGAAGCCTGCTCTCGCCCCGTCCTCACGACCACCTCGGAGCCAAGCACGTGACGAGCAACACCGCACAGCAGGACGCCGCAGTCACCGACAAGACCCGCCTGGCCACCAGCGCCTACGCCGACGAACGGCACCTCGCCGCACGACAGTCGATCTACCAGTGGCAGCAGCCCCGCTACGACCTGCCCGGCATCGTCGTCGAGCAACTCGCTGGGGTCGCGGGAACCGTCCTGGACGTCGGCTGCGGCAACGGGAAGTTCGTCACACGCCTCCACCACGACCGCCCTGACCTCCAGGTCATCGGGATGGACATCTCCGCCGGAATCCTCGCTGACGTACCTGGCCCGGCCGTGGTCGCCGATGCTCAGGCGCTCCCCCTCGCCGACGCCTCCGTGGACGCCGTCCTGGCGATGCACATGCTCTACCACGTCCCGGACATCCCGGCCGCGATCGGTGAGTTGGCCCGTGTGCTCAAGCCCGGCGGACTCGTGATCGCGTCCACCAACAGCGACACCGACAAGCAGGAACTCGACCGACTGTGGCGTCAGGCCGCCGCCGAAGTCCTAGGGGCGGCGGAGGGCCCGTCCCGTGTCTCGCTTAGTTCCCGCTTCTCTCTAGAGAAGGCCCCGGCCCTTCTGAGCGAGCACCTTTCCGATGTACACGTCATCGAGCTGCCAGGAATCATCGAACTCACCGACCCGGCACCCGCAATCGCCCACCTGGCCTCATATGAAGCCTGGGCAGATCAACTGGGTGTGCCCTTTGACGCGACCCTCGCGCACGCGAGGGAGCTCGCGATCAACGAAATTGGGAACCATAACGCATTCAAGATCACCTGCTTGGGTGGGGTCATCGTCGGGCGGCTCTGAGTCGGCACATCAGGGAAGCGATGACGCCACAGGAACCCGTCTGGCCACCGCACGGCATCAGAGCCCCTCGTCGAAGACTCGGGCGCGGCACAACTGGGAGCAACGATCAGTGGGACTGGCCAAAGTGGGTGGCCAAAATCGGGGGATCTCAATGCGGGTGACAGCACTTGCGAGGATGAAGTGGGCGGGCCGGAGCTCGTTCCGGCTGCGCGGCACACGCCGCGAACGCACTGCGGGCACCGCGCTCTACTTCGTCAGCGTCGCAGGACCCTTGAGTGCCATCTACAGCCACGGAGAACCACTTCTCCGAGTGATGGACTGCATCGGCTCGGTAATCTTCGTTGCGCAGGGGACCGTCCTCCTCTTCACCGTCCCCGCCTGGTGGACCGCAACAACGCGGCGGCTGAACGATCGTCTCCCCGGGTGGGTCTACATCGCCTTCATCCTTGCAGTGGGCGTCTGCCTCATCCTTACCGGGGCCGCAGGCCAGCGGTACTACGCCGGCACCTTGGCATTTGGCCTCGCCTTGACCATGCGCTCCGCGGCGTCACTGACCGAGCCCAACATGACCGTCGTCACTGAACGGCAACTCCTGTGGCGGCTGCGTCGCGCGGGGCTCATTCACGCGGGCTTCATGCCCGTATTCGCGTTCGGCGTCATGGTCATCACCGGGGCGATCGTGCACGCGACCGGACAACATGTGCCCTTCACCTGGCCAGCCGGTGTCATCGTGGCGACCGCAGCCTTCATCTTCAAGGTGCACCAGCGCATGCGGAAGGTCTGCACCCTGACGGTCGACCGCGTGACGCAGGTCCAAGCGACCCTCGCGGCGCTCGATTCGCCCGCCTCCGTCCCTGCGGCGCGGAAAGCAGTCAAAGACCTTGAAGCCGCTCTCCGGACGCCCGTCCAGACCGGATACCACCTCTGGGGCACGCCCGTGGTTCCCGCCGGCCTCCGCGAGGGGATCATCGAGTGGCTGGACAAGCGCCTTACTGATCAGCAGCCGGTGCCCGACAGTCAGGACGTCGAGTACCAGAGTCTCGTCACCATCGCGAGTGTGTGCCGCCGCTGGGTCGACATAGCCGCGTGAGCCCACGCACTCACAGACACCCGACGCCGGCTCCCCGGCCTTGACGGCCGTGGCTTGCGAGGTTCAGTTGGCTGAGCGTGAGGGCCGATCCGACCCGAACGCGGCGTGACCTTACCTGCTCGCGAGCTCTCGCGAGCCGATCAGGTTGCAGCCCAGGCCGGGCACGGCCGATCAGGAAGCACCACGCAAGTCATTCAGAGGCTTCATGGCCGTGCAGAGCCCTCAGCCGACGGCGCCTCGCAATCTCCCGAAGCACGTAGCTGCCCCCGATCTGGAAGACGGCAACCTGAGCAATGGTTGGCATCTCGTCAACGAAGATTGACTCGTAGGTCTGATTCACCGGCCAGAATCTAGATCCGCCAAACGCGATGTACCACCCAGAGAAAAAGAGGAAGTACGCTCCAATTCGCAGGGTCGCAGCCCTTCGCCTATTAGAGTCCTTCCAGCCAAGCCTGAGCAAATAGGCGATTGTCCCATAGAAGCACAGCAACCACATCCAGCCCATTTGGTGGTTCTTCTGGGCCGCCTCACGCAGCCCCGGCCCAGTCATGGCAAGACTGACACCCATCACCAGCATGGTTAGGTACTTCGCGGCATTGGCGAGGAAGTTCGGATGCCTGTCATAGAACTCAACCTGAGCCACAGCTTCAGGAAGAGGGCGCTCACTCTCCCACATCTTCTCGACATCGTTCGCATGACGGTTGTTGTACCGCCGGATCGCCCTTGCGACGCGCCGGACCCCGCCAGGACCACTCGACCTTGGTCCATCATCCCGGGCAATAAATCGCCGAATGGAACCAACCACGGAAGATACAGTCTGGCGATCCAGAACTGAGTTCTCTTGCAGAGGGATAGATCGCGGACGCCTCCCCCGGGCAATCTCATCGAGGAGGTACGCCGTCATGTTGACCCAATAGAGCTTGCCGATCTCCGGATCGAAGACCACTCCAATTACGGGAATCCGGCTGCGCGACCAATCTTCGACATGCCCCCGACATGGGATTCCATAGCCAACAGCCCGACGGTATTTCAGCCCACTCTTGACCTGAACCGAGACGATGTCACCAGTACGCTCGCCTCGCTCAGTGAAGCTCAGATAACAGTCCTCGCCGTAGTCATTGCCGCCATCGATTTCCTGCACGATGTGGCCAGCGGATTCCATTAAGGACCGAAACTCATTCACGCCCGCCCGCTCAGTCCTCTTCGTCCCGAGAACCTTTGCCATGGCCCCCCTTCCAGTGCCGATGCAGACAACACCCATGCTAGGGGTGGACACTGACAAGCCGGTCAACATCTGAAGCCCCGCGTCGCGGCGCTGCCTCGACGGGCTCCTCGTGCAATGGATGGCGAGCAGCCGCGAGTCACTCAAACGCACCGTCGAAGAGGCCGCCTCAGGGCACTCACAGGGCACTCGGCACATGAAAACGGCGCTGACCAGCGAAAACCACCGAAGGGAGTTTTCGCAGGTCAGCGCCATGATTTCCGCACCCTTGCAGGTCAGCGCGGTGCTCGTGCAGTACGTGAACTACCGCTAGTCGCCGGAACGGACCATCGCGACGAGGGCCGCAGTGGGAGAGGCACGCCTCCCCCGCTGCGGCCCTCGTGTGTCGCACGGTCAGCCGTGCGGGCCGACGGCGGGGCGGGCCGGCAGGAGGCCGGCCGGGAGGGGAGTGGAGCGGAGCTCGCGGATGAGGGCGCGGAGCGCGCTGGTGCGGGCGAGTTCCGGGGTGGTGACGTAGCCGACGTCGCGGGTCGGGGGGAGCGCGCCGAGGTCGGTGCGTGCCACCTTCGGGGGCAGGTCGGTGAGGGAGAGCCAAGGCATGATCGACATGCCGAGCCCCTCGGCGACCAGGGAGAGGGCGAAGACGTCATCCTCGGCCGAGAGCCGGGCACAGGGGATCCAGTCCTGGGCGCGCCACCAGTCGCGCGTGCAGGAACCGCAGTTCTCGACCCAGTCGACCAGCGGAAGGGCCTTGGGGTCCGTCGCTCCCTCCGGGTAGACGAGAGCGTAGGGCTCTCGGAAGAGCGGGGTGGCCGTCACGCCGGGCAGGGTGGTCGCGGAGGGGTCGAGGGTGGCGATGCCGAGGTCGGCGCGGCCGTCGGCAACCTCACCCGCCGTGCCTCGGCCCAGTTCTCGGACGATCACCACCTGGGGCTCGAGCGCCGGGTGACGCTTGCTCAGTCGCAGCAGGACGGGCGGCAGCAGATGGGTCGCGGCACTGCGGAAAGCCGCGATCCGGAGCGGGCCGGCGATCTCTTCGGAACCGCGCGCCGCCTCGCGGGTCTCGATCGCGAGGGTGTCCATGAGCCGCAGGATCCGCCGGGCGTGGGCGGCCGCACGTTCGCCCGCCGGGGTCGGCGCAGCGCCCAGCCGACCACGGGTGAAGAGGACGGCACCCAGCTTCCGTTCAACCGTGCGGACCGTGTGCGACACCGCGGACTGCGTGCTGCCCAGCTGCTCGGCGGCGGCCGTGAAGCTGCCGGCGCGGGCGACCGCGACGAGGACGCGCAGTTCTTGCGGTGCGAGATCGGCCATGACAGGAAGCGTAGTCGCGAGGAGACGTTTCCCATGAAAGGTGTTCATGGATCACGGGGATCCATGAACACCGAGGAGTACCAGCCGCCGGCCCTGGTTTCTACGGTCGGACCATGACCGCCACCTTCACCCCCACCGTCAATCGTCTCGTCCAGGTGATCGCCCGCCCTCGCGGCGCAGCCGTCGCAGCGGACTTCGCCTTCGTCACGGAGCCGCTGCCGACCGTCCTCGCCGGGACCGCGCTCGTCGAGAATCTCTACCTCTCCGTCGATCCCTACATGCGCGAGGCGATGGACGGCGCCTGGGCGCTGAACGCGCCCCTGGAGGGCCGCTCGATCGGACGGGTGGTGGACTCCACGACACCCGGGCTCGCTGTCGGGGACCTGGTCTTCCACCGCATGGCCTGGCGCACCCACGCACTGGTCCGGCCGGAGGAGGTCCGAGTGCTGCCCGCGTACGCGGGGGTGCCGCTGAGCGCGCACCTCAGCGTGCTGGGCGGAACGGGGTTGAGCGCGTGGGTCGGACTCACCCGGGTGGCGCGGCTCAAGCCGGGCGAGGACATCTTCATCTCCTCGGCGGCCGGCGGGGTCGGCTCCGCAGCGGGACAGCTCGCCCGTCACCTCGGTGCGGGTCGGATCGTCGGCAGCACCGGCTCCCCGGAGAAGGCTCAGCTGCTGACCGAGGAGCTCGGCTTCGACGCCGGTTTCGACTACCACGACGGGTCGGTGGGCGAGCTGCTGGCCAAGGCCGCGCCGGACGGGATCGACGTGTACTTCGACAATGTGGGCGGCGCCCACCTGGAAGGAGCGATCTCCCGGCTCCGCGACCACGGCCGGATCGCCTGGTGCGGCGCGGTGGCCCAGTACGACAGCGCCGACCGGCCGCCGGCCGCGCCGTTCAACCTCTACGACATCGTCGGCAAGAGCTTGCGCCTCGAAGGCTTCCTGGTGCGCGAGCACCTGGACGCGAGGGCCGAGCTGGAGGCATTCGCGGTGCCGCTGCTGCAGTCCGGGGCGCTGGTGCCCGCGGAGACCGTCGTGGACGGCTTCGATCGGATCGTCGACGCCTTCCTCGACATGATGCGGGGAGTCACCATCGGCAAGGCCATCGTCCGGGTACAGCAGGACGCCGCTGCGGGGACGCACTGAGGCGGTGCGAGACTTTGCGGGTGAAGCCGACACCCGAACAGCTCGCCGCCGCACAGGACCGCACGATCGACGACGTGATCGGGCCGGACCTGCGGGTGTTGTTCTGCGGGATCAACCCGGGGCTGTGGTCCGGGGCGACGGGACATCACTTCGCGCGGCCGGGGAACCGGTTCTGGCCGGCGCTCCACCGCAGCGGGTTCACGCCGCGTCGGTTGCTGCCGGAGCAGCAGGGAGAACTGCTCGCGCTGGGGCTCGGCATCACCAACGTCGTGGCCCGGACCACCGCCCAGGCGGACGAGCTGACCGCCGAGGAATACCGGGACGGCGGCAAGGCGCTGGTCGAGCGCGTGGAGCGGTGGCGGCCTCGGGCTTTGGCCGTTCTCGGCATCGGGGCGTACCGGACGGCCTTCGGTCGGTCGAAGGCCGTGGTCGGGCGGCAGTCGGAGGGGCTGGGCAGTAGCGGTACGGAGGCGACGGAGGTGTGGGTGCTGCCCAACCCCAGCGGACTCAATGCCCACTACACCCTGGACGCGATCGCCGCGGAGTTCCGCCGGCTTCGGGAAGCCGTCGGCGACTGAACAGACGGACGCGTGCGGACGTCACCAGCCTGCGAAGCGGTCGTCGGTGGAGACGATCTCGCGTCCCAGCGGCATGAGCGAGATCGGGATCATCTTGAGGTTGGCCCAGGCGAAGGGCAGGCCGATGATCGTCACCGCGAGCGCGATGCTGGTCACCAGGTGGCCCAGGGCCAGCCACCAGCCCGCGACGATCAGCCAGACCACATTGCCCGCGCAGGAGGCCGCGCCCGCGTCGGTGCGCTCGCGCGTCGTGCGGCCGAAGGGCCACAGCACGTAGCCCGCGATCCTGAAGGAGGCGATGGCCCACGGGATCGTGATGATCAGGACGAAGCAGATGAGCCCGGCGACCGCGTAGGCGACCGCCATCCAGAAGCCGCAGAACACCAGCCAGACCACGTTGAGGACGAAGTTGATGAGCTTCACGCGTGAGTCCCGTCTCTCTCCCTGAGTCCTTACGTTCGTTCCTACCTTCGGAGTCTGCCACGGACAGCACGAAGCCGCCTCGGGGCCGTGGAGCTGGACTGATGGCGTGGTCCTCGTCCACACGGGTAGAATCCGCCAGGTTGTCAGCGGCACCTCAGTTCGGTGAGGCGTCCGGGACACCTCTTTCCTTTGAGGTGCCGGCCGCTCCTTGCCGAGTCGTAGCGACGCCAGGACGTCAAGGCGTCACCGACCGGAAGGAGGCGAGCCATGGACAGTAGTCCGGGCCATAGTCAGCCCTACCCCAGCCTCGCCTCGTCCTTCGCATTCTCCCGCCGCACGAGGTCGGCCGCCCTGCGCTAGGCGCGTTCCCCCACAACGCGCCTCTCCTCAGCCCAAGGTTGCCGGTCGCGTGCTGCCCTGCTCCCGCGTCTCGCGGGTCTAGGGGGTGTTTCCGCATGACGTCCGACACGTCCAACACCGTGCTGATGTCCACGACGGCCAAGCTGCGCGGCCGCCGCGTGCAGCTGGTACGCCAGGCCACCGCCTTGCGCTCGGTGCGCGAGGCGCTCGTCTCGCTCGCCGGACTGACTGGCCGGCCCGTGCTCAACCCGCTGGGCGACGAGGTCGGCCGCGTGGTCGACGTCGTGGCCCGGCTCTACGGCAACGAGACCTACCCGCCCGTGACCGGGCTCGTCGTCCGCGTGGGCCGGCGCCGCTCGTTCCTCACCGCCTCAGCCATCGGCCAGATCTCCGGCGACCGGGTGCAGCTGCGCAGCGCGCGCATGGATCTCAGTGAATTCGTCCGCCGCCCCGGCGAGGTGCTGCTCGGGCGCGACGTGCTGGACCATCAACTCGTCGACGTCGACGGCGTGCAGGTGAACCGGGCCGCCGACCTCTACCTCGCGCCCGTCGGCGGCCGGGTGCTGCTGGTCGGAGTCGATGTCAGCTTGCCCACCCTACTGCGCCGACTCGGCCCGCGCCGCTGGCAGGCGCGAGCTACACCCGAACGAGTGGTGGACTGGCAGACGGTCGCCCCCTTCGCCGAGCACGCCACCGACGGCCCCGCCGAGGTCCGGCTGCGCGCCTCGCGCGGGGCCCTGCACCGGCTCCGCCCGTCCGAGCTGGCCGACCTGCTGGAGGACCTCGGCCGCTCCGAGCGCCAGCAGCTGCTGGCCATGCTCGACCCCAGCCACGCCGCCGACGCGCTGGAGGAGATGGAGCCGGCCGAGCTCGAGAACCTGCTCCGCGAGGCCCCGCCCGAGCGCGCCGCCCGGCTGGTCGAGGAGATGGAGCCGGACGAGGCCGTCGACGCCCTGCGCGACCTGCACAGCGACGAGCGCGAGCAGCTGCTCACCCGGATCCCGGACGCCGAGGCGGCGCAGCTGCGCGACCTCCTCGCCTACCCGGAGGACACCGCGGGCGGCTCCATGACGACGCGTCTGGTCACCGCCCGGCGCGAGCAGACCGTCGCCGAGCTGCGGGCCGAGCTGGCGACCTCCGCCGAGCACCGCACCGAGATCGACGCCGTGGCCCTGGTCAGCGCGGACGGTCGGCTGCTCGCGGACATCCCGCTCTTCGACGTGGCCGTGGCCGACGACCGCACCACGATGGGCGAGCTGGCCGACTGGCTGGCCCAGTTCGGCCGCCACGACGCGGTGGAGGCCGGCGCGCGGCTCAGCGAGGTGGCCGAACAGCTGGTCGCCGCTCGCGCGTCCTCGCTGCTGGTCGTCGACGAGCAGCAGCGGCCGCTCGGCCGGATCCTGGCCGACGACGTCCTCGACTACCTGCTGCCGGCCCGTGGCCGCCTGCACTTCCGGAGGTTCCTGCAGTGAGTCTGGACACCGACAGCGCCCCCGCCGAGGAGACAGGCGCTCCCGGTCCCGCCGTCGCACGGGGCGGGCTCACCCGGGGCCTGGCCCGGGTGCCGGTGCTCGGCCGGGTGACCCGGTGGAGCCGCTGGGGCCGACTCGCCGCGCTGGTCGGCGTGGCCGGGCCGGGACTGGTCGCGGCGAACGCGGGGAACGACGCGGCCGGGATCGCGACCTACGCGAGTGCCGGGGCGCAGTACATCTACGGGACGCTCTTCTTCATGGTGCTGGTCACCGTCGCCCTCGTGCTGGTGCAGGAGATGGCGGTCCGGCTCGGCGCGTTCACCGGCAAAGGCCTGGGCGCGCTGATCCGCGAGCAGTTCAGCCTGCGGGCCACCGCGCTGGCGCTGAGCTGCCTCCTGCTGGCCAACACCGGCCTGGTCGTCTCCGAGTTCGCGGGCATCGGTGCGGCCTTCGAGCTGCTCGGTGTCCCGAAGTGGGCGATCATCCCGCCTGCCGCGCTGCTGCTGTGGGCCCTGGTTCTGTTCGGCTCCTACCGGTACGCCGAGCGGATCTTCCTGGTGATGTCGCTGGTCTTCTTCGCCTACCCGATCGCGATGATCCTGGGCAAGCCGCACTGGGGCACGGTCGGCCACAACCTGGTGATCCCGCACCTGCAGGGCGACAAGGACTTCATCCTGCTGGCCGTCGCGCTGATCGGCACCACGGTGAGCCCGTACATGCAGTTCTACGCCGCCGCCGGTGTCGTGGACCGGGGCACCAGGGCCGAGGACTACCCGCTGATCCGCGCCGACGCGATCATCGGCGCGGTCTTCGCCTGCGTGATCAGCCTGACGATCATCATCGCCACGGCGTCCGCGATCGGCGGCACCGGTCCGCTGTCCTCGGCGGCGGACGCGGCCAAGGCGCTGCAGCCGGTGGCCGGACAGAGCGCGGAACTGCTCTTCGCCATCGGCCTGATCGGCGCATCCGCACTGGCGGGAGCGGTGGTGCCGCTGTCGGCCAGCTACGCGATCGGCGAGGCGGCCGGAGTGGAGCGCTCGGTCTCACGCTCGTTCAGGGACGCGCCCTTCTTCCTGAGCCTGTTCACCGCGCAGATCGCGCTGGGCGCGGCGGTGGCGCTGACCCCGATCGACGTGATCCAGCTGCTCATCGGCACGCAGGTACTGCAGGGGTTGATCACTCCGATCGTGCTGGTCTACCTGCTGATCCTCACCAACCGTCGCAGTCTGCTCGGCGCGGCGGCGAACGGTCCGAAGTTCCGCATCGCGGCGACGATCGTGGTGGTGGGCGTGGCGGCGATGTCGACGATCCTGCTGGTCCAGACGGTGCTCAGCTGGTTCGGGCTGGGCTGAGCTGCTTCGGCGCGGCTAGCGCTGCGGCTGGTAGCCCGCCATCGTCTCGAGCCGGGCGATCCGTTCCGGCATCGGCGGGTGGGTCGAGAACAGCTTGGTGGCGAGTCCACCGCCGGAACCGGCGCGGAACGGGTTGGCGATCATCATGTGGCTCGCCGTCTCCAGCTCGGGCCTCGCCGGCAGCGGCAGCTGCTGCGTGCCGCGCTCCAGCTTGCGCAGGGCGCTGGCGAGCGCCAGCGGGTCACCGGTGAGCTGGGCGCCGGACGCGTCGGCCTGGTACTCGCGGGAGCGGCTGACGGCGAGCTGGATGATGCTCGCCGCGAGCGGGCCGAGAATCATGATCAGCAGCATGCCGACCAGGCCCGGGCCCTCGTCGTCGTCGCTGCGGCCGATCGGGATCAGCCAGGCGAAGTTGACCAGGAACATCACGACGGAGGCCAGCGCGCCGGCGACCGAGGAGATCAGGATGTCCCGGTTGTAGACGTGGGACAGCTCGTGTCCCAGGACGCCGCGCAGCTCGCGCTCGTCGAGGATGTTGAGGATGCCCTGGGTGCAGCAGACCGCGGCGTTGCGCGGGTTGCGGCCGGTGGCGAAGGCGTTGGGGGCGTCGGTCGGGGAGATGTAGAGCCGGGGCATGGGCTGCCGTGCGGAGGTGGAGAGCTCACGGACGATCCGGTACATCACCGGCGCCTCGATCTCACTGACCGGACGTGCCCGCATGGAGCGCAGCGCCAGCTTGTCGCTGTTCCAGTACGCGAAGCCGTTCGTCGCAAGGGCGATGACCAGGCCGATGACGAGCCCGGTCCGGCCCCAGAAGCTGCCGATCACAATGATCAGCGCGGACATCGCGCCGAGGAGTACGGCCGTCTTGAGGCCGTTGTGCTGGCGGTGCACGGATGCCCTCCGGGACGTGCGTCGGTGGGTGTCTTTCACAGCCCGTTCGGATATTTCAACGGGCGAGACGGACTTTCTAGTTCCCTTCTCACCTGTGCAGGGCTCGCACGCAACTCGGGCAAAGCCCGCAACCCGCTTGCGCCGGACGGTCCGCGAGGACGGCGCGCGGAGCCCGGGCCCGTGCGACAGGCGAAGCGGCCTGCGGCGAGCGCCGACTACCCGGTCAGGTCCGGACCGGTCGCCCGCAGACCTCGCCGGGAAGGCCCTAGCCGAAGAGGGAGCCGGAGGCGAGTTGGAGGACGACTTGGGGGGCGATCGACAGGGCCACGCCGAGGACGGTCGCGAGGGCGACCGCGACGGTGAGCGCGGTGGGGAGCGGGCGGCTCGAGGCCGGGGCCTCCGACGGCGCGGCGGGCTGGAAGAGCTTCGCCGTCCAGGTCAGGTAGTAGTACAGGGCAACGACGACGTTCACCGCCATGATGACGGCCAGCCAGCCCAGGCCCGCGTCCACCGCCGCGCGGAAGACCACGACCTTGCCGAACAGCCCCACCACTCCCGGCGGCAGGCCGGCCAGGTTGAGCAGGAAGAAGGCCATCGCCAGCGCCACCGCGGGCCGCCGGGCGAAGAGGCCCTGGTAGGCGTCGAGGCGGGTGCCGCCCAGCATCACCACGGCGAAGGCGCCGAGGTTGACCAGGCCGTAGATGAGCCCGAAGGCCACCGTCGAGCCGATCGCGCCCGCTCCGGCGCCGCGGTCGAAGCCCGCCGCCGCGATCGGGACGAGCAGATAGCCCGCCTGGGCGACGGAGGACCAGGCCAGCAGCCTCACCGCGCTCTGCGGGGCGTCGGCGCGCTGGCGCAGCGCGCCGACATTGCCGATCGTCATGGTCAGCGCCGCGAGTACGGCAAGCGCGGTACCCCAGTCTCGCCCGTACGAGTGAAAACCGAGCACGGCGATTGCGGCGAGGCCGGCCAGTCCGGCAGCCTTTCCGACCACGGAGAGATACGCGGCGACGGGGACGGGGGCGCCGGCGTACGTGTCGGGCACCCAGAAGTGGAAGGGCGCCGCCGCCGTCTTGAAGGCGAAGCCGACCAGCGTGAGCACGGTGCCGACGGCGGCCAGCGTCTGCAGCTGGGGCTGGACGTGGGGCAGCGCGACGGCGATCCGGTCAAGGTAGAGGCTGCCGGTGGCGGCGTAGACGAAACTGACGCCCAGCAGGGTGACCGCCGTGGCCGTCACCGACGACAGGAAGAACTTCAGCGCGGCCTCCCCGCCGCGTCCGTCGCGGCGCAGCGCGACGAGCGCGAACGCGGGCAGCGAGGTGAGTTCGAGCGCGACGACGAGCGAAGCCAGGTCACGGCAGGCGGGCAGCAGTGCCGCGCCGCAGGCCGAGGCGAGCAGCAGGAACCAGAACTCCCCGGCGGGCAGGCGGTCCTCGTCGACGGAGAAGAGCGAGAGCAGCGCGACGAGCAGCCCTCCGGCCAGCACCAGCAGTTGGAAGGCCAGCGCGAAGTGGTCGGCGACGTACGAGCACGAGCCCAACGCGTCACCCACCGCGCCCGTCTTCGTGCAGAAGGTCGAGCGGTGGCCGTCGCGCAGCGGCAGCAACAGCGCGAGCGCGGCGACGAAGCCGGCCACGGAGAGCCAGCCGAGCACCGCCTTCCTGGCCGGCGGCAGGAAGAGGTCGGCGACGAGGACGACGAGTGCCAGTGCGGCGAGCACCAGCGGCGGTGCGACGGCGAGCCAGTCGATCGACTGGATCAGCGAACCGGGGGCGGGGACGGCGATGTTCAGCATGGCTCAGCTGCCTCCGAGCAGCGCCTTGACGGCGGGCGTGGTCAGCCCCAGCAGCAGCGCGGGCCAGAGCCCGGCCGCCACGGTGAGGGCCACCAGCGGGGTCCAGGCGGCGGCCTCGTAGCCGTGGACGTCCGCGATGGCGGGGGTGGCGGCGACGGCCGGAGAGGGCTGGGCGGGGTCGCCCATGCAGACCCGGCGGACGACGGAGAGCAGGTACGCCGCGGTGAGCAGCGTGCCGAGACCGGCCAGCGCCATCAGCACCAGGTAGGTCGGCCGGGAGAGACCGGCCGCAGGCTGGAAGGCGCCGAGCATGGCCAGCAGCTCGCCCCAGAACCCGGCGAGGCCGGGGAGGCCGAGGCTGGCCACCGCGCCGAACGCGAGCAGACCGCCGAGGCGCGGGGCACTGCCGTAGAGCGCGGCCCCGGTGTCCGCGCCGGCCCCGGCGAGGGCGTCGAGGTCGGCGGTTCCGTAGCGGTCCTTGACGGCGCCGACCAGGAAGAAGAGCAGGCCGGTGATGAGACCGTGGCCGATGTTGGCGAAGAGCGCGCCGTTGACCCCGACGGGCGTGAGCGTCGCGATGCCGAGCAGCACGAAGCCCATGTGGCCGACGGAGGAGTACGCGATGAGCCGCTTGAGGTCGCCCTTCCCGCCGGGGCGGACCAGCGCGAGGCAGGCCAGCGAGCCGTAGAGAATGCCGACGACGGCGAGAGCCCCGAGGTAGGGCGCCAGCACGTGCATGCCCTCGGGCGTGCTCGGCAGCAGCACCCGGACGAACCCGTAGGTGCCCATCTTCAGCAGCACACCGGCCAGCAGCACGGAGCCTGCGGTGGGCGCGGCCGTGTGGGCGTCCGGGAGCCAACTGTGGAAGGGCCACATCGGCGCCTTGACGGAGAGCCCGAGGCCGATGGCGAGGACGACGAGGATCTGGGTGTTGCGGGAGAGCCCGAGGCCGTGGCGGGTGGCGAGGGCGCTCATGTCGAAGGTGCCGGCCTTGAGCCCGAGCAGCAGCAGGCCCAGCAGCATGACGGCGGAGCCGAGCAGCGTGTAGAGGATGAACCGGAAGGCGGCCGGTCCGCGGTTCTCCCCGCCCCAACGGGCGATCAGGAAGTACATGGGCACCAGCACGATCTCGAACGCCACGAAGAAGAGCAGCAGGTCGAGCACGGCGAAGGTGGCCAGCATGCCGGTGGCCAGGAGCAGCAGCAGTCCCGTCCAGCCGCGCTCGCTGCCGCCCGCGGGCAGGCGCTTGAGCGAGTAGAGCGCGCAGAGGAAGGTCAGCAGCGCGGTCAGCACCAGCAGCGGCAGCGAGATGCCGTCGACGCCGAGGTGGAAGCGCACGTTCAGCGCCGGGATCCAGGCCACGTCGGTGACGCCCTGCATCCGGGCCGGGGTGTGCAGGTCGAAGCCCGCGGCCAGGGCGACGGCGACGGCCAGGTCCGCGCCGGTGACGGCGACGCCGAGCCAGAGCGCCCGGCGTCCGCCGAGGGCGGGCACGAGCGTGGCGGCGGCGCCGAGCAGCGGCAGCGCGAGGAGGGCGAGGAGCAGGGCGGTCATCGGGTGGTCGCCTCCGAGGCGGCGGGCGTGGGGGTCACTGCGCCACCGCCACGAGGACGGCGAGGACGACGACGCCGGCGAACAGCGCGTTCAGGTAGCCCTGGGCGTTGCCGTTCTGGGCGCGTCGCACGGCGCGACCGAGCAGGCCGGGGCTGCCGGCGGCGCCCTTGACGTAGGTCTCGACGACCTCGCGGTCGAGGAAGGCGACCAGCTGCGCGGCGGCGAGCACGGGACGGACGAAGACGCGGTCGTAGAGCTTGTCAACGCCGAAGCCGTCGCGGGCGGCCCCGAAGAGCGGGC
This sequence comes from Streptacidiphilus sp. MAP12-20, assembly GCF_041262525.1. Lineage (NCBI taxonomy): Bacteria > Bacillati > Actinomycetota > Actinomycetes > Kitasatosporales > Streptomycetaceae > Streptacidiphilus > Streptacidiphilus sp. MAP12-20. The sequence continues at coordinate 358,522 of NZ_JBGCCK010000004.1, forward strand.
CGAGCAGCACCCGGCCCGGATCGGCGACGACGCCCTCGGTCGCAGTCGCGGTCGCGCGGCGCCAGGCTGCGTAGGCGAGGCCGAAGCCGAGCAACGCCACGCAGGTACCCAGGACGGCGGTGAGCAGCGAGGGGGTGAGCGAGACGCCGTCCAGCCAGGCCGGCAGCCAGTTGGGCCGGAGCCCGGCCAGGCCGAGCGCGAGGGTCGGCACGGCGAGCACCCACAGCGTCCACCGCATGGCCGCCGGTTCGGCGGACGGCGCATCCGGCGACGGCGCTGCCTGCTCGGCCTGCGCACCGCGCGGGTGGAAGGCGAGTAGCCACAGCCGTGCGGCGTAGGCGGCCGTCAGCAGCGCGGTGACCAGGCCGCCCACGAGGACGGTCCAGCCGAGCGCGCTCGGGACGTTGCCCGCCGGGCCGAGGCCGCCGGTCAGGGCCTCGCCCGTCGCGGCGTGCTCGGCGGCGGTGAGGACCGACTCCTTGCTGAAGAAGCCGGAGAAGGGCGGCAGCCCGACGAGCGCCAGCAGGCCGATGCCCATCGTCGCGTAGGCGTCCGGGACGCGGCGGCGCAGGCCGTCCATCCCGGACATGGCGGTGAGGGAGTTGGTGTGGGCGGCGTGGATGACCACGCCCGCGGCGAGGAAGAGCAGCGCCTTGAACGCGCCGTGCGTCACCAGCTGGAAGAGCGCGGCATCGCGGTCGCCGACGGCGAGCGCGCCCGCCATGTAGCCGAGCTGACCGATCGTCGAGTAGGCCAGCACCCGCTTCATGTCGTCCTGCGCCAGCGCACAGAGCCCCGAGCCGATCATGGTGATCACGGCCATCACGCCGAGGACCACGAGCGAGACCGTGGAGAGCAGGAAGACCGGCAGCAGCCGGGCGACCAGATAGATGCCGGCGGCCACCATCGTCGCCGCGTGGATCAGCGCCGAGACGGGGGTCGGACCGGCCATCGCGTCCGGGAGCCAGGTGTGCAGCGGGAACTGCGCGGACTTGCCGGCCACGCCGCAGAGCAGCAGCAGCGCGGCGAGCGTGGCGTGGTGCAGGTGGCCGGAGGCCGCCGCGCCGAGGACGCCGTTGATCCGGAAGGTCCCGGCGTCGGCGGCGAGGACGAAGATGCCGAAGAGGAAGGGGACGTCGCCGAGCTTGGTGACCAGGAACGCCTTGATCGAGGCGGACCGGGCGTCGGCCCGCTCCCAGTGGTGGCCGACCAGGAAGTACGAGCAGATGCCCATCACTTCCCAGCCGACCAGCAGCACGATCAGGTCGCCGGAGTAGACGACCAGCAGCATCGCCGCCGTGAAGAGCGAGACCAGCGCGGCATAGGAGGGGTAGCGCGGGTCCTCGCGCAGGTACGCGGTCGAGTAGATCTGCACGCAGGACGCGACGACGGTGACGAGCACGCCGAGGAGGACGGCGATGCCGTCCAGGTGCAGCGAGAGTGCGATCGGCAGGCCGCCGGTCGGGGTGAGCTGAGTGGCGGCGTCGAGCTGGCGACCGGTGCCGAGGTCGGCGGCGAGCACCGCCGCGAGGACGGCGGCGGTCAGCGTCGGCAGCACCGCCAGCGGACGCACCAGGCCGGGCGCGCGGCGACCGGCCGCGAGTCCGGCGAGCGCGCCGAGGAACGGCAGCAGCGAAACGAGGATCGCGAGGGTGAGGGTCATCCGACAGCGGCCTTCCCCTGGGGCTGCAGATCTCCCGCAGGCTGTTCCTGCTCGTCGCCGTCGGTGAGGCGGCCGACGCGGTCCACGTCGGCGGTGCCGCGGTTGCGGAAGATCTGCAGCACGATGGCCAGGCCGAGACCGATCTCGGCGGCGGCCACGGTGATGGTGAACAGCGTCAGCGCCTGGCCCGCGTGCAGGGTGTCGCGCAGCCAGACGTCGAAGGCGACGAGGTTGAGGTTGACGGCGTTGAGCATCAGCTCGACGGACATCAGCATCAGCACGGCGTTGCGCCGCGCGAGCACGCCGTAGAGCCCGACACAGAACAGCAGGGCCGCGAGGACGGCCGGATAGACGAGATGCACCGTGCTCAGCGCTCCTCTCGGTGGCGGCGGGAGAGCACGATGGCCCCGACGAGGGCGGCCAGCAGCAGGACGGAGAGCGCTTCGAAGGGCAGCACCCAGTAGCGGAACAGCGTGACGCCGTTGGCCTGGGTGCTGCCGGCCACGGTGCCGAGGTCGATCCAGGTGGCGCGGAAGGCGTCGACGACGAGGGCGACCAGGATCGCGGCGGCAACGAGGGCGACCCCGAGAGCGACCCAGCGGTTGCCGGAGTCGGCGTCGGGCGAGACGCCGATGGGCGCTCGGGTCAGCATCAGCCCGAACAGGACGAGAACGACCACGGCCCCTACGTAGATCAGCACCTGGACCCAGGCGATGAACTCCGCCGTCAGCAGCAGGTACTCGATCGCGAGGCCGCCCAGCGCGACGACCAGCCAGAGCGCGGCGTGGACGAGCTGCTTGGTGGTGACGGTCAGCAGCGCCGCGCCGACGACACCGAGGCCGACGAGGACGAAGACGATCTCGACGCCGGTCGGCGAGAGGAAGGAATGCGCGGCGGAGAGAGAGCCCGAGGTGGTCAGGTTCACGCGCCGTCCTCCTCTTCCTTGGCGGCTGCGGCTGTGGCGGCTGCAGCGGTAGCCGCGGCGAGCGCCTTGTCGACGGACTTGCGGGCGGCCGCGATCTCCTTCGGCTCCTCGGCGGCCGGGTCGAGCGCGGGCGGCGCGGGCACGGTCCACATCCACTCGCGCAGGCGGTCGCGCTCGTGGGTGAGGTCGAGGATGTCCTCCTCCGCGTACTCGAACTCCGGCGACCAGAAGAGCGCGTCGAAGGGGCAGACCTCGATGCAGATGCCGCAGTACATGCAGAGCGAGAAGTCGATCGCGAACCGGTCCAGCACGTTGCGGGTGCGGGCGCGGGCGTTCGGCTCGGCGGCGGGCAGCGTCTCCTTGTGGGAGTCGATGTAGATGCACCAGTCCGGGCACTCGCGGGCGCAGAGCATGCAGACGGTGCAGTTCTCCTCCAGCAGCGCGATGACGCCGCGCGAGCGCGGCGGCAGTTCGGGCTGCACGTCGGGGTACTGCGCGGTGACGGTCTTCTTCGTCATCGTGCGCAGGGTGACGGCGAGGCCCTTGGCCAGACCACGGCCGGGGATGGGCGCCACTAGGAGATCACCACCTTGACGATGCCGGTGAGGGCGAGCTGGGCGAGCGAGAGCGGGATGAGCACGGTCCAGGCGAAGCGCATCAGCTGGTCCTCGCGCAGGCGCGGATAGGTGACCCGCAGCCAGATGACGACGAACGCGAGGGCGAAGGTCTTCAGCAGCATCCACAGCCAGCCGAGGCTGTGCGCCATCGGTCCGTGCCACCCGCCGAGGAAGAGCACGGAGGTCAGCGCGCAGATGACGAGGATGCCGGCGTACTCGGAGAGCAGGAAGAGCGCGAAGCGCAGGCCGGTGTACTCGGTGTAGGCACCGAAGATGATCTCGGAGTCGGCCACGGGCATGTCGAACGGCGGCCGCTGGAGCTCCGCGAGCCCGGAGGTGAAGAAGACGAACCCGCCGACGAGCTGCCACGGCACCCACCACCAGTGGAACGCGCCGAGGATCCCGGTGAGGGACACCGTCCCGGCCGCCATCGCGACGGACGCGGCGGCGAGCAGCATCGGCAGCTCGTAGGCCATCAGCTGGGCGGCGGTGCGGATGCCGCCGAGGAGGGAGAACTTGTTCGCCGACGCCCACCCCGCCATCAGCGAGCCGAGCACGCCGATGCCCATCACGGCGAGCACGAAGAACAGCCCGGCGTCGATGGCCTGCCCGACGAGATCACCCGGTCCGAGCGGGATCGCGAGCAGCGCGAGCAGGTACGGAAGGAGCGCGACGGCGGGCGCGAGCTGGAAGATCCTCCGGTCGGCACCGGCGGGGACGATGTCCTCCTTCTGCGCGAACTTGACGCCGTCGGCGACGAGCTGCGCCCAACCGTGGAACCCACCGGCGTACATGGGGCCGAGCCGGCCCTGCATGTGGGCCATGGCCTTGTGCTCGGTCTGCCCGATGACGAGCGGCACCGTCAGAAAGACAGCCAGCACGGCGAGGCAGCGCAGGAGCGCTTCCAGCGTGGTCATGGTCGGCCCTCCTCAGGATTGGCGGTCGGCTCGTCGGTCCCGGTGCCGTCCTGCGTGGGTGCCTGCGCCGGGCCGACGGGGGATGACGGCGAAGACGCGTCGCTCGCGCCAGAGCTCTCGACCTCCGGCGCGGGCTCCACAGCCTGCTCCGGGGACGGAGCCGCAGGCGCAGCGGCCGCAGGCGCAAGCTCGGGGGACGGAGCCGCAGGCGCAGCGCCGCCACCCGACGCCTCCGGCGCGGGCTCGGTGGCGGGGGGCTTCGCTGACGCGTTCCCCTCCGGAGCCGCCTCCGGCAGGCCGACCGGCGACGGAGACGCAGGTGCAGCAGGCGCAGCGCCGCCACCCGACGCCTCCGGCGCGGGCTCGGCGACGGGGGGCTTCGCTGACGCGTTCCCCGCCGGAGCCGCCTCCGGCGGGCTGGCCGGGGACGGGGCCGCAGGGGCCTCAGGCGCAGCGGCAGGAGCGCCCTCACCCGACGCCTCCGGCGCGGGCTCGGCGGCGGGGGCTGCTGGTGCAGCCGGCTCAGGGGGTTGGCTGACGCTGCCCTCGGACACCGAGCGGGCGCGGCGGGGGTGAGGGGCAGGGGAGTCGGGGGACTGCCAGGGGGCGTCCGGGGTCGCGGGGGCGGCCGCCGGGGGCTCGGGCTGGCTGGTGCTGCCGGAGGAGACGGAGCGGGTGCGGCGGGGGCGGTCGGCGGCGGGGCCGCCGGCGGCTGCCGCGCGGGCGCCGCGCGCGGGGCGTTCCGCGGCGGGCGGGAGGGTGCCCGCGAGGGGGCCCCACTCGTTCGGGTCCGGGACGCCCGGCGGGAGCATGCGGCGACGTGCGCCCTCCGCCGGGGCGTGGTCGCTCTCCCCCGGCTCCTTCGCACCAGGCCAGGCCTTCGCCACGCGCGCGGCCAGGACGAAGTCCTTGCGCAGCGGGTGCCCCTCGAAACCGTCCGGCAGCAACAGGGTCACCAGGTGCGGGTGGCCCTCGAAGCCGATGCCGAACATCTCGTGCGTCTCACGCTCGTGCCACGCCGCGCCCGCGTAGACGCCGATGGCGGTCGGCAGCGTCGCCGCCTCGCGCGGGACGCGCGTGCGCAGCAGCAGCCGCGCGGTCGAACCCTCGCCGACTCGCGCCAGGTGGGTGCAGACGGAGAAGCCCTCCCCCAGCTCGTCGACGGCCGAGAGCCAGTCGAAGTACCGCAGTCCCAGCCCGTCCCTGCACGCTGTCAGCGCCTCGATCCAGTGCTCCGCGGGCACGTCGACCGTCAGCAGCTCGTACGACTCCGCCGCCGTGGCCCACGGCCCGACTGCGGCAGCGATCTCCTCGACGGAGAGGTCCAAGCTCACGCGGAACCACCCTCCGGCCCCTGCACCAGCGGACGCGACAGCACCGCGGCGGACGGCACCGAGGGAGCCGCCGGCACGGCGTACTGCTCGGCCAGCGACTCGCGCGCGATCTTCTCCTGGAGCTTCAGGATCCCCTGCAGCAGTGCCTCCGGGCGCGGCGGGCAGCCGGGCACGTAGACGTCGACCGGGATGATCTGGTCCACGCCCTTGGTCACCGAGTACGAGTCCCAGTACGGGCCGCCCGAGTTCGAGCAGGCGCCGAAGGAGATCACGTACTTCGGCTCCGGCATCTGCTCGTAGAGCCGCTTGATCGCCGGGGCCATCTTGTCCGTCACCGTGCCGGAGACGATCATCAGGTCCGCCTGGCGCGGGCCGGGCGCGAAGGGGATGACGCCGAGCCGGATGAAGTCGTGCTTGGCCATGGACGCCGCGATGAACTCGATCGCGCAGCAGGCCAGCCCGAAGTTGAAGACCCACAGGCTGTACCGGCGGCCCCAGTTCAGCACCACCTTGATCGGGTCCGGCGCCATCCGCGCCAGCGGACCGAGCCGTCGCGGCTCCAGCGCCGAGGCGGGTCCGCCCGGCCGGGAGGGATCCGGCGTGCCGAGGTTCACGACCATTCCAGGACGCCCTTCTTCCAGGCGTAGAGCAGACCGACCGCGAGGAAGCCGATGAAGACGAACATCTCCACCAGCGTCGTCGCACCGAAACCGGACTGGGCGTAGACCGTCGCCCAGGGGAAGAGGTAGATCGCGTCCACCGCGAAGATCACATACAGGAAGGCGTAGACGTAGTACCGGACCTGGGTCTGCGCCCAGCCCTCCCCCACCGGGTCCACGCCGCACTCGTACGCGAGCAGCTTCTCCGGGGTCGGCGCGTAGGGCCGCAGCAACTGGTTGGCGGCGAACGCGGTGCCGACGAAGAGGACGCCGATCAGCGCCATCAGGCCGACGACGGAGTAGGCGTGGAAGTATCCCGTTCGGGATGCCGCCAATGCCTGCACGGCCTGCATGCTCGGTCGCCTCCGGAGTGGGTGATCGGTAGTACTCAGCTAAGTCTTCTCTTTACGGCGCTTGAGTCTAGGTCCCAGCCGGTCCGAGCTGTGAACCCAGCCCACCCGATGGGACGCGTGTGGAGATCTCGGGGGTAGGGCTGGCCCTACCCCGGATCGGCTACCTTCCCCATGGCGCTGGGGGTGTCGGAACCGCCAGCCTGAGATCATGGATCTGATGAAGCCCGAGCCAGCGACCCGCCCACGCTTCGACGCCCGGATGTGGCGCGAGGTCGCGTACCTGCTCAGCGATTTCCCGATCGGTGTTCTCGGCTTCGCGCTGACTGTCACCCTGATCGCGGTCGGCATCGGCACGGTCTTCACGATCGTGGGGATCTGGATTCTGGCGGGCGCCCTCTTCGGACTGCGGGCCGCCTCGCGCATGGAGCGGGCGCGAGCCCGCGCGCTGCTGGGAGAGGCAGTCGCCGAGCCGCTCCCCGTGCAGGCGAAGCGGTCGGGCCCGCTGTACCGGGCGCTGGCCGTACTCGGCGACGGCCTGGCCTGGCGTACCGCGCTCTACTTCGTCGTGATGCTGCCCTGGGGCATCCTCACCTTCGCACTCACCCTGGTCTCGCTGATCGTGATGTTCCCGCTGCTGCCGTGGATCACACGCGGACTGAGCTACGTGAACCGACTGCTGGTGGGCTCACTGCTCTCCCCCGGTTCGCTCGACGAGCGGGTCCGCGAGCTGGAGGACGACCGCGGCACGGTCGTCGACTCGGCCGCGGCCGACCTGCGCCGGATCGAGCGCGACCTGCACGACGGCGCGCAGGCGCGCCTGGTCGCCCTGGCGATGGACCTCGGCCTCGCCAAGGAGAAGCTGACGGAGGACCCGGAGGCGGCCGCCCGGATGGTCTCCGACGCGCACGGCGAGGTGAAGCTCGCCCTGCAGGAGCTGCGCGACCTGGCCCGCGGCATCCACCCCGCCGTCCTCACCGACCGCGGCCTGGACGCGGCGCTCTCCTCCGTCGCCTCGCGCTGCCGGATCCCGGGCGGGGTCCGGCTCAGCGTCGAGCTCGACGAGCGGCCCGCTTCGGCGATCGAGGGCATCGCCTACTTCACCGTCAGCGAGCTGCTGACGAACGCCGCGAAGCACGCGCGGGCGCAGACGGCGCACGTCGAGGTCTGGCGCAGCGGCGAGCGGCTGATGCTGCAGGTCCGGGACGACGGCGTCGGCGGAGCGGTGGAGCGCAGGGGCGGCGGCCTCGCCGGGCTGGCGGAGCGGATCCGCGCGGTGGACGGCGTCTTCGTGGTCGGCAGCCCGGTCGGCGGCCCGACCGTCGTGACGGCGGAGCTGCCCTGGCGCACCCGGAACGCGGCGACGTCGGCGTCCTGACGGGGGCGCAGCTGCAGAATGGGAGTCAGATCGGCGGCAAAAGGCCGGATTTGACCGGACGCTGATCACGCTTCAACGGCTGTGCTGACACGGTTTCGTCTCGTTCGCACAGTTGTCCCTCATTGATCAATAGTCTGCAGCGTTCGACCGTCCACAGCTCGCGCCCAGACAACGAGGGAAATTACCCGTGACCACTCCTCCCCCCGCCTACCAGGACCCGAACGCCGGCTTCGCCGCCCCGCCCGCACCCGCGCCGTCGAAGAAGGGCGCCCGCTTCGGCATGAAGATCCTCATCCGCCTCGGCGTCGTGGTCGTGCTGTTCGCAGGATGGTTCGTCTATGACCAGGTGACCGGCGCGCCCAGCACCGCCAAGGCCGGGGACTGCGTGCAGAACCAGGGCACCGACAGCAACCCTGACGTCCACGTCATCAGCTGCTCGGACGCGAACGCCAAGTACAAGGTGTTGAAGGTCATCGACGGCAGCGACAGCCACCAGTGCGATGGCCTGGCCGGCATCGACTCGGCCTACACCGAGACCGGCGGCAACAGTGGGTCGCTGGTTCTCTGCCTCGCGCTGAACAAGTAGTCGACCGACAGCCAGGTGACCGCACTGCAGCCCGCCGACGGCGGAGCCACCGAGGAGGAGGCCCCGCAGCGGCAGGGCGGTTACGGTTTCGTCCTGTGCCTGGGTCCGAAGTAGAGCAATCCGATTCCGATTCACCGGAGTCGACGAGGGTCGTCCGCTACGCCGAAGCCGACGTGCCGCCCGAGCTCCGTGCGCAGGCTCTCGCCCTGCAGGAGCAGGCGTGGCCGAGCGAGCCCGGCGAAGTGGGCGACCCTTCGCACGATCCCACCCTGAGCCCGTACTCGCTGCCGCTGGACGACGGCGGCGGCACGGTCCTCGCCGCGCTGGACGTGCTCACCAAGGAGCTCGACCACGACGGCGAGCGCTGGCTGGCCAGTGGCCTCAGCCGAGTGGTCACCGACCGCACGCGGCTGAGGTGACGTGACGGCCCCCGAACGGAGGTGGGGGTAGCCCCACCTCCAACACACCGAGGCACCCCAGTGCCCGCGCGCTCCTTGAACGGCAGGCTTGTCATCAGCAGGAAGCAGCAACGACGAGGGAGCCGAGAGCAGATGAGCAGCAGCACCGCGGAGTACAGCATGACCACCCGAACGGGCGGCGGCGCGGTCCAGCGCGAGCCGCGGTTCTTCCTGGCCCCCTTCTCGGCGCGCACCTGGCGGGAGACCCTGCATCTGGTGCTCGACCTGCCGGTCGGGATCGCCTCCTTCACCTACGTCATCACGATGCTGGCGCTGGGCGCGGGCACGCTGGTCACTTTCATCGGCCTGCCGGTCCTGGCGGCGGCGGTCGGCGGCGCGCGCGGCGTCGGCGCGATGGAACGCGCCCGTGCCCGCGCCCTCCTGAAGGCGGACATCGCCGCACCTCAGCCGCTCAGGCCTTCCCGGCCGGGGCTGATGGCCTGGATCGGCGCGGTGCTGAAGAACGGCACGAACTGGCGCTCCGCGCTGTACAGCGTGCTGATGCTGCCGGTCGGGATCTTCAACTTCGTGGTGGCGGTCGTGCTGTGGAGCGTGTCGATCTCGGCGGCGCTATATCCGGCGTACCACTGGGTCTTCCCGAAGTACGTGGGGTGGTCGGGCCTCAAGCTCTGGGAGAACAACGGCCATGCCCACTACCTCTCGACGCTGCCGGAGATCACCGGGACCTGTGTCGCGGGAATCGTCCTGCTGCTAGTGACTGCGCAGATCGTCCGTGGCCTGGCCAACGTTCGCCGCGCGATGGCTCAGAGCTTGCTCCGCTGAGACCTCAGGGGCGCGGGGGGGGGGGGGGGGGGCCCCCCCGGGGGGGGGGGGGGGGGCGGGGGGGGGGGGGGCCCCCCCGGGGGGGGGGGGGGCTGGATGGCCGC